>CAYGTK010000044.1:1193-16182 GCA_964352775.1 uncultured Chitinophagaceae bacterium
TCACGGGCGTGACCGCAAAGTATAAGGCTACCATCGGTTAATATATCAAAATCGCTTACATCTATTTTTTCATAACCAGTTACACTAAGCGATACCTGGCCATTGGTACCAAAAGAAGCATCGGGGCTACCATCAGGGTTAAGCCTAGCTATAACTATATCCCGCTCGTTACCCGTGCCATTATCGGCATCGCCTACTAACACAATCTTTCCATCTGGCTGCTGGCGAACCATAGCGGCATCTTCATTAGTGCTCGCAAAATCTACGGAGGCAACGCCGTTGGTAGCAAATGTGGCATCTAAACTACCAGCTTGCGCATTGGCCATTAAACAAAAACATAGGCTGAAAGCAAATAGTAAAAGAATGGGTTTCATGATTGTCGGTTTTGTATTCTAAGCTACAAATTTACGCCCTATATGCTTGAGTTAAGAATCTACAATTGGCTGTACCTTAGCGCTGTTCAAAATCGCTTCTCTCGAACATCCATCTCGGCGAAAAGCTAAGTCTATCTACTCAACCTACCACTTCACCACCCGCTTGGTAGCAACAGTATTACCACCATCGCTAAGATTAAGAATGTATGTTCCCGCTCGTAAGTTATCCAAGTTTAAGTTCACATCACTTCCAGTAATATCGCCAGAGTTTACCGTTCGGCCCGTTAGGTCGGTTAGGGTGTAGTTTAGGGCAGTTTGGCCCTCTTTCAACTCTAACGTTAGGCTATTGGTGAAGGGGTTTGGGTATAGGTGTACCTGCTCTAGCGAATTTATCGGTATCGATACGCCAGTTTTAAACTCGTCATAGTCTTGGCGGAAGCTATTTACAAAGGTGGTGCTGGTCTTGTCATAAATAGTAGTGATCAATTGGGCAAGGTTGTCATTATCATCAAAGGTGAGGTTAGTGGTACTGCCAAATTCTGTGATCCATGTACTGGTGTTGGCATCCCACAATTCTACTATGTCTGAAGTTCTATAACCTTGGGTGTTAAACGTTATGTTAGTACGAGCATCGTCTACAAAAGTCATAGCACCTGCATCCCAAATTTTGTTGATCTGCTGATAGCCTCCATTTGCTGAACTGGTAAATGTGCTTTGCGCTATATTTTCCCATTGCATGGTAGCTGTATTGTAACGTTCTTCCAGTTCTTCTACTAGTTCGTTCTGCAAAAACAAGTAGCTTGTAGGCGTGGTTACCCTGTTACAAAATTTAAAGGGGTCGTTAGCAGTAGCGCTATTAGGGGTGCTGGTGGTTCGCCAGTCAAGCACCCAAGCGCCATTAGTCCATAAGCTTTCAGTAGCGGTTAAAACTAAGCCTATATTCTCGTTCAGGTCGTACTCGGTTAGCTTGGTATTCACTAAAACACCGCTGCCGTTAGCTTCCTCTAGGGTAGCTTTTATTCTCGACAAGGGGTTCATTATTGAATATTCATAGCTTTCTCTTCTCAATGTATCGTACATGCCCGTACCGGCGTTGTAAGTGTATTGTGTGTATTGAATTAATAAGGAATCGCAATCTGCCTGGGGAAGGCCAGTGGGGGCGTATTTATATTCTAATTTGCTTGCCCCATTTTGCAGTGTAAGCATGTTGCCATTGTTGGGGTCGGGTAGATAGCTTTCCAAGCCTAAGTTGTTCCCAAAACCATCAATCCTGAAAATAAACTCTGAAAGTTCAAAGCCGCTGCCATTATCAATTAAATTTGTCTGCTTAGTTTGCTGCAGCCCTGCTGATGGGGAAGTGTATTCAAAGGTGAATATGCTAGCTGTATCGCCCGATATAGTGTCCACACGAATCTCGCTCAGCTTTCGGTCCATGGCATCGTAGGTAAAGGTTACGGTAGTAGCATAATCCCATGCGCCATTGCTCCAGTTGTATTCTACGCACTTGCCGGGTGGCGATGTTTGTGCCGAAGCAGAAAACGCAAAAAGGCACATTAGTGCTGAAATGATGAAGGTTGATAGCTGTTTCATGGTAATGGATTTTGAATGATCTTAGCCAAATGTACAACATCTATTAAAATGAAAGATATAGGTTAACCTGATATGTAAATAGACAAGCCTAAACGACCGTAAGGAATTATCGCCAAAGACTCCTCTACCGACTACTAACTATAAACTTTCAGCTACGCTACCACTTCACCACCCGCTGCGTAGCTACAGTATTACCACCATCTGTAAGGTTTAGGATGTACGTGCCTGCCTTAAGGCCATCCAAATTCAAGCTTACATCAGTACCCGTAATTTCACCTGCTTTAATCGTACGGCCCATTAAGTCGGTTAGGGTGTAGCTGGCTTGGGTGATGCCGTTCGTGAACTCTAGGCTTAAGGTGCTTTGAACAGGGTTGGGGTAGATGCTTGCTCCAGAGGTTTCTAATCCGTTAATTCCAATGGTGATGCAACTGCCCTCGCTCTGCACATTTATCAACTGCGTAAGGCTATCGTCGCAACCGATGTTGCCCACTTGCGTGGCGTAAAGGGTTATGGGAAATCTGCTAGCAGTATCGCTAAAGGTTATCTCTGGAGGAAAACCGCTAGGTATCATGTCCCAACTATAATCCCAACCTGTTTGCGGACTGCTTTGATTATTCAGTAATACCGTTTGCCCCACCGCAATGCAATTGCTATCGGCAATGTTTGGGGTGATGTTTTTTATACTGAAGGCGAGATTGGCCGTATCGCAGGGTGGTAGAGGGTAGGTTCTATAGTCTCGGTAATCAATCCTATATCTATTAGATGTATCGCCCCTGCTGTTTACTCCTCGGCTTATTTCTCGCACCTTATCCCCCGTCCCGTTGTAGGTCAGTTCAAATAAATCTGCATAGTCAAGTTGCCAGGTACTTAGGCTATCTATCCAAAAACTGAAGGCTTCCAATACTTTTTCATCATAACTGTTATAATACCATTCCCCTTTATCACTACGCTCATATTGCTGGGTGCTGTCGTTCCAATGGTCAATTATAATTTCGTAACTGCTGCTATCAGGGGCATGGGTGTGCGTCCACAATTGCTTTTCGCCCCATTGCATGGTAGCAGCATCGTATTCTTCTTTTACTTGCAAGGCTAGCTCGCGAAAAGTGAATTCATAGGGTTCGGTTGCTGTCATCCGTTCGCATAAAAATTGCTCTAAAGTACTTACGGTAACTATACTAGAGAGTATTTCTTGTGCATTGCGCTTATCAAACTGCCAAGCTCCGTTAATCCATCGGCTTTCGGTAGTAGTTAAAGTATTGCCCTGAAAGCTATAGTCCTCTTTTCTATAGTTTACCCAGTTGCCAGCCGTATCTATCAACTGAATGGTCATATTAGTACGTAGGTTACTGTTAGGCACATTGTATTGAAAGGTATATAATGCCCGCGGTTGGTATACAGGACTGGCAGATGCTATATAAGCGTATTGTGTGTGCCCCAATAACACCGAATCACATCCACCGCCAACTTTTCCTTGAATACCATATGTAAAATCTCTACTGATGCCAGCAAAATCGCTGAGCTCGTACTGGGTAGTGATGTAGTTCCATCCGAACTGTTCGTACAAGGTTTGGTTGCCGTATATATCTGTATGTGTAATTGTGCTATCATCGCCTTGCAGCCCATTACTAAAGGCTTGTTTGGTAGCTACAATAAGTTGCTGTATATCATTGGGTAACGCACTGCATAAGCTTTTTTCTATACTCGTGGTATCGCCTGTAGTAGTGTCAATACCCACGGTTAAAAGTATATGACCCTGCCTACTGTATTTATGGTTTAGGGTTGAGCCGTAATGCCATGATTTAACAGGAACGGTATAGTACACAGAAGTGCCATGTAAGCGCCCCTGCCCAAAGCAATTAAGCGCAGCTACTACCCCCAATACCAAAAATAAAAAACGCATAAAGCAATCGATTAATTACTAATATAAGTAAATAATCGCTGCTTTATGACAACCTACCACTTTACCACCCGCTGCGTAGCTACAGTATTACCACCATCAGTAAGGTTAAGTATGTAAGTACCTGCCTTCAGGTTCTCTAAGTTCAAGTTTACATCAGCTCCCGTAATATCACCTGCGCTAACCATGCGGCCTGTTAGGTCGGTTAGGGTGTAGCTAACTGCGGTTTGGCCTTCTTTCAGTTTAAGCGTTAGGCTGTTAGTGAAGGGGTTGGGGTATAGGCGTACTTGCTGCAATGAGTTAGCTGGTATGGAAACCACAGTTGTAAAGTCGCTATAATCTTGGCGGAAGCTGTTCTCTATCATCATCGTGTTGCTGTTGTACAATCTGCTAATAAACTGGGTAATGTTACCGTTAGCATCGCGTATTCTATCGGCTTGGCTGCCGCCTGAAACATCCCAACCCATAGTTTGTGTATTCCAAGTATAACTAGTGCTTGAGGTTGTTTCGCCAAGTGTGTTTCGTTCCACTTCGGTACGGCTGCTATTTCGGTATTGCATGTCCATGCTGTTCCAAAAACCAACTACAAGGTCGTAACCACCATTGGGCTTGCTGCTGTACTCTGACTCTTGAGAGTTAGTAAAAGTAGCGCTGTTTACATCGTACGATTCTGTAGTTTGGCGCACCTTTTGGTCTTCATCAAACATATATGGGTTTGGCGTGGTTGCTCTAGCGCAATGAAATTGTTCTGCTGTAGAACTGTTAACTACGTCTCCATACACTTCGGTGGTTACTCGGCTAGATATTTCCCAGCCCGATCCGTCCCAAGAGCTGTACTGTGCTACTAGTGTCATGTCAAACAAACTAAAATCTTCCTTGACACTGTTTATCCATCCACCACTTCCGTCAGAAGTTTGGAAAATTGTGGCGCTTCGCTGATTAACTCCACCACCGTTGTATTCAAATAGTTGCCTTTGTATAGGTTTGTATGTCATGGTAACATCATCATATCTATACTGTATGCACTCGGTTACCACGGTGTCGCAGTTGGCATTGGCACTACCGCTAGCATCGTACTTGTACTCCCAAGTTGATGAAAAGGCTTGTAAGGTTAAAGTACCTCCGTTGTTTGGGTCGGGCTTGTATGTTTCAGAGGCTATAGTATTGCCAAACCTATCTTGCTTAGATATGAATTCTTGGTCGAGCTCTAAACCATTTCCATTATCGCGATTAGCGGTTTGCTTATACTGGGTAACTCCAGGCGATGGCATAGTGTATTCAGAAATGAAGATAAATAGCGTATCGCCTGTAATGGTATCTATACCTAGCCTTATAGTTTCACGCCCCAATGCATCGTATTCAAATGTAGTGGTGCCGCTATATGCCCACACGCCATTATTCCAAAAAGACTCCACACATTTACCCGGTTTAGATGTTTGGGCATGAGTGGGGGTGAGGAATAGACATAAAGTAAGGGCAAAAAGAAAGGTAGTTAAAGTTTTCATGATGTATACAGTTTTGAAGAATACAACTAAAATACGAGATCTTAGGTGTTTAATACTCGTGATAGCATTGCTCAAGTACTAGTTATGGGAGTTGGCTATATTAGTTTTTTATTGGTGTATTCCTTTTACCTTCAAACATATAATGGAAGAATCAACGCTAGTAATCAATTGGTGGTATGGCATGATGGGCATTGCCGTGCTCAATTTCATTTTGCTGGGCATAACCTACAAGGTGTATCGCAAGCGCTTGCCAAGCTATACCGATCTATTGAAGCATACCCGAAAATGGCAAATGGGCTTGGCACTATACTACACATTGGTGTGTGCCTTCCGCTGCTTTGTGCCCAAGGGCGATGTGAAGCGCATTGTAATGATCGATCATTGGATCTCAGCTGTGGCTATTGGGCGAACCTTGGTAACTTTTGCTGAGCTGGCCTTTGTGCTGCAGTGGTCGCTAGTACTATATGAAATAGGCAAAAGTACGGGCAACAAAGTGGCTATGGGTGGCGCCAAGGTCATTGTACCCTTAATAATAATAGCAGAGGTATTCTCTTGGTATGCCTGTACCACTACCAACTATTTGGGCAGTGTGATAGAGGAATCGTTCTGGGGAATATCTGCCGCTGTGTTCGTGGCTGGATTAGTTAGCTCGCGTAAGTTTTACGAAGGTGTTCAGCGCAAGTTTATTGCTATTACCAGCTTTTTCGGCTCAGGCTATGTACTGTATATGTTTTTGGTAGATGTACCCACCTACACCCGCGGCTGGCTGGCCGATACCGAGGCAGGTGTGCAATACGCCACCGTAATAGATGGCCTAATAGAAACCGCCACCGTATGGCACTACAGCCGCAGCTATGAAGATTGGCAATACCTCATCGTTTGGCAAACCCTTTACTTCAGCCTAGCCGTGTGGGGTAGTCAGTTGCTGGTGAATGCTCCTCGGTTGGATGTGGGGAAGAGTCAATAGTTTATAGTCGGTAGTTAGTAGTCCATGGTCGATGGTCCACGGTCGATGTTTTTTTGGAATTATCCCTCCCTCGAGGGAGGTTAGGTGGGTGTACTTTTAGGAACGATGTAAGTATGGCCTAATACGTTACAGTACCCGGCAATTGAAAACTACCAGAAATTGGAACGTAACCTACAATGCTATCGCAGTTGAAGAATCCCGCACATTTTCCAATACTTCCAGTGATGTAACCGCAGTATTCAAATAGATCAACGTTACTGCTTTCCTCTCTAACAAAAGTCACGCTTTCGATGGTGAAGGAGGTAAATTCGTTTGTGGGTTGCGATGGGTAAAAATAGGAACTATATAATCCAGTATCCGTTTCTGAATAAAAAAATAAGCTTCCAAAAAGGTTTTCACTATTATCTGAAGTGATTGTTCTACCTGGTAAATCTAAAACGCGCTGTCGAGTAAAGTTTTGCTGTGTTGATGAAATGGATAGGCCTGCAATGACTCCGCTGGTAAACGAAGGTGAATAGATTGTATAAAGCACATTTTTGGTAATCGTTCCACCACCAAAACCACCCGTTCGGCCATCTTGTTCTCTTAGTCTGGTTTCGATGTTATTTGAATTAACAAATAGATGATAGCTAGGAATACTACAACCAGATACTATATCCTCTTCTTCTTTAGCACAGCCCAGCAAACAGGTAATGGTAACCAGCAACACTACATTTCTCATATAATGAAAATAAGCATTAAATCAGTCAAAAAAGATTGATACACCCTTTACTTCAGCCTAGCCGTGTGGGGTAGTCAGTTGCTGGTGAATAGCCCTAGGTTGGATTTGGTTAGGGGGCGGTAGTCAACTACAAACTCTCCAAATACTCCACCACCAAACTTACCCCGTCTTCATCGAGTAGGGTGGTGCCTATAAAGGGCATTTCGCCCTCTACCAAGGCTCGGCGGATTCTGTTTTTTTCGAAAGTGATGCCTGTTTGGTTAAGGGGCGTAGCGTATCTGAAATCGAAATCTCGTTCTGATGATTTGTCCCAGCCTGTGGGATTGTGGCAGTGTGCGCAGTTGATGGACAAGTAGGCGCGTGCACGGTCGCTTAGCGAAGCATTTAGGTTCTTGTAATCTACTATTTGGGCTGTTTCGCCAGTGGGGTGACTGCTTAAAATATTAAGGGCCTTCAAGTGATTTATCTGATTTATGCTAGCACCGTTTCGTGTTACTGCTTTATTCAAATTTCTAAACGATGGCCCAATGGGTGTTAGGGATAAATTCGACTGGTGGCAAGTGGCACATTCGTTCTGACTTGGTACATGGTATGTGGTGGAACGGGTGCTGCCACTGCTATTGGTCCAGCTTATTGGGGTGTCCATTCCATCAACTTTAAGTGCAGCATCGGTTTGTTGTTGGTTCCATACATAGGTGGCAGCATTCCAGGTATCGGTTTCCTTTATTAGTAGTCGGCTTTCAATAATTCGCTTGCCTAAACTTGTGTCGCGTTCATCGTTGAAGTAATAAAAGGTTTTTACCAATACGGTTCCGTTGGGGAAATTGAATAGCCCATCATCGGAGCTGGTCATTTGTGTTCCCGCAGGTATTTTCACCAAACGTTGCTTATAGGCGTAATCGCTAAACAGCGACGAACTCAATTCTAAAACATGGTAGCCATCGGCAGGAAGTAACTCATCGGCCGATCCCTTAAATATCTGGTAGGCCGAAAGACTATCTTCAAAAATCACGGTAGTGGGGAAGTTGAACTCTGGTATCTGCACTCGCTCATTAAAGTCGCGATTCCTTTCGCAGGCACTCCATAGTATAGCTATAGCAGTAAGTAGATATAGTAATAGCTTTTTCACCAACCCTGTTTGCTAGCTAAGTTAAGGGATAAACGGTGGAATTGGTTATGGTAGTCAATGGTCCACGGTCGACGGTCGGCAGCCAGCCCTCTCCAAAGCCGTCATCCTTAACTCGTTTCAGGATCTAACGAAACACATTTACGAACTACAAGCCAATAATCGCTAATTAAAACACCGCTCACCCCCAAGCACTTATCCACCGGGTTGAACAGGCAACTATTCACAACTATCTATTATTCAAGTAATTAACGGCTACATCGCTTTTTATTATAAAACTATTCTTAGCCTTATTATACTTCTTCTATTGTGTCTTTTGGTCAACTTATGCTAGCCAATAAATAAGTGGAAGTGGCTGTGCTTCTGTTATTTCCCACCTAAAATAGGGTAGGGGTATTACGAAATTTTGGGAGGGAATGGGGAATGTACTTACCTTAGGTCTAGAAGATTGCTACCCATGAATGTGTTTAAGCGAATTTATATATTGTTATTTAGAGGTAAAGGAGCGCTTGATAAGGCTTTAGTCAATGAGCGGGCTGTTGCCGAACAAAAGGTAAAGGAGATACTTCAATTACTAGAACCGCACAAGCGTACTTGCTATGTTCCACAAACGGTTGAAATTGAACCTAGGTTTTCGGCCCAGCATAAAATGGGGGGCTACCCTTATTTAAGAGATAAAAATGATTGGCCAACCTGCCCTGAATGTGTTAAGCACATGCAGCTGTTTGTTCAACTAAATATGGAAGAGCTACCTGAACAGCAAGGGGAAGGATTGGTACAGTTGTTTTACTGTACTACTAGCCAAAAGCAGAAGTGTTACGATGAGGTAGTTTGCCGCAGAATAAAAGTTGATGGGCCTTCAGCAGAAATTAAACCTGCTATTGAGGAGCTTTTTGCCGAAGTGTTAATTGTATCGTGGATTGCTATAAATCAATATTCCGGATGGCCAGAATATGAAGAATTAGGAATTGAAGCTGCAATAAATCAAGTGTATGACGGTACAGTTGATAACGAAGTAGAATTGCTTATGGAAAATCATGAGGTGGCAGAAACCATGGGCGATAAACTGTTTGGATGGCCTAGGTGGCAGCAAGACCAAGACTACCCGATAGATAAGCAAACTGGGCAACGGATGGATAAGCTATTGTTTGAAATAATATCAGATTACTACCTGCCCTTTAACTATGCTGATTCGGGCACGGGCCATCTTTTTCAAAGCACTGAAAATCCAGATAAGCTGGAGCTGGTGTGGTCGTATTCGTAAGCGGGTTAATTCATTTTCATAAACCTAACTTGCTTATCTAGGTCATTCTTTTGCTCCGTTGAAAATACTCGTACCGAATAGCAGTTGTAGCTTTTATTAATGCAAATATTATAGTTGCTGATAAAAAGCTGTTGGGAATTTTTGCTGACCCAATATTTGAACTTAGAAAACTTAAATCTTCTATTTGGATCATATAGCGTTGATAGCGTTTTATAGCGGTATCCTCCTGCTTCATACATTTTTTTTGCCTCCCGCTTTACTTGGTCAAGTTGCCTATTCACCATATCAGCGGTTAGGTGCACATATTCAGCATACTTTATAAACACAATTAAATTGGCAGGGTTAAGGCTATCTTGAAAGTATACCGTTTCGTTACCCCGTTGCTCTATATCGTTTATCAAAAAGTAATGTACTGTTACCTCATCATCTAATAAGAGGCCAACATCGGCTAATTTTTCGGCAATGGTATCTAATGGTGATCGCTTAAAATTATTAGGAATTTCCATATTAAGACCACTAATGCCTATATCATCTAATTGAGAATCATCGTTGTTTGTGCTACAGCTAAATAGTGTAAGGGCTAATAGCGGGGTCAAAAAGAGACTGCTACTGTTGCGGTAAAGGGACGTTTTACGCTGCATAAGGGCCTACTCCTTCAACTGTAATAACCTCACGCTTTCCTCCAGATCGCTCTCTAGTTGGGTAGATACCATTCTTATGGCGAAGCTTTGGTTATTGGCAGCAATGCTTACCAGGTAGTTTATTACGTAATGCTCTTTACCATCTCGGCGGATCCAATATTTGAACTTTGAGAAACTGAACGTTTCGTTTGTAATGAAGTCGGTAGCAATGGTTTTGTAGCTATATCCTGACTTTTTGTAGCTTGTTTCGGCAGCACTGCTCAGGCTTTCCATTTCTAAGGTTACGTCTGCTTCAACTAATGGAAGATATTCTGGTAGGTCAATAAATATTATCAGGTTAGCGGGCGATGTAGCGTCTTGAAAATATACCGTTTTTGCATCGGTACTTTCCGAATTCTCTATTAGGAATAAGAACAGTTGCTCATTACTACCTAGCAGGAAAACTTCTCGAAGCCTTTCGGCTACGGTATCTACGGGTAATTCTTGGTATTGGGCGGGTATGTCCATAAGTACATCTGCCATACCAATGTCATCCATTTGGGCATTGTTGGTACAACTAAATAATCCACTTATAACTAGTAATAAAACAAGAGTATTTTTCATACTGCAAAACTACAATATAGCTTGCTTATTCCATTTCACTCTGAACTACTCATCAGTTCCCTTTTCAAAATGTTGAATTCTTCTTCTGTTATCAGTCCGTTGGCCAATAGATCAGTAAGGCGGAGTAGTTTATCAGCAATGGGTTCCGTATCGGTTTCTTCCTCTTCTGGTTTCTCAATAGGTGCTATAAGGCCAGCATTGCGCAGCATACACTCCGCATTAAAACGGAAAGCCTCTGCAGCCAGCAGTCGTTCTGCCTCTAGTTCTACATAACCGCCTACGGCATAAAAGCGTATCATTTTCACGTTATGTGTGGCCAACATCCGCAGGTCCTCTTTATCAATAGGGTAGGGCAGCTTTATTCGTGTGGCCTTAGGCCATGTGCCCACTTCTGATTCGTAATATTCAAGCGTGCTAAGGGTTACAATAGAATCGTTATCAAGCATTAACATCAGTTGCTGCCCGGGTTCAATGGTTACATCGTCTGTCTCTCTTCGGTAAAACTCCATACCAACGTAGGCATAGTCGTTCACTTTGTCTAGCTGTAGCTCAATGTTCTTACCGCCTATGGTAAGCTTTTCGGGCTTAGTACTCAGCATTCTGTCATTAGTAAATGGGTCGGTTTTGTTAGATGCCCATTTGCATTTCAGCATCCGTGTAGGTTTATATTGCTTCAGCGTACTAATGTTGGTACGCTTCACCTTGGTGTAACTTCCCTGGCCGCGCACACCGAAATATACCGTCTTTTCCGATTCGCTATATACCTCGCCAATAAGCGTATCGCCTTGGGTGGTTATCAAAATATCTTGTGCCCAACAATAAGGCCCCATAAATAGAAGTAGGAGTAAAAAGTACTGCATAAGGTGGTGTTTGCATGCCAATAAATAGAGAAGGTTCGTGAGGTATAGACTGTAGCTATGGGCAAAAGTTTAATGGGTGTAGAGGTTACATATAGTATTCATCCATTAATATTTCATGTCTCTAGACTAATACAATTGTTATATTAAAGAACTCTACCCCTCTAGTATTCTTATGCACTTTATACACTATTTCTTACTACTATTTCTGGTTATTGTATTTAATTCTTCATGCGGATTGAAAGAGGGAGATAATCTTAAGAGCGATAGTCCACATCTTCAGTTGCTACATCATATGCATAGTGGTAGTTTAGATTCTGCCATGATATTTATGGTAAACGGTGAGGAGACAAAGCATGTTGATAGTCTAAAAACAAGCCTGCAAAATTTCAGGAAAGGCATTTACAAAATGCTGGATGATACCACCGACTTATCGTTCCGAACTAATAGTGTAGCAATTAAGAATGAGGATAGTGGAGGTGTCGTTAAACTGGCAATAGTAATAGCGGAAAGTGCTACCCAAAAGGTGAAGATCGCAGCTTACTTAGATGTGGAAAGTGATAAAGTACTTGCCTTAAAGACAACCTCAAGAGTGGTGTCTACCGAGTTTACGATCTTTTCGGGCGTACTGGTAGTAGTAGGCTTGTTAGCCCTTATAGTGTTGATGTTTAATATTCTAGCTCTGATTATAGTGTACCGCAGCCGTCCGCCATTCAAATTGCCTTATTACTTACTAATAGTATTGCTAAATGTGCCAGGTATTAAGTTTAAATTAGCTGGTAGCACAGTAAGTTGGTCGTTAAAGATATTGGGCATACACTTAATGGGAGCTGGCTTGGTGTACAATAGTTTTTACGGAACCATGATATCGGTATCGTTGCCCTTAGGTGCTTTAATAGCATTGAACATGCTACGCAATAAAGGTTACCTATGGTTTCAAAAACCACCAGAAGAAGACACCGCAACATCAATAGAATAAGGATAGATCACAGTAACAGTTGTAGCAAACAGTCCGCCTCTTTGTAAACTACCACCCTCAACTATTTCCTATCTTCAGCCCATGAGCGTACAATACTTAGTAAATGGAAAAGCCCTTAGCGGATACGATGCCGTGAGTGTTTACAATGGCAATGCCACCCCTGGTACAGCAGAGTTAAGCCTACAGCACGAAGGTGCTACTTATCAATTTACCAACGCAGAGCATAAGGCCACGTTTGAAGCAGATACTGCTAAATACACCCCCAAGTATGGTGGCTATTGCTCTACAGCACTAAGCGAAGGAGTACTGGTAGAAGCCAACCCCAACAGCTCGCTAGTGCAAGATGGTGAGCTACACGTGTTTTACAAAGATGATGAAGAAGACACCCGCGACGAATGGAACGAAAACCCCACTGAACTAAAAGTGCAAGCCGAAGCACAATGGCCAAAGCTTAATGTATAGGTTGCAGTAGGCAGTAGGCAGTAGGTAGTTGCCAGTCAACACTACCATTTATAACAACACATGTCATGCTGCACTTGATCCAGTATCTGACGTAAGCATGTTACGATCCATACATCAAAACTTCGTCATCCTGAACTCGTTTCAGGATCTAACGCCACACCCATCAATAATTGGTAATTGCCCCCGCCCTTGTTGATAAGTAGATATTAACTATTTTGAGAAAGTAATAGATCTTGTATCTTGTTAGCACAAACCAAGTGCATGACCCGCTCCATCCATTACCTAATTGTGTTGCTGCTTGCCACAGGCCTGCTTAGCAGTTGTGCAAAGCAAGATAATAGAGCTTGTGCCGATTCGTTCACAGCCTATTTGCATACCACCACACCCCTTACCGAGCTAGGTGGTTCAGCATCAGCCACGCTTAAAACGCGTACCCATGCCGATATTCCGGGCGTAACCACCAGGCTACTCACGGTATATACCAGCGATAAGAACGGTAACGACTTTATGCTTCAGGTAGAAGACTTTGAGTTCAGCACCTTTGGCGATTGCTTTCGCGAAATAATGGTATTTGGCTTTCGCCCAAGCAGTATACAGTGCGAAGATCAACAATGCGAATGGGCACAGGTAACCTACCTTAACTCCACCGGCAGCTGGATAAGCGAAAAAGATGCCACCATACAAGTATCCGTAGATGATTGTGATTCTGCCCAAAAGATAGTCTCTGGCAGTTTCGAAGCCACCGTATACAACGCCGAAACAGAGGAGGATATGTACGTTTCCGGCTATTTTAAAGATGTGTGTTATTCGGTAGTTCAGTAGCCAGTCGGCAGTCAACAGTCGGCAGTATTC
This sequence comes from uncultured Chitinophagaceae bacterium, assembly GCA_964352775.1. GTDB lineage: Bacteria > Bacteroidota > Bacteroidia > Chitinophagales > CAIOSU01 > CAYGTK01. Next base: position 15,032 of record CAYGTK010000044.1, read on the forward strand.
AGTCGGCAGTCCGCAGTAGCCAATTATCCTCACACTCCCCACACCGTCATCCTGAACTCGTTTCAGGATCTGGCGAACCACATTCACGAACCACCCATTCTTATGGCATGCTATCTACTTGCTCTTTGGTAAATCCATTAAGTAGTACACGAACTATATCAACGGCCGGAAAGGGGTCGGCATTACAGCCTGGCCTAAAATCCTTGCCCTCTTCCCCCACCTCATCTATACATTGCACGTCTTCGTCAGGCATAGTATCGTAGGTTTTACCAGCGGTATGGTCTTCTAGCCACATATGTTTTGGGCACACATCATCTGCCCCAAAGCCACCACATAAATAGACATCGTGATCTGTAAGTACCGTTCGGGGCGCGGCTAGTGCTGCAATTCCCTCCATAGCATCCTTTCTAAATGCTTTCTTCTGTTCAGCAGGTACTCTAGAGCGTGTTTTACTGAGGACAGCATTACAAACAGCCTCATAATTAGTATTAAGGGCGGCGGCATTATCTGTATTAGCACTAAGTGCCCACACGTGGCACGACATTTCTTTAATAGTCATGGTTGATCATTTAGGGGTTGTTTGATAATTAGTTCTTGATAATATTACAATAATTATTAAAAACAATAGAACTTACATCAGTTTTAAATTGATGTTTCACAGGAGAGAGTCTTGTGTTTAGTTCGCAGAGGCCAAGTGGTTTGTCTCTATAACTAGTTAATTACCGCCGCCCATGCTTGCGAAAGGACTGTATCAGTAACAGCCGCAGTAGCAGTCGGCAGTAAATATCCCGAATAAAAATTAACCTGTCATGCTGAATTTATTTCAGTATCTCACGCACCACAGTTACGCTGTGCACGTCACTCTTACGCCAGATCCTGAAAGGACTTCAGGATGACAAGTTGGGGTTACCGCCGCCCATGCTTGCGGAAGGCTTGGATGAATTGGTAAATGCCGTAAGAGATGAATAGGCGGGAATTCAGTAGCCAGTCAACAGTCGCAGTAAGCAGTAAATAAGAACGACATAAAATACGCCATGTCATGCTGGACTTGATCCAGTATCTGACGAACCACAGTTACGTTGTGCAAGTCATTCTAACGCCAGATCCTGAAAGGACTTCAGGATGACAAGTTGGGGTTACCGCCGCCCATG
>CAYGTK010000044.1:16282-19251 GCA_964352775.1 uncultured Chitinophagaceae bacterium
CTTGCGAAAGGCTTGGATGAATTGGTAAATACCGTAGGAGATGAATAGGCGGGCGATGAAATCAATGGCTTTGGCTGCGCCTATTTTGGTATAATGCTCTTTCATGAAGTCAAATCGATGAATAGGGGAGATAAACTCTACCCAATAACCAAACATTTCGCCTATTGACGGTAAATCTATTTGCGCAGCAAAACTGTTGAGGTAGAGAAAGTAGATTTGAAAGAAAGTGAGTGAGATAAGTAAGGTAAAGCCAAGGGCATGGAGAATACTCGTCCCGTAATAATTTGACCACCTATTTAATCCTAGTATTAATTTCTCTTGCCACTCATTTGTCCAGCCTTGTGGCAAAGAAGCTCGGTAAGCTTCCATTTCGAGGGCATAGTATTTTGCTGCTTCTACTTTATCACCTTGTTTGGCATATACTTCTTTTAGTTGAGAAAAGTAGAGTGCCTTTTGTCGTTCAATCGCAGTTTTTTTCTGTAAGGAGTTCAGGCCTTTTACTAGATATTCTGATACTTTTAGATCAGAAGGCATATCGGAATTGGCAAGGAATAATTGTAATAGGTTACTGCTTTCGAAGTAGAAATGCTTAAACATTGAGAGGCCAGAGTTTATAACCTCTGTTTTACCCAAGTTCGAATGATGGAGGATTATTCTTGAATCCTTATCGACCCATCCAATAGTTCCATCATCTGCTATACTTAAACATTTTCCACGCGGGTGAATGGTGTCAAATAAGACTGTCCCTACATTATGGAAGTTTTCAAATAAAATTTCATTAAAATGAGTATGATAAGCCCTGAATACACTTTTACTCAATGCTAGTCCATTGTGTACTTTTAGTGTGTTGTAATTTCCCGATACTACAGTAATATGGGAGTTGTCATTTTCTTGAATTTCAATGCTATTAATGTAAGTATCACCTTTACCCCCCACGATTATTCTATTGGTCGAATTACCATAGAAAGAAATGATTTCTAAAGCTGAAATAATTTTGCAATTGCAGATAGTAATTGCCTTTTGAAGTATGTTGTTGTTAAAGTCTATGTTTTTAAATATTCCTCCTTCGATTGTAAAATGATATAGTTCACAAAGATGGAAACTGACCTCCTTAAAGTATCCTGATTTTATACCTAAAGACGCATTTAGTTTGCAGTTTGAAATCAATAAATCATCTTCTATTTCTACGCCATCGAACGTTATTGTTTCGTTAAATTGAATGTTTTGGAAACTTACTTTCTCTTTAAAAACTACTTGTCTAAAACTCATTCGATGGTTAACCGATATATGTTCGTTTAAGTTTACCCTATCTGGAATAACTAGTTTATGGAAGTTTAGTGTGTTTACTAAAAATGAGTTCCATATACTATTGAATTCTGAACTTTTATTTTCACCCTTCAAGAGTAGAAGTAGATCATTAGCTTTTAACTCCGTCCAACCTTCATACTTACCATTGTATTCATCTTTTCCAATTATTCTCATCCCTCAATCATTTACCACTAAAAATAAACCCAATAAAATTGGTATAAGTAAAATACAATGCACGTGCTGTGGGTAAAGGGCCGACACCCACCCAGCCTCCCTCAAGGGAGGAGCAAAACAGCATCCCCTCGAGGGGATCATAGGGGTGTGGCGATAGAATGTAAAGAAGCGCAGGCCCTGTCACGCTGAGCGGAGTCGAAGCGCGATGCGGGTTGGCCTACGCTGCACACTCTTCGACTACGCTCTGAGTGACAACGCTTCCTTCCAACACCCCAACCATCGACTATCGACCGTGGACCATCCACCAAAATCTACCCACCCCCAACTATTTACCTCCCACCAGCAGAAATATCCAACAATTTCGTAACCATGCACAAATAGGCCCATATTCTTGTGGGCATGAGCAAGAGCTGGTTTACCATTAAGAATGAATTACGGAAGGAGAGAAATAACGCACAGCTGCCTAGTGGGGTAGAGGTGTATATTGATAACGAGATAGGCGAGTTCGGTATATCGGCCCGCCGGTTCATTAATGAGTTGAAGGCGCACGAGGGCAAGGCCATTAGTATGCACATCAACAGCCCCGGCGGCAGCCTGCTCGATGCCTTTGCCATTTACGATCTTATTGGCTTGAAGGGCTACGATGTTACCGCCTACATCAGCGGCATTGCGGCTAGCGCGGCCACTATTGTGAGCTTGGCTGCCCGAAAGACTTTTATTGGCGAGCACAGCTACTACTTTGTACACAACCCCTATTACGATGGCGATAAGCCCGGCATGAACGGTCACCTGCAAAAGCTGAAAGCCGATATGCTGGATATATACGAGAAAAAGACCCAACTGCCCCGCCAGCAACTAAGTCAAATGATGGACGAAGAAACTTTGCTTAATGCCCAAGAGGCACTACAATTGGGATTTGTGGATGGCATAAGCACCGAGGCTCGCGTGGCAGCACGCAAGCGGGTGCTGGCACATATGGCCTTGCTACCCTTAGCCGAACAGGCTAGGGTGCAGGCCCCCGCCCAAGGGGTGCTCGGTCGCCTTTTAGATACCGTTGGCAAGCTAGATACCGCTATAAAAAACGCCATGAGCACTAGCGATGCCAGCAGCCTCGATTTTATTGAGGTAGAATTAGAAAGCGGCGATACCATCTACATCCTCCCCACCGAAAGTGGAGCTATGACCATTGCCGAGGGCGATAGCGCCTACACCCAAGCGCAGCTACAAAGCAGCCCAGTGGCCGATGGCGAATACATGACCACCGATGGACAAACGGTGCAGCTACAACAAGGCATTATTACCAAACTTGAAAACATACTTAACATGCAAGCAAACCCCGAATTGCAGGAACAACTGCAAACCCTGATGCAACAGCTACAGGCTCTTATTGAGCAACTGGGTGGCGAAACCGCCAAACCCGACCCTGCCAAAAAAGACCCGGCCCAAGAGCAGCTGCAACAGAAAGAGAACGAAATTAAGAACCTGCA
>CAYGTK010000044.1:19261-22798 GCA_964352775.1 uncultured Chitinophagaceae bacterium
CGCCGCGTAAATACTACGGTTAACGCTGGCGATGCCGACCCTTCGGCAGCCGAGACAGCGCCTAGTGCTTGGGGCTATATTTCTGGCTATTTGCAACGCCGCTACCACTAACATTTTCCCCTTAAACATTTAAAAAAAAGAACCCCTACTTATGCCTAACGCAATTACCCTGCCGGCCCACACGTGGACTACCGAGCACATGACCGATGTGTTCCTGAAGCCCGTGTTTACTGCCGAAGACATCATTAACACCTATGCGATAGATCCTACGGTAAATCGTAGCAAGACCATCGCCCTGGCCAACGAGCTTTCGCGTATCATTCAGAAGAAAGAGAGCTGCGGATTCAACGCTAGCGGAACTTTCGCCCTTGGTGAAAAGACCATTACTACCGTGCCTTGCGCTATTAATTTAGAACAATGTGCCAAAGAGTTTTACGATACCGTTTTTAAACGTAACCTTAAGCGCGGAAGCGATATTTACGACCTGAGCGATACCGTGATAGAGGAAGTGATGGTGAGCCGCGTGACCGATACGATGAAGAACGACATCTTCGACATGTGTTGGTTTGGCGATACTGCCAGCGCTACAGGTTTCTTCACGCCATTTGATGGTTGGTTCAAGTTGTTGGAAGCAGGTTTACCCGCGGCGAACAAAGTGGCCATTGCCGGAGACATGACTACCGCTAGCGAAGCGATGGATCTATTGAAGAGCCTATACACCACATCGAACGCATTGCGCGCGGTGAAGCCTACCGATAAAGTGTTCTTGGTAACCGATACCGTGTATACCAACCTATTGGAAACCTATGAGAACGTTGGGTTGGATAGCGGTTTAGCTCGCCTTGCAGAAGGTGGTCCGCTTACCTTCCGTGGCATTGCCGTAGAAGCGCAATTGAACTGGGACTCCACCATTGCTGCCGAAACATTGAGCGACGAGCACCGTGTGATATACACCAAACGCGAGAACTTGATGATAGGTACCGATGTGAAATCGCCAGGAAGTGATGCCAAGTTATTCTTAGATGAATTGACCGAGCAATTCTACTTCAAGGCCAACTTCGACCTAGGTGTGCAATACCTATTTGACGAATACGTGGTATACGCCCGCTAACTCTCTCCTTTCTTAATTACCCCTTTTTAAAACATAATAAAACTAATACAACATGGCATTATTAGATGCAGGTTACAACCTTTCATGCGAAGACGAAAGCCTAATTGGCGGAGTCCGCCGCCTATTTTTAATTAACCGCGAACTGCTGAAGGCCGATGCTGGATTCAACGCTGTAGCTACAGACCACTCATACGATGGTTATGATGTAGCAACCGCCACTACAGCCGATCCTGGCAACGAATGGCACGAATTTGAGTTTACCGAAAACACATTGAACGCTACTTTTGAAACATCGCTAGAGCAAACTGGTAGCAGCTTTGTGAACATGACTGTAACTGGATTCATCCCGAAACAGGAAAAGGATAAAGCTGATAAATTACACAAGGCTATCAAGTCGTGTAAAATGGTGGCAATTGTTCAAAATAATCAAGGCGAAGCATTCGTGTATGGTTACGATGAGAAGCTGAAAACCGATGCTGCTTTACGTGCTGCCGCTAACGGCGAAACTGGTGCGGACCTGGCCGATAGAAATGGATATGAATTCCGATTAGAAGGTCGTGGCTGGGATATTCCACGCCAGTATACTGGAATAATTCATACAAGCGATGATGTGAAGTATGCGCCAGATGGCGATGTAGACTTCTCTTAATTCTCTACCCTTATCTCACTGCTCTGTGGCAGGTCTGGCCGCCCCCTTTGGCTGGGCCTGCACAGGGCAAATATTAAACCCTTTTCATGGCCAAAGAGCAAGTACACCCCGAACATCTTTATCGCATATTGGGCTACGCCAGTGTAGATACTATTGGTAAATTACCCCCACGCGAACCAGAGGTGAAGAAGTTGAAAACCCCTTGGGTTCCCTTTTTTGAAGATAGCGGCAATGCCTTTATCCGTCAGTTGGTAGACTACTACGAACGCAGCAGCACGCACCGTACCGCTATCAATACGAAAGTAGTTTATACGGTAGGTAATGGCTTCATTGTCAGCAGAAAAGATGGTAAACCCTACAAAGTTGATGTAGCACTAGAAGAATACTTGAATGAGGTGAATGCCGATGGCGAAAGCTTGTATGAGTTGCTAGAAAAGTGGGCCTTAGATTATATCCTTACGGGAAATTTCGCCATTGAAACTGCTGAGGAAGGCAAGCGACTGAACCTTTACCACCGCGACATAACGGAGGTACGATTAGGGAAGCCAGTTTCAGGAGAAATTCAGAAAGCCTACCTAAGTGATTTTTGGGAGAACATTGGCAACCAAAGCAATACCAACAAGAAATACGAAGTAGAAAGTGTGGAGCTATTCGACTACCAAGAAGAACAAGCCAACGCCCTGCTTTACGCTCGCGATTATCGTCCCGACAGGAAGTTCTACGGCCTACCCGATTACTATACCCTGGGTGGAATGAAGTGGATCAACATAGAATACAAGATACCGACTTACAACCTCGACCGAATAGCCAACAAATTCATGCCCAGCGGCTTGCTGACCATGATAGGCGAACCACCCGAAGGGAAAACCACGGAAGAGTATCTGCGTGAATTCTTAGACCGCTTTACAGGCGAAGGCAACAACAGCAAGCTGGTAACCCAACTGGTTAGCAGCGAAACCCAAGCCCCCAACTATCTACCATTGAATGATGAACCTGAAGGTATTTTCACCCAACTGCAAGAGCTGGCCGTACAGAACCTGCTCCGCGCTCACCGCACGCATCCTGCCTTAATGGTAGAAACCAGCGGTAAACTGAGCAACAGCAGCGAGGTACGCACCATCTTCGAGATCTTTATGAACTCGGTAATAGTGAACTACCAGAACACTCTTCTGAAACCGCTGAACAAACTATTGAGCTACGCCGGCTATGGCGACTACCAACTAGGCATCAGCAACGTAACCCCAATAAGTTTCCTTGGTGATATTGACGTAAACGCCGTAATAGAAGTAAACGAAGCCCGCGAAGAGTTGGGTTTAGCACCGATAGAGGAGAAGGCTGGGGTTAGAGTGGGAGAGAGTTCTAGTAATAGTCAACAGTCGCAGTAATTAGTAATACTGGTTCTAAGCTCCAGCTTAGCGACTAATTATTACGAGGCCTCTGGCCGAATATTGTGCTGGTTTTGGTTATACGGTCGGCCAGAGGCCTCCAAATAGTTTAACACGAAGGAAGACCTTCGAGCTAGTTAAGTAGGCCCATTATCGCTATACAAAACACATGTCATGCTGGACTTGATCCAGTATCTGACGAACGCACGTCACGCTTGCAAGTCGTTCTCACGTCAGATCCTGAAAGGACTTCAGGATGACATCAATGATAGATCACCGATGGCACACCAATTGGTCATTGATAATTGATAATCGAAAAATTAATCCCCCCATGCTAATCACCGCCCAAGAAGTCATCCGCCACGTCCATCCAAATAAAAACCTTGACCCCA
>CAYGTK010000045.1:0-22740 GCA_964352775.1 uncultured Chitinophagaceae bacterium
AATAAACGCTCAATACGCCTAATGCCGAACCATAAATACCGAAAATACTTCCCGTAATTAGGCCCACTTTACCTTTATTTAAAGTGGTATCGGGCAACAAATAAGGGTGCTTAACAGGTATGCGCTGACCAACTGCCGAAAGGCAACTAAAGAGAACTATAAGTAGAACGGCCGTTATCCGCATGGCTTAAAGGTACGGCAGGCCGAATAAACTAGCCTAATAATACTTTACCAACTTCGGTAAGGATGTTCTGAACTTCATCCATAGTACCCGCCTCAGAATATACGCGCAACACAGGCTCTGTACCTGAAGGGCGTATCATAACCGTATTATCGCCACCAATGTAGAATTTGAAACCATCAGTAGTTTCCACTTTATCTACAGTATATGGTCCAAAGCTAGTGTACTTGCCATCCTTGCAATTCTGGATGATGCTCTGCTTCAATTCCTCGGTGATATGCATGTCGTTACGATCATAAGAAAATGCTCCAGTTATCTCGTATACTTCGTCAACTAACTCGGTAAGCGACTTACCAGTTTTGGCCATCAATTCTAATATCACCAAACCATTCCAAATACCGTCGCGTTCAGGGATGTGCCCTTTGATAGCGATACCGCCCGACTCTTCTCCACCTAGCAATACATCTTCTTCCACCATTTTTTCAGCAATGTATTTAAAGCCGATTTTGGTTACTTCATAATCCAAGCCATAAGCGTCGCACATTTTCTTAATGCGGTTAGAAACCGAGAATGCGATAACTACCTTGCCATCCAATTTCTTGTACTTACGTAAGTAGTGAATCAACAATAAAATAACGTGGTGCGAATCTACAAAACGACCTTTCTCATCAAATAAACCTGTACGGTCAGCATCCCCATCGGTAGCTAATCCTAAGTTTACATCAGTAGCGTTCTGTATCAGTTTGGCTAGCTCGCCCAAGTTCTTGGCAATAGGCTCAGGAGCTTGCCCCATAAAGCCTGGGTTGTAGTCGCAATGCAATAGGACTGCATTGTTAGGTAATACACGTGGTACTACATTCTGTCCAGCGCCATACATAGCGTCGTACGCTAAAACCAAGCCTTGGTCTTCAATGCTTTTGAAGTCGAAAGCGGCATTCATGTGGTCAACATACTCTTGCTCAAAATCTACATACTGCACTAATCCTTTTTCTTCCAATTCAGCCATGCTGCCAGGTATAGCAGGGGTTGTATCAGCAATAAGATCTTCCACCTCGCCTACTACTTTAGGAGAAGCCGGTCCGCCAAAATTGGCTTTCAACTTATAGCCATTGTACGATGGTGGGTTGTGGCTAGCCGTGATAACTACACCTAAGTCGGCACCATATTTTTTACAAGCAAGCGATACCATCGGGGTAGAAACAAAATTCTTATCCATGATAACTTTTACGCCATGGGCAGCTACTACCAAAGCAGTAGTTTCAGCGAACATAGCACCACCAAAGCGGCAATCGTAACCCAATACTATTGATGGATTATTCGTGTTTCTTTCCTTGATCCATTTGGCAGTGGCCTCAGCTACGCGGGCTACATTATCTACAGTGTAATCCTTTGCGATTATCGCTCTCCAGCCGTCTGTACCGAATTTTATCTTAGTGCTCATATGCTTTGCATTTCAAATTAGTCGGGCAAAAATAGGGCTTTAAGTCAAATTGACCACGCCATAGTGATCTATGGGAGTGTTATATCCACATCAACCTATGGAGAAGGAGGAAACGGCATGAACATTTTTACCAATAGCTTTGGTACTATGTTGCTGCAACAAGAAGATACACATCGCCACAGGGGCCTTCGGGAAATGCTTTGTGAAACCCTTTTTAAGAAGGGAATTAGAGATATGAAAGTATTGGACGCCATCAATAGTATACCCCGCCATCTTTTTTTAGACCGTGCTTTCATGGAGAGCGCCTACGAGGATAAGGCTTTCCAAATAGGAGAGGGGCAAACTATTTCGCAACCTTATACCGTGGCCTACCAAAGCGAATTATTGGAGGTGAAGAAAGGGGACAAAATATTGGAAATAGGTACTGGGTCTGGCTATCAAGCGGCTGTATTGTCAAAACTAGGTGCTAAAGTATATAGTATAGAAAGGCAGAAAAAGCTGTTTGATAAAACGAAAAAACTACTTGATAAGCTAGGTATACTAGGAGTTAGGATGTTTTATGGCGATGGTTTTGAAGGTAAGCCACCCTTTGCCCCTTATGATAAGATAATTATAACTGCCGCTGCCCCAGAAATACCTGAGAAACTACTTACCCAATTGAAAGTAGGCGGTTACCTAGTTATCCCATTTGGCGAGGGTAAAGTGCAAACCATGTTACGCATTACTAAAAGGGGAGAAACCGATTACGCTACGGAAGAACTGGAGCAATTCAAATTTGTGCCCATGTTGAAGGGTAAGGCTTGGGGCTAAGCTATCAATAGTTCTACAGCACCGCACGAAGCTGCTCCTGCTATTAATATCCACGACGTAGCATCTTTAAATTCATTTTTGGGGTGAAATAAATAGCCGATGTGCAGCCCCAGATGAATAATGAAAAAGATATCCAGCCCCCATTGGTAAGTATCGGCAGCATCGGAATATAAACCTGCTATTAAGAAGACGAACAAGGGCACGTGGGCGAATAGGAAAACCAGGTAACCCGTTTTATCATCCAGTAAATGTAGACCAGGAAATATTCGCCATTCCTTACAACGGATGGCATCCATTTCATGCATTAGTAGAAAGGAAAGCCCTAAGTAAAAGAATAGATGTTCCATAATGGTAAGACCAAAAAACTTAATTCACCCCAAATTGAAGCTTCATAGTTATAGTAGCCGTTTTGCGTTTGCTACTGGTATTATAAGTTCCACCCCAACTGTAATCTTCATTACTGTTTTGCGCAATTATTTGGAACACCCCCATGCGGGCGTAGCGTAGGTCACCCAATTTGGCATTGGCATTCTCAGCTATCTGCTCACCACGTGTAGTAGCATCAGTAGTAGCCTCGGCTATCATCTGTATTTTCAGTTCTGCCAATTGGGTATAGTAGTACTGCGGAGCAAAACTATTGAACTCCACCCCTTGGTTGATCAGCTCGGTCACCTCTCTTGAAATAGCTTCCACCTTATCTACCGCTTTTGACTCTATTTCTACCCGTTGAGTTAATCTATAACCAGTAAAAGTGCTTATTCTATCACCATTGTCATTGTAGTAATAGTCGAAGTCTTTATTAATGTCTACAGCGGTAAATACAAGTTCCTCTGCCGCAATGCCTTTTCCTGTTAAGTAAGCCTTTATAGTTTCTTGGTCTGCTTTCAAGGCTGTGTAAGCATCTTGCAAGTTCATCTTCTTCCTACCGAACGAACCTTCCCAAACTATTAGGTCGGCCACAAAATCTTTTTTGCCTAAGCCTGTTACATCAATAACATCATTGGTGCGGTGGCGATTTTTATATGCGTTGCTGGGAATAGTAACGGCAACTATTAAAGTAATGGCAGCAATTACAACTAGTACTATATTTCTCATGGGTGAAGTTTCAAGGTCAATATACTAAAAACGTGCTAGGCTACTGTTTTATTGAGAGCTGCTTTTCTAATTCTTCAGCATACAAATTGGCGAAATGCCGAGCGCCTGCTTGTCCCCAATGTAAGTCGTAGGGTAACCAAAGAGAGTCAATAGTAGCTTGGGGTAGCGTTGCAAAATTGGGGTAGGGGTCGTAGCTGGTCGCCTTATATTCTTCCGCTATAGCTTCTAAGAACATCACGCTTTTAATGATCTTACCATTGGAGGAGCGGATACCATATTTATCGGGAATTCCCGATAGGAAGAGACTTTTTTCATTTTCTTCAATACTATCTAACAGTTCTTCTAATAGCTCAAATTTGCTTGGCCCTATATGGTGCGTGATGTCTTCGAAGTTCAAGTCTATTTCTTCAGTACTTAACCAATTGGCTTGTAGCTCTATGTGTTTATCAAGGGTGTAAATGCCTTCTGCTTCTATACTGAAAAGTAGAAGGTTGAACCCGTGATGATAAGTTTGTTTACTATCATTTAGCTGACCAAAATGGTTGTCCATTTCTCGCTGTTCGACTATGCGATACAAAGTATCACCATCTTCTTCAACTTGACCTTGGGATGGAATAGTATCATTAAAATATCCACCGCGAACTTCACTACTTGTGCTACTTAGCGAAAAGAATGGCCTCCGTAAGTTATCTAGATAAGAGGCTATTATCACACCATCGTGCTGGTAATAGGGTAGTATTTCATTCAGATAGATCTGATGCCAATTAGTAAGCCCACCACCATCGATGGAGAAGTTATAGAGCTCAATTGGAAGGCCTTTTGCTATGAAATTTGCTTGAAGAATATCAACCCAACTGCTATCCATAAACAGACCCGCACTAAAGGAATCACCAAATACGATCAAGCGAGTAACCGAGTCAGGCTTTTCTTTTTGATAGTTGTAATGGCTGCTAAGGTTCACATTGTTTACGTTCACCTGAACATCATACTCAACCACATTCTTAGTGATCTTGAGGTTCCTGCAAGCTTTATCTGTACTAGCTAATCGATATCCTCTAATGCTATCATACTGCATTAATGGTTCTGATAACTCAAAGTTGGAACTGTAGCTATTACTGTAAGTTACCACGCTTTGTGAATTGATCAGTCCATTATTCAAGCCCATACTTATCAAGGTATTTAGAAGAAAGTAGCCCAAGCCTAAACTTAATATGGATAGCTTGATAGAAGGAAAACGCTTCACCCAAACAAGTGATACGATAATAAACAGAACGAACAGCCCCGAAAAACAAAAGAAGGGCCAGAAGGAGATGTTAATAGTATTATCGCTCTGCCAAAAGAGTAGGTCGATAACTACAAGCGAGCTTAGAATAGCGGTAATTGCCGAAAGGGCGATAACTACTTTTTCACTAGCTGGCTTGGTGCTCAAAAGTTCATTTTTTTGATGCGGTCTATCTCTCGCTTGCTGTCACGAGCTTTTATAGTGTCTCGCTTATCATGGGTTTTCTTACCGCGCCCTAGTCCGATCTCCAACTTAGCAAAACCTCTTTCTGATAGAAACATGTGAAGCGGAATGATGGTAAACCCTTTCTCTTTGGTTTTGGTCTGTAGCTTGTTAAGCTCGCGTTTATTCAACAATAACTTGCGCACCCGCATGGGGTCGTGGTTGTTTAGGTTAGCGAACACGTACTCTGCTATGTTCATTCCTTTGATGTGGAGTTCATCTTTTTTGAAGATGCAGTAAGCCTCATTAATGGTAGCCTCACCATTACGTACCGATTTTATTTCGGTGCCAGTTAATATAATGCCGGCTGTAAACTTCTCTACTATCTCGTAATCGAAATAAGCTCGTCTATTCTTTATGTTCACCTTATTAATAGGTGCTTTACTCTTTCCCACGGCTAAATAATGTTGCTGTTCGTTCTTTCTTCAATATCTTTTGCCCCGTAGTTCCCGAGGCAATAGTGGTGTCTCCCACTGTGGCCACAAAGCTACAATTTACGGCATTGCCTTGCACAGTAGTTAAAGTAGCAGTTATTTCTACGACATCATGAAGTAGGGCCGTGGCATTATGTTCTATCGTTAGGTAAGTGCCAATGCCTTCTTCGTCCTCTTCTTTCATCTCCAACACGAAGAGCCTTCCCGCCCATTCTGCATCACGAGCTAAAGCGAAAGTGGCATATACAGGATGCACCACACCACTATCAAATTTAGCAGTATCGGCTTCCGTTACTATTCGTTGGAACGTTTTGGGATCTCCTATTTCAAATGGGTTTTTCATGCATAGCCTCTTAATGCTAACTTCGCAAAGATAATGACATTGCTCCGTGGAAAATATTACGCGCTACTTTGGTTAGCGATTCTTGTAGTTCATGCTTTCGGATTACTGGTTGAAGTAATGGATGTAGATGCTGCTCAATATGCCTCCATATCTATGGAAATGTGGCAGACCAAGAGCTTTTCACAAGTGCTAGAAGGTGGTAAGGATTATTTAGATAAACCGCCATTTCTCTTCTGGGTATCCTCTCTATCTATGGGGGTGTTCGGTTTTAATACAGTGGCTTATAAGCTCCCTTCTTTCTTATTTAGCTTACTTGGCTTTTATAGTGTGTACCGCTTTGCTCGTTTATATTATAGTGAGGATGTGGCTAGGCTATCAGCCGTTATGTTGGCGACTACTCAGGCACTCTTCTTAATTACCAATGATGTTCGTACCGATACTATTCTGGTAGCTAGTCTCATTTTCGGAGTATGGCAGATCAGTGAATTTTTGGAAAACAAAAAGTGGAGCGGCCTATTATTAGGTAGTGTGGGTATAGCCCTTGCTATGCTTACAAAAGGCCCTATTGGCTTAATGGTGCCGGTACTCGGCTTCGGAACACATTGGATTTTAAGCAAACAGTGGCAGAACTTCCTCAAATGGCAGTGGTTGGTGGCAATAGGTTTAATACTCCTCTGCCTTAGTCCTATGCTTTGGGGGCTTTACGAGCAGCATGGCGAAAGGGGATTGTATTTCTACTTCTGGGAGCAAAGTTTTGGAAGGCTGACTGGCGATAACACCTTCGTAAAAAGTCAACCTAACCCTCAACCACTAGCACCTTTCTTTTTTGTACATACGCTGCTATGGACTTTTTTACCTTGGACTGTATTTGCTATTCTAGGGTTATGGAAAAACCTAAAACAAGCAGTTCAAAAAAAGCAAGTGGCTGAGTACTTGACGCTTGGCGCGGTAATTCTTCCATTCATTGCCTTGTCCTTATCTCGCTATAAGTTGCCGCACTACATTTTTGTGTTCTTTCCTTTCCTATCGGTAATAGCTGCATCATACTTGGTTGATGTGTTTCAAAAGGCAGAAGGGAAGAAATTCTTTTCAGTTACCCAATGGGCTCTATCTGTCATTTTAATGCTAGTAGGGGCGATAGCTTCGTTCTATTTGTTCCCGTTTGGTAATTGGGTGGCCGTGATGGTATTAGTGGTAATGATGACAGTATTTGTTTGGTTGTACGGAAAGATGGAAAAAGTAGCGGATAGGCTGCTGTTGATCAGTTTGAGTGGAATATTAGCTGTGAACCTTATGCTTTCGGGTATTGGTTTTCACGGGTTATTAAAGTATCAACCAACTAAAAAAATAGGGGAGTGGGCAAAGCACGAGCTTAAAGGTGAACCACTTTACGCTCTTCGAACCTATTCGCACGCTCTAAACTTCTATTCTGGGGGTGATGTCCGCTATATTCATAGTGTTTGGCAATTCGAACAAGAGCAAGGAAAGGGAGATGTTTTATTGGTAGATAAGCTGGGTAAAGAAGAGTTATTGGGCAATAAACACCAGTTTGAAGTGGTTGATAGTTTTGAACAATACCCCGTAACTTTGTTAAGTTGGAAATTCGTAAACCCGGCAACAAGATCGGAGCGAATAAATAGGTTTTACATTATTGAGATGAAATGAGAGGATTACTTTTTTTGATAGGGATGGTCTTTTTGTTGAGTTGTGGTAAAAAGCAGCGCTGTGTTGATTTTAGCGCTATAGAAGTACCTACTTCTTGCCCAAATATTTACAACCCTGTGTGTGGATGTGACGACGTGACCTACCAAAGTGAATGCTTTGCTCGCTTCAATGGTGTAGTGCAAAGTACACCAGGGATATGTTTGAATTGACTTTGTAAAACAAAAGGATGATCTTTGCATCCAGCAAATGAAGTTGTTGTTACAATTGACTTTTAGTAACAATTGCTTTACATTGTGATGGTATCATTTTCGCAACGATATAACGCACATATGTCAAACCCAAGAACGCGCAATTTTAGCTGTAATACAGTTGAATACCGTTCATTGAATTTCGTTTTTATCGCGTTGAAGAGAAGAACTATTTGTAATTGAAAAGACTGGATGAAGAAGGTTTACACTATTAAATTGAACGACTTACTAAAAACGAAATCTGAATGCGACAGCTAAAGATCACAAAATCCATAACGAACAGAGAGAGCCAGTCGCTGGAGAAGTACCTACAAGAAATTGGAAAGGTGGAACTTCTAACAGCGGAAGAGGAAGTGTACTTGGCTCAACAAATTAAAGAAGGCGATCAGCTTTCTTTGGAAAGACTTGTGAAGGCCAATTTGCGTTTCGTAGTATCAGTTGCAAAGCAGTATCAAAACCAGAGCTTATCGCTCAACGACCTGATAAATGAGGGTAACCTGGGATTGGTAAAAGCTGCTCAGCGATTTGACGAAACACGTGGTTTCAAATTCATTTCATATGCAGTTTGGTGGATCCGTCAATCTATTATTCAAGCACTTGCTGAGCAATCTCGCTTAGTTCGTTTGCCTTTGAATAAAGTAGGATCGCTAACTAAAATAAACAAAGCATTCTCTGACCTAGAGCAGAAATATGAGCGCGAGCCATCTGCAGAAGAGTTAGCAGAAATATTAGAACTCGGTATTGACGATGTGAAGTCTACCATGAGCGTTGGTTCACGCCACGTATCAGTAGATGCGCCATTCGTGGATGGAGAGAGCAACTCTCTATTAGATGTATTAGAGAACCCTGATGCAGTTGGTGCAGATGATGAGCTAGTTTACAACGACTCATTACGAGTAGAATGTGAGCGAGCACTATCAACATTGACCGACCGTGAGCGCCAAGTAGTTAAATTGTTTTTCGGTATTGGTGTTGAACATCCTATGAGCCTAATGGATATAGGCGACAAACTAGGATTAACGCGTGAACGTGTTCGCCAAATTAAAGACAAGGCAATTAACAAGTTGCGTTCTACTTCACGTAGCAAGCACTTAGCGGCATACTTGGGTAAATAATAAGTTAAACGTTATTTATTATAGAAGGCCTGAGCATTGCTCGGGCCTTCTTTGTTTTATGTAATAGAGTTTGATGATATTTGGAATATGAAAAGTGGTAAAATAGATTGGATTCAGGAGCGACCTAATGACCAAGAGATCGCTGAGATGTGGGAAGGAACAACTCTTCAAGAAATTAACGATCTTTCTGACGCTGCTAGATTATTTATGAAGACCATAAATTGCTATAAGGAGAGTGATAGGGTCCAAATCCATCAGTACAAATTGATCACTACCCCTTACATGGGCTACTTCGTTCATTGGAATAAATTGCAAGAAATCAATTTCCCTAAAAATATTTTGCATCATAAAGACCTTGAAGAATATAGGGAGAATTTAAAGATAGATGAAAAGCCATTTGTGGAGATTCAAAAATACTATGATGATATTTTTCACTTATCGGGATATTTAGCTGGCATTCTAGCCAAGGGAATGGCAGTAGATATTGATCAGAAGATCGCATGGCAAGTTTCCCAAGGTTTTGTTTCAAATGTTTTCGAAGAGCGTTTTTTAGAAATAACACAATTTGACCTTTCTATTCGAAATGCTAAATGGTTCTATAACATAGCATGGGATTATTCCATCTTGTTATTTGATAAAAAGCACTATACGGTTTTGATCATTGATATTACTGATTCTGATTGAGCATCTATGAATAAGCAAGGCCCTACCAAACTGATAGGGCCTTGCTTATTTAGTAAGTACTAGTCTTAAGAAAGAGAAGTAGCTATGTTAGATTTAAGAAGCGCGTCTTTTATGTCTTGCTTAGTATCCTTGTTGCCAAGTAGATTCAACATCATACCATGATACATCAATGCCTTTAAGAAGGTAGGCTGAGTATAATAAGGTATACCGAATTCCTTAGCCGTTTCTTCTACAATAGGAGCTATTTGCTTGTAGTGAATGTGGCAAACATGAGGAAACAAGTGATGCTCTATTTGGAAGTTAAGGCCGCCAACATACCAAGATAGCACATGACTTTTAGGTGAAAAATTGGCAGTTGTTATTACTTGGTGCACTGCAAAGCTGTTCTCTAAATTTCCCTTATCATTCGCTTCAGGATAATCGCAGGTAGGCATTACGTGGGCACATTGAAAAACAATGCCCAAAATAAAACCTGCTGTAAAGTGCATCAGAAA
Organism: uncultured Chitinophagaceae bacterium; assembly: GCA_964352775.1. Taxonomy (GTDB): domain Bacteria; phylum Bacteroidota; class Bacteroidia; order Chitinophagales; family CAIOSU01; genus CAYGTK01. The sequence goes on from CAYGTK010000045.1 coordinate 10,015, forward strand.
AAATCCACCTAAGTACAACCAAGGTGATACCGGTAAAAATATCAATGGTAACACTAGCATGTACGTGTAGTAAACCGCCTTTTGCAGTAGTAACATACGTAGATTACTTTTCAATTCTGCATCGCTCAAAAAACCTTTATCTCTATAGCGGGTCAACTGCTTGAAGTCCTTCATGGTTATCCATGAAACGGTCATTAACCCATAAAGGAACCATCCATAAATATGCTGAAAGCGATGATGCTTTAAACGTTCACCTGCAGGAGAAAAACGTAAAAGGCCTCCAGGAGGCGTTACATCTTCGTCTACCCCGCCCACGTTGGTATAGGTGTGGTGTATACGGTTATGCTGTATTTTCCAAGTTGGGGCATAGCCACCCACTAAGTTCAACGTAAGACCTACCCACTTATTGATGTTTTTATTGCTGCTGTATGCACCATGGTTAGCATCGTGCATTACACTCATACCAATTCCAGCAATACCCACTCCCATTATCACCCACATAATGATGAATAACCACCATGGTTGTAAAACCACGCCAGTTATCATTAAAATGAAGGGTACGAAGTAGAAGGACAGCATAGCAATAGTTTTCACTATCATGGTCCAATCGCCATTGGGGCTAATATCATTGTCTTTAAAATAGGCGTTTACTCTTTTACGAACGGTACTCGCAAAATCGGGTCCTTTGTTTCGTGCGAAGTTTAATTTTTGTTCCATTAGTATATTTTGTTCTCAGGAGAATTATTGTGATAGGGCAAGGCAGATATGCTAGAAACGCTTGAAGTATGTAAAACGTGCCTTACCATGGTATAGTGTTTAATGTAATTGAACACGCTGCAAAGGTAGGGCATAAAATTATGCTCACCAATACACCATAAGAACATCCGTAAGTAATTGAAGTTCAGATAGTAGACTATTTCTTTTTTCCTTTCTTTAACATTTCCACAGCCTTTTCCATTCTGCGGGTTCTGGTTTCTTCTTTTTTGGCGCTATCTATCCACTTCACATACTCCTTTTGATGCGTGTAAGAATAGGAGTCAAAATTCTCTTTCGCTTTAGAATGTTTTTCTAGAATGGCTTTGAAGTCGTTGGGCACTTCAACTACTCGCGGCGTAGTATCCAATGCCAGGGTAACGGCTACTTTATCGCCTGGCTGCTTGCCTATTTTGGCTCTTATATCTTTTTTGATAATGACGATATGGTCGGGACTTCCCATACGGACCGCAGTACCCCTGTAGGGCTCGCCGTCAAAAGTGGCGACAATTTTGGGTCGTTTGCTTCCAAATACCTTTTCTACATCTAATGGAATAATGATGTAAGCTCCTCCGCTTGAACCATTATCTAGTATGGTTGCTTCAAATTTATGTTTCATGGTCAATGTACTTTACTGCCTAATGGAGCGTCTTTAGTTGGGGCTAGAAGAATGATGTCACCATTTTCGTCGCCTACCCCAAGCACCAGTACTTCGCTCATTACAGGGCCTATCTGTTTCGGGGGGAAATTAGTTACAGCTATTATATGCTTACCAACTAAATTCTCTTTTGAATAATGGACCGTTATTTGGGCCGAAGACTTTTTAATTCCCAACTCCTTTCCAAAGTCGATGGTCAGTTTATAGGCGGGTTTTCTTGCTTCGGGAAAATCTTCCACAGAAATTATCTGCCCAACTCGCATATCTACTTTAAGGAAGTCAGCGAATTCTAACATTTTATAAGTGCTGTTTAATTGTATCCATCATTTCATCATGAACAAGACCATTAGTAGCTACCATCTCTTTTCCGAATAGGAAATTTTCTCCACCAGAAAAATCAGCTAGCTGACCACCTGCTTCTTTAACTAGTACACATCCCGCCGCTACATCCCAAGGGTGAAGGCTGTACTCAAAAAAGCCATCGAACCTACCACAGGCAACATAAGCAAGGTCTAGTGCGGCTGATCCTATTCTGCGTAAGCCGCGGGTGTGACCAATAAAGTGTCGCAATACCTTCAGGTATCCATCCATATTACTGAAATCGTAGTAGGGGAAGCCAGTGGCTAATAAGCTTTTAGCCAAAGTTGGACGGGTGCTAACTGAAATAGCTTCTCCATTCATGAATGCCCCACCATCTTTCCAAGCATAAAACAACTCTTGGTGATTTACTTCGTAAATTATGCCTACTACTAGTTCGCCATCACGCTCTAAGGCTACGCTAATGCAATAGGCGGGTATATTATATAAGAAGTTGGTAGTGCCATCTAAGGGGTCTATTATCCATCGGTAGGTATCGCCTGCTATGTCTTCTGTTTCTTCTTCTGTTAAAAAACCACTTTCGGGAAGAATTTCAGCTAGTTTCTCTACTAGCATCTTTTCGGTCTCTTTATCTACATAGCTTACCAAGCTGTTCAGGTCTTTCTCCTCTATCTCAATACTACTCAGTTTGGCCGACTCTCTTTTAATGAATTGCCCTATGGAGGTTATTTCATTGCAAGCTGCCTTGGTTATTTCTTCTAGTGTCATTTCTTAGTCTTTCCAGCTACTACTAATACGATCTCTCCTTTCAATTTTCGTTCTTCACAAATAGCTATTAGCTCGCTTAGTTTACCGCGTATCACTTCTTCAAACTTCTTGCTTATCTCTCTTACTATACAAGCATCTCTATCCTCTTCTAAAAACTCAAGTAGCTGCTTCAACGCCTTTCCAATGCGATGTGGCGATTCGTAGAAAATTATCGTGCGGTCTTCGTCTTTAATATTCAGGATACGGGTCTGCCTGCCCTTTTTATGAGGGAGAAAGCCTTCGAACACGAAACGATCGGTAGGTAAGCCAGAAACTACTAGTGCAGGTATTAGCGCACTAGCGCCTGGTAGGCATTCCATTCTAATTCCAGCGTCGGCGCAAGCTCTTGCTAAAAGGAAGCCAGGGTCGCTGATGCCCGGTGTACCGGCATCGCTTATCAAGGCTATATCTCTTCCGCCTTTCAATTGTTCGACCACATATTCACTGGTTTGGTGTTCATTGAACTTGTGGTGCGACTTCATTGGCGTATCAATACCATAGTGGTTAGTCAGTACTTTACTGGTTCGGGTATCTTCTGCAAGAATGAGTTCTACCTCTTTTAGAATGCGAATGGCCCGGAAGGTCATATCCTCTAAATTACCGATAGGGGTAGGTACTATATATAAAGTGCCGCTCATAGCGGGTAAAGGTAAGGGGAACTAAGGAATTGATAGTTAAGAAGTGTTTCTAGAATAAGAACTGAATGATACAGTTTGTAATTAGAAGTGTGGCCAGCTAAAAAGCGGCAGCCGCATAGCCTTGCGCGTAGAGCAATCTTTTTAGCTTGATTTTTTCTTTCTTTTTCATCAAGGAAAAAGGAAAAGAGCACCGAAGCTCAATCTATGATAACGGAGAAATACTAAACTGTGGATTTGAAAAGGGTACTTAGCACAACTTATTGGTCGCTCACTCTAGATTCCAAATACGCTTACGAAGCCCAAGGTAGATCAAGTAGCCAATAAAGATGATCCAAAACTCAATAGCGTAAAGGCGACGAGCCACTAAATGCTCAATATCAATATTCTGTGCTTCGCCAAACAAAGCAAAACCACCGCTAGGATGCGGGAATACGGCAAACACCTGATACCCTGCATACATAAACCCCACAATGATGAATAGCTGAATAACAATATCCAATACTTGCTTCAGCGGGCCAGGCATTACTGTGGGCTAAGGGTAAATTCGAAATACTCCATCACTTCGTTAGCCAATAACTTTTTGCAAGCCTCGGTCACCTTTGTTTCAGCTACTTCTTGCGTATCAGCGTCAACGGTAAGGGTAATGTGCTTTCCGATACGAATATTGCTGATCTCCGAAAGATTTAGGTTACCCATACTAGCGGTAACGGCCTTACCTTGAGGGTCTAACAATTCTTTTCGGGGCATTACATCTATTTCGGCCTTGTAGGTCATGCTTTCGCAAATTTTAGGATGATGGATAACACTATATATAATAGTATGCACAAAGATAGTCCGACGATTTGAAATACAGCGAGTAGAACTACACAAGCTGCCAAAAAACCATAGCGGATTTCATTACCCTTCCAACCAAAGCCTTTGAACTTGAGCGCAAACATGGGCAGTTCTGATACCATTAGGTAAGAGAATAGAGCGATGTTAGCGTAAATAATCCAGAGAAAAGACTTTCCAAGCTTAAGCAATCTTGGATCATATTCTGAAAAATAGTAGGCTATTGGCACCACAAAAAGTGCCATTGCTGGAGTTGGCAATCCTATAAAACTATCAGTTTGTCTGGTGTCAATATTGAATTTAGCTAACCGATAAGCCGCAAATAATACCAAAAAAAAAGCTGGTAAAAAATCATTCAGATGGTCAATGGGGTGAGATATACAATCTGCGATTCCTATTTCGTAATCAAATATTAAATGAGCAACCAGAAATGCAGGAGCCACTCCAAAACTCACAACATCAGCTAAGGAGTCTAGTTGCGCACCAAGTTCGGATTTGACTTTTAAGGCACGGGCCACCAAGCCATCCCCAAAGTCTAAGAATCCACCTATAATAATGAACAAACAAGCTGCTGGTATACTATAACTGGTTGAAGCAAAATAAATCGCCATACAACCACAAAAAAGGTTGCCTAAAGTCATAGCATTAGGGATGTGTTTTTTTATACCCACGATTATTGGTTCATCAAGTCTTCAATCTCCTCTACTTCGCGAGGTATATTGCCCATCAAGTCATGTGGTTCGCCTGCGGTGATAACGATGTCATTTTCTATACGTATCCCAATGTTCTCTTCTGGTATATAAATGCCTGGCTCGCAAGTAAACACAAATCCTTCTTCAAATTTGGCAAAGCGGCTACCCACATCGTGCGTATCTATACCTATATAATGTGAGGTGCCGTGCGGGAAGTACTTTTTATATAATGGCGCTTTAGGATCTTGTGCGGCAACTTTGTCCTTATCTAATAAGCCCAAGCCTATCAACTCGCTTTCCATCAACTTGCCTACTTCTTTATGGTAGTCGTTCAGATTATTGCCAGGGCGAAGCATAAAGGTGGCAGCCTTCATCACATTCAGGCAGGCATTGTATACATCCTTCTGCCTGTCAGTAAATTTGCCGTTTACTGGAATGGTACGGCTAAGGTCGCTGGCGTAATTGGCATATTCACAACCAAAGTCGAATAACAATACATCGCCATCTTGGCACTGCTTGTTGTTCTTGTTATAATGTAGCACACAGCTATCTGCTCCAGAAGCTATAATAGGGTGGTAGGCATGTCCAGTTGCTCTATTATTTAAAAACTCATGTGCCAGCTCAGCCTCTATCTCATATTCCCACACACCAGGCTTCACAAATTCCAATACTCTACGAAATCCCTTTTCGGTAATATCACAGGCTTGTTGCATCAGGTCTATTTCAATGGAGTGCTTTTTAGCGCGCAGTTGCTCCATAATAGGCGCAGCACGTTCATATTCATGCAATGGGTATTCAGCCTTTACTTCTTTGGCAAAGCGTTCGGCTTGGTTAAGTACCTTACTTAAAAAGCGGTCGTGCTCGTTCCAGCCTAAGTATACATTGCTGGCCTCTTTCATTAGCATGGGTAGCACATTCTTAAAGCTGCTGCTCCAATGCACACTAGTAACACCTGAAAAGTCGCGCGCTTTTTCCTTGGTCAGTTTTTCCCCTTCCCATACTTTAATATACTCGTTGGTCTCTTTCACAAAAAGCATCTCTTTATATTGCTCTTGCGGTGCATCGGGATATATAATAAGGTAGGTTTCTTCTTGGTCTACTCCTGTTAAATAAAACAGATCGGGGTTCTGTCTGAACTCAAAAAATCCGTCCGCACTTCTGGGCATCATATCGTTCGCTACGAAGATGGCGATAGAGTTTGGCTTCATTCGCTCAGCAAAGTTTCTTCTGTTGACTTTAAACAGTGTATTATCTATCTGGTGGTATTTCATATTGTAATGCAGGCAGGTAGCCTGTTTCAGCGTTGTTAATAAAGTAAGGACATTGTCAAAGTTAGTTTTTTTAAAACCGCTGGAAAAAATTAGAAAAGATATTTGCACGAGGCTGTATAAAAGCATACCTTTGCCCTTCCAAAATTTTAAGCATACATATGCCTACTATATCACAGTTAGTACGAAACGGAAGGAAAGTAATTACAGAAACTAGCAAGTCTAGAGCTCTGGAATCTTGTCCACAAAAGCGTGGTGTTTGTACAAGAGTATATACAACTACTCCTAAGAAACCCAACTCGGCCCTACGTAAAGTAGCTAAGGTTCGTTTGAGTAATGGTTACGAGATCATCGCCTACATTGGTGGAGAGGGTCATAATTTGCAAGAGCACTCTATAGTACTAGTGCGTGGTGGAAGGGTTAAAGACCTTCCAGGTGTGCGTTACCATATCGTGCGTGGAGCTTTAGATACTTCCGGTGTGCAAGATCGTAAGCAGAGTCGCTCAAAATATGGTACAAAACGTCCTAAAGCAGCTAAGAGCTAAATAGAACATGAGAAAGACAGCAGCAAAGAAACGATACCTAGCTCCTGACCCTAAGTTTCAGGATAAGGAAGTAACACGCTTCGTGAACAACCTAATGTGGCAAGGAAAGAAAAGTATCTCTTTCCGCATTTTTTATGATGCCATCGAAATGGTAGATAAGCAAGTGGAAGAAGAAGAAGGTATTGATGTATTCCGCAAAGCGGTTAACAACATTACTCCTCAGTTGGAAGTACGTAGCCGTCGTGTTGGTGGTGCTACTTTCCAAATACCTACTGAAATACGTCAAGACCGTAAGCGTTCAGTAGCCATGAAATGGTTGATCAAATACGCTCGCGATCGTCGTGGAAAATCAATGGCTGAGAAATTAGCTGCAGAAATAGTAGCCGCTTACAAAAATGAAGGTGGTGCTATCAAGAAAAAAGAAGACACTCACAGAATGGCTGATGCTAATAAAGCATTCGCTCACTTTAGAGCATAACAATTAAGGTAACCAAGAAATGGCAAGAGATCTAAGATTTACGCGGAATATTGGTATTGCAGCTCACATTGATGCTGGAAAAACCACTACTACAGAGCGTATTTTGTATTATACTGGTCTATCTCACAAAATTGGTGAGGTGCATGATGGTGCTGCTACTATGGACTGGATGGAGCAGGAGAAAGAGCGTGGTATTACTATTACCTCAGCTGCAACTACTACCTTCTGGAAATACCCTACGAACAACGGTGAAAAAACTGCTGACACTAGGGACTATAAAGTGAATATTATAGATACCCCTGGGCACGTTGACTTTACTGTAGAGGTAGAGCGTTCTTTACGTGTGTTAGATGGTGTTGTAGCATTGTTCTGTGCTGTTGGTGGTGTTGAGCCACAATCAGAAACAGTATGGAAGCAAGCTAACCGTTACCGTGTTCCTCGTTTGGGATTCGTTAACAAAATGGATCGTTCTGGTGCTGACTTCTTGAATGTAGTTGGTCAAGTACGTGACATGCTAGGTGCTAATCCAGTGCCTTTACAGTTGCCTATCGGTGCGGAAGATACTTTCCGTGGTGTAGTTGACTTGATATCTAAGAAAGCTATTGTGTGGAACGATGACACTCAAGGTATGACCTATGAAGTTATCGAGATACCTGCCGATATGGTCGATCAGGTAGAGGAATATCGTGCAGCTTTAGTTGAAGCGGTTGCAGATTACGATGAGGCCTTGATGGAGAAATTCTTCGAAGACGAGAACTCCATTACGGAGGAGGAAATAATTGAAGCTATCCGTCGTGCAACAATCGATATGAGCATCATACCAATGATGTGTGGTTCTGCATTCAAAAATAAAGGTGTTCAAGCAATGCTTGATGCGGTTGTTCGTTTCTTGCCTTCTCCAATGGAGGTTGAAGCCATGAAAGGAGTTAATCCTGATACTGAAGAAGAAGAATTCCGTAAGCCGAGTGTATCAGAGCCATTTACAGCTCTAGCATTTAAGATCGCTACTGACCCGTTTGTAGGGCGTTTAGCATTCTTCCGTGTTTACTCTGGTAAGTTAGATGCTGGTTCATATGTATTGAATAACCGTACTGGTAAAAAAGAGCGTATCTCTCGTATCCTTCAAATGCACTCTAACAAGCAGCAGCCTATCGATGCTATCGAAGCTGGTGATATAGGTGCAGGTGTTGGTTTTAAAGATATTAAGACTGGTGATACGTTAACTGCTGAAAAGCATCCGTTGAACCTAGAGAGTATGGAGTTTCCTGAGCCGGTTATCGGTTTAGCTATAGAAGCTAAATCTCAAGCTGACTTAGATAAGTTGGGAATGGGATTAGCCAAATTGGTTGAAGAAGATCCTACGTTGCATGCCAATTACGACGATGAGACGGGTCAAACTGTTTTGCGTGGTATGGGCGAGTTGCACTTAGAGATAATTATTGACCGATTGAGACGTGAGTTTAAGGTTGAGGTGAATGTAGGTGCGCCGCAGGTAGCATACAAAGAATCTTTCCAAGCTACTATTGAGCACCGTGAAGTGTATAAAAAGCAATCAGGTGGTCGTGGTAAATTCGGTGATATGTCCGTTGAGTTCGGACCACGCGAAGATGGAAAAGAAGGATTGGAGTTTGTGAATGCTATTACTGGTGGTTCAATACCTCGTGAATTCATTCCAGCTATCGAAAAGGGAATGAAAGAAGCAATGGGCACAGGTGTACTAGCTGGCTTCCCAGTAGATAACTTGAGAGTACGTGTATACGATGGTTCTTATCACGATGTGGATTCAGATGCAGCTGCTTTCGAACTATGTGCTAAGTCTTGTTTCCGTACGGCTGGTAAATTAGCTACTCCTGTTATTCTAGAGCCTATCATGAAATTAGAGATATTGACTCCAGAACAGTATACTGGTGATGTTGTAGGTGACTTGAATCGTCGCCGTGGTGTCATGGAAGGTATGGAGATGAAAAATATGGATCAAGTAGTTAAGGCTAAAGTGCCTTTATCTAAAATGTTCGGTTACGTAACAGATCTGCGTACCATTACTTCTGGTCGTGCAACTTCTATTATGGAGTTCGATCACTATGCCCCAGTACCTTCTAACATTCAAGATGAGATCGTAGCTAAGGCAACTGGTAAAGTTAAAGTTGAAGGATAAGAGACATGACACAAAGAATTCGCATAAAGCTTAAATCGTACGACCACAACTTGGTGGATAAGTCTTCCGAAAAGATCGTGAAGACGGTACGTAACTCAGGTGCTGTAGTAACAGGTCCTATTCCTTTGCCAACGCAACGGAAGATATTTACTGTACTACGTTCACCACACGTGAATAAGAAAGCTAGGGAGCAATTTGAATTGCACACCTACAAAAGATTGATGGACATATATAGCTCTACATCGAAAACAATTGACGCTCTAATGAAGTTGGAGTTGCCAAGTGGTGTGGACGTAGAGATCAAAGTATAACGACCATGAAAGGGTTAATAGGAAAGAAAGTAGGAATGACCAGTATCTTCGATGAAGAGGGTCGCTCGATAACGGTAACGCTTATCGAAGCAGAACCGAACGTGGTTACTCAAGTGAAGATTGAAGAGGTGGATGGATACAATGCCATTCAGCTAGGTTACGATGAGAAGAAAGAATCGAATACCTCTAATGCAATGAAGGGTCACTTCAAAGCAGCTAATACAACTCCTAAAAAGAAGTTAGTAGAAGTTCGCGACTGTGAGTTGGAAGTGCAATTGGGTGACCAGGTCGATGTAACCATATTTGAAGAAGGTCAGTATGTTGACGTTGTAGGTACATCTAAGGGAAAAGGTTTCCAAGGTGTTGTTAAGCGTCACAATTTCCGGGGAGTTGGTATGGCCACTCACGGACAACATAACAGATTACGTGCTCCGGGTTCCATTGGTGGAGCTTCATACCCTGCACGTGTATTCAAAGGAATGCGCATGGCAGGTCGTATGGGTAACGATCGCATAAAAACTCGTGGATTAAGCGTAGTTAAAGTTATGCCTGAAAAGAATTTGATCTTAGTGAAAGGTAGTTTTGCCGGAGCTAAAGGTTCATACGTATTTATAGAAGCGTAAGATGAAACTGAAAGTATTAAACACAGAAGGTAAAGAAACTGGCCGTGAGGTTGAGCTTCCGGAAGACATTTTCGGAATTGAACCGAACGATCACGTTATCTACTTAGCAGTTAAGCAGCACATGGCCAATAAGCGCCAAGGTACTCACAAGGCTAAAGAACGTAACGAAGTAGCTGGTTCAACCAGGAAGATAAAGAAGCAAAAGGGTACAGGTACAGCTCGTGCAGGTGCTATTACTAGCCCGGTATTCCGTGGTGGTGGTAGAGTGTTCGGTCCTCGTCCTCGTAACTATGGCTTTAAGTTGAATAAGAAAGTTAAGGATCTGGCTAAGCGTTCTGCCCTTTCTTACAGAGCTAGGAATAATGAATTGGTAATTGTAGAGGACTTCGTAATGGATGCTCCAAAAACAAAGCAATTCGCAGCCATCCTGAATAATTTAAGTGGTGGTAAAAAAGCTACGCTGTTTATTCCAGAAAGAAGCGAAATGATCTACTTATCAAGCCGTAATGTACCTAACAGAAGGGTATTTGATATAAGTGACTTGAGTACTTACGAGGCTATGTGGCCAAAGGTGTTAATAATGACTGAAAAGTCACTTGAGACCCTTAAAAACTAAGAGGTAATGAAAACAACTGTAGATATATTGATAAGGCCGGTAGTTACTGAGAAGATGACCACACTTGGTGAGAAGCTCGACCGCTATGCCTTCGTAGTAAACAGAACAGCTAACAAGCTGCAGATAAAAGATGCCGTAGAGTCAATGTACGGTGTTAGTGTAGAAGCTGTGAATACGATGATCATTCCTGCAAAAGCGAAACAACGTTTCACCAAGCAAGGAATTACAAAAGGATTCAAGAGCGGATACAAGAAAGCGATCATTACGCTTGTAGACGGAGATACCATCGATTTTTACAGCAACATCTAATAAGAAATGGCAGTAAAGAAATATAGACCAATGACTCCCGGAACGCGTTACCGCGTTGGGAATTCATTTTCGGAGATCACTACCGATAAGCCTGAAAAGAGCTTGTTAAAAGGTATCTCGAAAAGTGGCGGACGTAATAATACAGGTAAAATGACCATGCGCCATCGCGGTGGAGGTCACAAGCGCCGTTATCGTACTATCGATTTCAAACGCGACAGGCAAGATGTTTTTGCTGAAGTATTGACTATCGAATACGATCCGAACAGAACATCATTCATCGCACTAGTGCAGTATGAAGATGGAGAGAAGCGTTACATTATTGCACCAGAAGGATTGCAAGTAGGGCAGAAGGTTATAAGCGGAGCAAAAGCTACGCCTGATGTAGGTAATACAATGTTCTTGGGCGATGTTCCATTGGGTACTGTAATACATAACATCCAGCTGCAACCAAATCAGCGTGGTACTATTGCAAGAAGTGCAGGTGCTTATGCTCAATTGGATGCGAAAGACGGAAAATATTGTATCGTGAAATTGCCGTCAGGTGAAACACGAATGTTATTAAAGACTTGTTTAGCTACTATCGGCTCGGTTTCTAACGGAGATCATCAGTTGACAGTATTGGGTAAGGCAGGAAGAAAACGTTGGTTAGGTCGCCGTCCACGTACACGTGGTGTGGCAATGAACCCGGTAGATCACCCGATGGGTGGTGGTGAAGGGCGTTCCTCTGGAGGTCATCCACGTAACCGTAACGGTGTACCTGCTAAAGGATTTAAAACACGAAATAAGAAAAAGGCATCTAATCGCCTGATCATCGGTAAGAAGAAAAATAGGAAATAAGAATTGAATGACTGAATTGTCGAATCAACAACTCAATAATTCAGAAACTCAACCAATAATAAAACTATGGCTAGATCGCTGAAAAAAGGGCCTTTTGTTGATCCCAAGCTGGAAATGAAAGTCAGCAGAATGATTGACTCTGGGCAAAAACGCCTAATCAAGACATGGGCCCGTCGTTCTATGATCGCTCCGGATTTTGTAGGTCATACTATTGCTGTTCACAATGGCAATAAGTTCATTCCGGTTTATATTTCAGAAAACATGGTAGGACATAAGTTGGGTGAATTTGCTCCGACGCGTACGTTCCGTGGCCATGCTGGTAACAGAAAGGACAAAAGAAGATAATAAGATGGTGGATACTGTGAAGATGACGCGTAAGGAAAAAATCGCGGCTGGAATCCCCAAAGAGCCTAAGCGTAAGACTACTTATGCTAATGAGCTTAAGGATCAGAAAGCTGACGAAATTCGAGTTGCGCTCAATAATTATCGCTCCTCTGCGCGCAAAATGCGCTTAGTAGTAGATCAGATACGTGGGATGGAAGTTTTTGCAGCACTTAACTTGCTGAAACTGACCACTAAAGCAGCTGCACCTGCTGTCGAAAGACTTCTTCGTTCTTCGATAGCAAGCCTGGAAGAGAAGTTTGAAGGCGAACGAGTTGATATCGGTACTCACTATGTGAAGACTGCTAGTGTTGATGCCGCCCGCATGCTAAAGAGATTGCGCCCAGCCCCTCAAGGCCGTGCACATTTGATCCGCAAGCGTTACTGCCACGTAACACTGGTTATCGACCAAATTCCTGAAACTGAAGATTAATTTTTAAACCAAACTACTTTGGGACAGAAGACGCATCCAATCGGACTTAGGCTCGGCATCATCAAAGGTTGGG
>CAYGTK010000046.1:0-21959 GCA_964352775.1 uncultured Chitinophagaceae bacterium
CTCCAGCACCGCCGCCGCCAAAGCTACCGCCACCAAAGCCGCCGAATCCGCCACCGCCACCAAAACTTCCGCCACCGCCGAAGCTGCCACCACTAGTGGTCCAGCCACCACTTCCAGCGGTCCAACCTCGTCTTCCTGTACGGTAGGTTCCACCACCGCTGTTACCGCTATTACCTTTCCCAAAAATAGAGGAGAGAACGATAATCAAAAAGATGATGATAAGGATGACCAATACAGGATGTAAGCCACCGCTATATTTTTTCTGTAAGTCATCAGCGGTGAATTTCCCATCGGTTAGATCAATAACAACATTGGTAGCCTCGCTTAGGCCGGCATAGTAATCCCCTTTTTTAAAATTGGGTAACATGCTTCTATCCACTATTAGTTTAGCGGTAGCATCAGGTATTACATCTTCAACACCATAACCTGTAGCAATGAATGTTTTTCTGTCATTAACTGCTACTAGCAGCAGTACCCCGTTATCTTTTCCTTTTTGACCAATACCCCATTTTTCACCAAGCTGGAAAGCATAGTCGCTTATTTCATAGCCGCCTATACTACCTAGTGTAACCACAGCTATTTGGGTAGAAGATCTATTATTAAAGGCGACCAATTTGGCTTCTAATTGGGCCTGCTTATCCGCACTTATCACATTAGCTAGGTCGTTAACTATTCTCGGTGGAGAGGGTTGCACGGGAAAGTCGCCCTGGGCAAACAAACCAAAACTAGAGACCGCAATAAAAAATAATAGTAGTGGTCTGATCATTTGCTGCCGAATGAAATATCGTCAGGTAATTCATTTACATCGCCTTCAGCATCATAAGGATAATAGGCTTTCAGTTTTTCACCCGTTAAGGTTATTCCTTCCATTAGTCCTTTGGCGAAGCGGCCTTCCTTAAAATGCGCGTTCATCCCTTGATGAATGGACTCCCAAAAATCGTGACCCACGGCCTCATCTATTCCTTTATCGCCTATAATGGCATACTTTTTACTCTCGTAGGCTAGGTAAAATAGCACTCCATTATCTAGCTCTGTTTTATCCATTTTAAGCTGATAGAACAATTCAACAGCTCTATCTAAGGGGTCTCCTTTGGTGGTTGCTTCTACGTGTAACCGTATCTCACCTGATGTGTTAGTTTCAGCTTTACGTATGGTAGCAACTATCTCTTGTTCTTCTTGTTCACTAAAAAAGTCTTCTGGTTTGGTCATGTCAGAATTCTACTTTGGGCGCTTTTGAACTGCCTTCATCCGATTCAAAATACCCGAATGCTTCAAAACCCAAACTTTTAGAGTAGATAACTGTTGGAAAGCGCTTAGTGGCAGCATTATACTCTTGGGCTGCTAAATTATACTTCCTGCGTTCTACGGCGATCCTATTTTCAGAACCTTCTATTTGTGCCATCAGTGTGGTGTAATTCTGTACGGCCTTCAGATCAGGATAACGTTCAAAAGTGGCTAATAAGCGAGAAATAGCTCCAGTGAATTGCTGTTGTGCCGCTTGAAATTTCTTGAGTTGATCGGGGGTTATATTACTTGGGTCTATTTGTATGCTGGTAGCTTTACTTCTAGCCTCCGTTACTTCTCTAAGTGTTTCTTTCTCGTAATCTCCTGCGCCTTTTACAGTAGCTACCAAGTTGGGAATTAGCTCTGCCCTGCGCTGATAGGCTGTTTCCACGTTGGCCCATTGGCCACGAACGGCCTCTTGTTTATCTACTAAAGAATTATAACCACATGAGCTAAAGCTAAAAGCTACAGTAATAAGCAGTAGGTATGATATTGTGCGTGTTCTCATTTTATGCATTTGCTGGCAAAATAAGAAATGGAACGCAATTTTGTAGGCTTAGTTCCACGAACACTTAAATATCACCTACCTAACAAAAAAAGGGCCGACCATTACAGCCGACCCTAGTGGGGTGTTCTTTTCTAAAAATTCAATGTGTAGCGAATTACTGGGAGTATTTCCATTTGTGTATTGTATACTAATTCTTGCGTAGCGCTGTCATAAAATTCAGCCAGCTTAGCTTGGTTGTTGGTCGCGTTCTCTACGTCCAATTTTACGGAGTGCGATACTCGCTTTAGTTGACGGGTATAGTAAAAGGCCAAGTTCAATTTATAGAAGCCTAAAGTACGCTCGCTGTATTTTCGTGCGCCATCTAAAACGGTTTCATCTTCTGCCATCGACTGCGCTAACAATACTGGGGTGTAGCGTTGTCCACCAGCCCAAGTGAAGCGAGCCGTAACTCCTATGGTGCGATGCTTATCATCTTTACCTACGTTAAACTCTTTACCGCCAATAGCATTCAAGGCAAAGTTTCCATTGAACCGAGTGTTGCGCTCCACGCCATCTAAGGCAGTATACTTAG
The DNA here is from genome assembly GCA_964352775.1 of uncultured Chitinophagaceae bacterium. GTDB lineage: Bacteria > Bacteroidota > Bacteroidia > Chitinophagales > CAIOSU01 > CAYGTK01. The sequence goes on from CAYGTK010000046.1 coordinate 2,364, forward strand.
CTTGGTAAAGCGAGGTAGTAAATGTGAAGTAGTATTGATTGTGGAAGTAGCGCTCCAAGGTTAATTCCAATCCGTAGTTCCGACCTTTCCCTTTGTTTATCCAATCAATATCATTGAAGTAGCCGTAAGAATTCAATGCTGCTTCTCCACTAGTAATATCAGCATCTACAGGCAAGTTGTACAACTGCTGGTAGTATACTTCTGCCTTAAAAGTTAAATGTGGGGTAATACGGTTTTCATAGCCCAATACATAGTGAACAGACTTTGAGAAACCTAAATTCTTATTGGGTTGAGAGGTGTTACCAAATTCATCTGTAACAATTGAAAAATAGGTGGTAAGCGGCTCTATTCGGCTATGCATGCCAATACCTCCAAATACCGATTGCCTGTCGCTGAAATTCCATTTCATACTCGCTCGGGGTTCTACGGTGGTAGCCTCGTTCAATAAAAAGTGCTGAAAATGCACACCCGAAACCAAGGTAAGGTCTTGCGTAATACGGAACTTATAGCTGGCGTAAGCATTCAGCAAGGTGGCATTGCCTTTTTCGTTTAAACGAAGTATTGGAGTGGTTTCATTCTCATCGGGATACGTGGTTTCATAATCGAAGCTGAACACTCTAACGCCTACCCCCACCTTCAGTAAATGGCGAGCATTGAATTTGTGCCCAATAGAGGTGTTAAAAGCATTGGTCAAGCGCTGCATTCTGTCATTGTAATAAGTGTAGAACTCTTTGGTATCGCCTATCGTTTCTTCTCCATCGTTCAAGTTGCCGTTAATAGCGGCTGAAAAGTCGGTTTTAATGTAGGTTTTACTAGAAAGCGGAATGGAATGTTTTAAACCTACAATACCCATATACGATCGGAATAAGAACCGCTCGTTAACAAATCCCGTAGAGTCAACATATTCTTCTTGTATAGAGCTGAATCCGCCTACACCAAATACACTGAACACGCCAGCCCTTTTGGTAGGTAAGTGTATTTTGAACAAACCATCTTGATAGTCTGGTACACCACCATAATCTACCAGCTTTATTTTATCTAACAAGGCTAATGTTGAGTAGCGGTAGTTAACTAAATAGCTGGCTTTTTTACCTTTTACGAACGGGCCTTCGGCAGTTGCTTCTAAGCCTAATACCCCAGCGGTTAGCGAGTATTCGCGCTTGGCCTTGTTGCCTGTACGTAGTTCAAGGTCCATTATTCCTGAAAAAGCATTGCCAAATTCAGGGGCAAAGGCTCCTGTATAGAAAGAAGAATTGGCCAGCATATCGCTGTTGATCACATTAATGGCCCCGCCTGTAGTTCCTTCATCTGAAAAGTGGTTGGGGTTAGGTATCTCAATACCGTCTAGTCGCCATTGTACCCCTTTTGGCGAGTTTCCACGAACAATAATGTCGTTATTACCACTTGGGTCGGTTGATACCCCAGCAAAAGTAGAAGCCATACGCGATGGGTCATTAAAGCTACCTGGCGCGCGCTGTGCTTCTGCCATTGTGAAACTAGTGGTACTTATGATGGACATCTCGGTTAAGTCGTCCTTATCTCTTGCGTCAGGTGTTACTTCTACCATATCTAGTTTTTCAATGGATTCTTGAAGCACTACACTTACCTGAGTTTCTTTTCCAGAAAGTACGGTCACCCCAGGTATTATCTTTTCCTCGTATCCTAAAAAACGGATCTGTATATCCACTTTACCTACGGGAATATTCAAGAGCTCATAGTAGCCATCCATATCGGTTGTGGTAGCAATAACTGGGTCAGTACCTAATACTACTAGTGTAGCACCAGGAAGTGGGCCTTTGGTATCAGTATCAACCACTTGCCCTCTTATGGTTTGGGTTAATGTTTGTGCGTTAATGGCATTACTTAAAAATAGAAGGGCCAAAAAAAGGAATGGTCGGAATAAAGTGGATGTATTTTTCATGATGATGGTTTGTGATGAAATACACACCTAGGACAACTACCAAAAAAAATACCCCTATACGGGGCATTAAATTTTTCAATAAAAAAGCGAAGTCTAGAAGCGAACACCTCCGCGAAAACCAACCCAGACCTGATTCAGGCGGTTATTGTCGGTTTCGTTATAAAACTCTCGCCATTGTGGGTCTATCAAGTTTTTAGGCTCATCGGCATTACCCGTTAGTTCAGAGTGGTACCACTTAATACTAGGCCCTGCGAATAGAGCGAACCGCTTATTGAATCGAACACCCACATCCCAGTTGAAGGTGGTTAATATACTTATACGGTCTAGATCGTTGCTGCCATTACCCAAGTAGGAGGCTGTGAGGTCTAAATTGGTAAAGCCTTTTTTCTTCTTGCCCAATTGAAACTCTGAACCTAAACCATAACCTAAACGCCATAGCTTATCGTTACCAATACCACCATAACCTGCAGTAAAAATGTTGTGAAAGTGCCTTACCCCCGTACGGAACGAGAAATTTGCGAAGGTTAGGTCGTCTCCATACACATCAAAATGCCAGTAGCCTTTCCGTATAAAAGTTAGTAAGCCAATGGGCGTGCCTGAAACGGTATCGGCTACGTTCAATAACCCTAACTGAGTGCCATGTAAACCTCTGGTGTAATTAAGCAAGCCAATTTGGGCGCCTTTAACTTTCGTCCGAGCAATATTGATCAGTCCCGCCTGTGCACCATGAATACTATTGGCATAGTTTATTCCTCCTGAAGTTTGTGCCCCCTTTAGGTTGCCGCGTAGAAAATTTCCGAAACCGGCAGCTTGCCAACCTTCAAAATTTTTCAAGTTGGCATTGTAGAATCCACCTAGCTGAACGCCTTTGAATTCTCCACCAACAAAATTTCCGAAACCTGCAATTTGTACTCCTTCAACACTGTCTTTTACCAGGTTAAAACCCAAGCCTAGTTCAAACCCGTCTAAACTACCTATCTGCCCACCAATAATATTGAAGGAGAGTCGGTTGTGTTTATCTCTACCCTTTCTTCCATCAGAGCTTATACCTGGTAAGAAAGATACTTGCCAAGTACGTTGTGAGCTATCTTGTACTTCAGTTGGCGTGCTATTTATTTGCCCTATATCATCTGGGCCAACTGCATTTGCAGTAGCATTTACCAAAAATGTTATCACTAGTAGAGCTAGCGAAATACGATGAATGTTTCTCATAGTGTGTGTTTTGTTTGAATTACACCTCTATGACAACTTCAACCTAAAACACCCCTACTTAACAAACATGCTTTTAGCCATTAGAAGCCTTAAAACCGAAACCCACCTCGCAGACCGAACCACACCTCATTCAGTGTAAGATCATTTGTGTTGGTGTAAACACTTCCCCAACCAATAGCTTCAGGTGCTTCCGTAGCAGTTGTAAAGATGTTATCAGTAATAGCATGATACCATTTTACATTGGGACCAATGAACATGGCAAAGTGCTTGTGAAAACGAATGCCTATATCCCAATTGAGAGTGGCAAGTAGGCTTACTCTATCTATAAGGCTGTTTCTATTGGATAGAAAAGAGCCTGTTAAATCCACATTGGTAAAGCCTTTCTTCTTTTTGCCAAAGCGGAATTCGGACCCAATTCCATAGCCAATACGCCAAAACTCATTGTTGTTAAAACCACCATACCCAATGGTGATGATGTTGTGAAAATGCCGCACACCAGTGCGGAAAGAAACGTTGACGAAGGTCAGGTCATCGCTATAAACGTCGAAGTGCCAATAACCTTTTCTTACGATGCTCAAAAACCCTATAGGTGTACCCTTAATGCTATCAGCAATGTTGAGCAAGCCAAACTGTAATCCCTTTATCCCTTTTGTGTAGTTAACTAGCCCTATCTGGGCACCTTTGGTATGTGTTTTTACTACGTTTATCATACCGACCTGAGCACCCTTAAGTTTTGCGGCATAGTTAAGCCCCCCAGAAGTTTGGGCACCAATAAAAGATCCCTTTTGCATGTTTACAAATCCCCCAGCTTGCCAGCCACGCATGTTCTTTAGGTTAAGGTTGTAAAAACCACCTAGCTGCACTCCAAACACATCGCCACCAGCCGTGTTACCAAAACCAGCCATTTGTAAGCCGATAACTTCTTTACGAACGATATTGAAAAACCCACCTATTTCTAATCCTTTCAATCCGCCACTATAGCCGCCAAGTATATTCAGGGAGAACATATTGGTAATAACACCGCTCATTTTATAATTAGACCCTAAAAAAGGCAAGAAGGAAACTTGCCATATGCTGGTTAATGTATCGTTAATGTTAAAGGCGTTGATACGCTGCCTAGCACTAGTGAAAAAATTGACTAGGCGTAATCGTTCCACACGGTCGGTGGTGTCCAACTCAACACTAATAGGTACTAGTTTCAAATTGATCTCTACAGGTTTCGATAACTGAACCCTAAAGGTGGTGTCTTGATAACCGACCTTGCTAATGGTGATCATTTGCTGCGGCTTTCTGTCGTTCAGGTCTAATTGGTAAGCACCACCAACACCAGATAGGTCCGACTTGAATTTTATGTTGGAATAGATGGAAACATTGGACAAGGCTCTTCCTGTATTGGCATCAAGAATTTGCCCCTTCATGGCAAGGTTTTGTTTTTTGTTGTTCGTTCTTCTTTTTAAAATGATGTGATCTCCTACAAAAGAGTAGTTCATATCATTACCAAAAAGATCGACCAAGACTTCTTCAACTGTGATGTTTTTGGCAGAATAACTAATGAGACTATCGCCATTAATAACATCAGAAGAATAAGCGAAACTGAATTTACCCTCTTCTGCCAATAGGCTTAAGGTTTGTTGAAGCGGGGTATTAACTACTTGAATATCTACCTTATTGGTCAGTGGGTTGGTTTGTGCAGCAGCAATGCTTACACAACACAGTAACACCAAACCTATTAACCATTTATGGGGTTGCAACATTACAGGCGGTTCCTTTTAGTAGCTGTTTACCATCAGTCTCCGTCAATTCAAGATCGAAGGTGGCGGTCAATACAGCTAGTATGTCTTGTAAGGGGTCATCATTAAAAGTAGAGGTGAACCTGCATTGTGCAGCCTCCTTATTGACCAATTCAATGCTAGCGCCAAAGCGCTCGTTCAATATCTTTATTACTTCTGCTAAAGAAGTGTTGTAGAAGACCAACTTCCGCAGATGCCAGAATTCTTCATCGCTTTTTTTAGACGCTACTTCTTCCAACTTTTTAGTAGCACGGTTATAGGCAGCTTTCTGCCCAGGTAGCAATACAAGCGGGTCTGCTGTAGTTCTATCATCTACTTTTACTTTACCTGTTCTTACGGCTACTTCAATATTCTCTTTCGCGTAAGCCTTCACATTGAAAGATGTGCCTAATACGGTAACATCAATATCGCCAGCATTAATAATAAAAGGTCTGCTAGCATCTTTTGCTACATCAAAAAAGGCTTCACCACTAAGCAGTACCGTCCTAGTTTTACCAGATAGACTTTTGGCGTAACGCAGTTCAGAATTCTTGTTCAGGGTAATTATGGTGCCATCTGGTAGGGTGTCAGAAAGTATCTCTGCGCCATTACTTAACGCTATCATTTCACTTCCTACACCTGTTGAAGTATTAAATACCACAGCCAACATAGTAAGGATACCAATTATTGCTGCCGCAATTCCTAACCTTCTAAACCTAGTAGATCTGTTCGTTTGAGTATCTAATTCCACCACTTTCGTAGAAGCACTAGCGTTTATCTTCTTCTGCATTTTTTGCCAAGCCGCATCAGTATTAACCTGGGAGCTATCATTATTCTCTTCAACAAGGTCTAGAACTTTGCGCAACTCGTTCAGCACCCCTTCATTCTTCGGGTTGGCAGCAAGCCATTGCTTTATTTGAATTTCTTCAACAGCAGAAGCTTCACCCATTAGGTGCTTTGTTAGCAGGTCGTAATCGATATGTTCATTGCTATTTTGCATGCCTTGTTACTGTTATGACAACTGAATACCCATTTACCCCTATGTCTGATGAAAAAATAAAAGCAGGGGCAAAAGCACCCTTACCAAATGACCTAACTTATCTCGTAGCACTCGCAGCGCTTTTCCCATTTGGTTCTCCACCGTTTTTTCTGATACACCTAGTAGCGTGGCTACTTCTCGATATTTTAATCCCTGCAGTTTAACAAGGTCAAATACTTCTTGGCACTTTTCTGGAAGGCTGGAAATAGCCGTTCGTATCTCCGCCGCCAGTTCTTTTTGTTCTAAGGTGTCTTGCGAGTTAATTTCAGTAGTGGTGTGATTAATGTGCTCAACATAAGCCTGCTTAACCTTTTGATGCTTAATGTGATTTAAGCAAGCATTGTGAACCGAGCGGTATAAATAAGCTTTTAGCGAAGTAGTTATTTCTAGCTGTTCTCGCTTCTCCCAAAACTGAAAGAACATGTTACCCACTATCTCTTCCGCTTCCGCTACATCTTCTACCATCTTAGTAGCATAACCACATAACGGGCCATAGTACGTGCGAAACAATTCTTCGAACGCCTTCTCGTTTCCAGCTTTAATTTGATCAATATCCATAGGTGATGGCCTAGTTGGCAAAGCTACAGATCTTCTTTAATTGGCTTGCCTTCTCAAGGCATATCTATGTGGTTAAATAAAATTCCGAAGGGCTAATTTTCAAAAGACAATATTGATATGATAAATATCATTATATTTCAATTCCATTGCCTAATCCAATAATGATCTTCTGTTTAGAGTACTGATAAATATATTTATTGTTAATGTGGTTTTTTCCCTTACTGTGTTTGGGGAGCGGACGCATTATGCATATACTACTGAAAATGGCCTTCTTTCAAATAAAGTATATAGAGTTCTACAAGACAGTAAAGGACTTATATGGATAGCTACAGATGCTGGGGTAAGCACTTTTGACGGAAATACTTTTGAGCACCTTACTAAAGAAGATGGGTTACTCTCTTTAGATATTCTCGGTATGCTTGAAGATAAGCAGGGAAGAATATGGTTTAAGTCTTTTCAAGGCGATGTTAGTTACTATGAAAATGGGCGTGTACATAACTCAGTAAATGAGCCAGTGCTTAAAGGTATAAAGACCAGGTCTCTTCATAATAGTTACAAATTGTCGGGTAATGGAGTTTGGATAAATAGTGACACTTTTCTATCTCATTTTGTTGAGGGTAATATTGAGAAGTATCCGCTTGGTCATTTAGTATATAACCCACACGAGCGAAATATTAGCGGCCCTTACCAGCAGAAGGAGGGTGCTTTGTTGTTTTATAACCGTGTTGGCATTTTTTCTATCGAAGAAGACCATCTAGACTATAAACACTGCTGGAGTGCTGGTGCTGCTCTTGATATTCAGCCAATAGATAGTAGTTTGTATTTCACCAGAGAAGAAGGGCTATATCGTTATTTCGATGGCAAAGAAGAACTAGTGATCTCCAACTTAAATGTAGACCTTGGTGCTGCTTCTATAGTACCTAACTCTAAAGGGGTTTGGTTAGTAAAGTCAAGTGGAGAGTTGTATAGGGTCATTAAAAAGGTCGGAGTGTTTTCCGTAGAGCTCTTCCAAACAGGATACTCAATAGGTGGTGTTTTGGAAGATATAGAAGGGAATATTTGGGTGGCAACTGCTCAAAATGGCCTCCTTTTTTACCCCAAGTACGGAATCGAGAAACTTTTTGAAAGCACATCAAGCAAAATACTCTCTTGTGCTTTTGATACTTCTAGTAGTTGCCTATACATAGGCATGGAAAAAGGAGTTTTGGAAAGACGTTGTCCAGAAGGGGTCTCTAGCTTTCGCGTAGAATGTCCTTTTCGCCAAACCACGAACGTAATAACCGACATCTTTCTTGGAGAAAAGATCTGGTTTGGCTCAGGGTGCTTTGCAGGTAGCCTAAGTAAAGATGTAATAGTACCTCTTCATCAGACTAGTCAGAACCCTGTGGGTGCAATAAAGAGTATTGCAGCCAATGATACTGCTGTATATTTTGCTAGTTCTTCAGGGGTGTACAGCTATAATGTGAAACACACCCGGCCAATAGATCGAGTGCATCAAGAAAGAGCGTTTGATGTAATGTTTGGGCTTAATGGCGAGCTTCTCATAGCAGATAAAGCGGGAGTGATAGACTATGAAAGGAGCCAGAAACTGTTCGAATTACCTAATAGTACTTTGCCGCGAAAGATGGCTTATTTAGGAAAAGACCTTGTAGTTGCTACTATTGATGAGGGCCTATACATAAACACAAAGGATTCCACCTATCATTTAACAGCTCCCGCTCATGTTCTATCTAACATTGGAAGTGATATGGCAGTCGAAAACGATAGTATATTCTGGTATGCTTCAAGGGCTGGGTTAAATAGGGTTGTTTTCGATAGAAAGAACAAGAGTATAGTTACTACTAGCATTGCCAAAAACCAGGGATTACCTGTTAATGACGTTAAAGACATTATTATCGCAGGAGAAAGGTTGTTTATAGCTGCTGGAAATGCAGTTACTTCTCTTGATCTTAATGCTGCTTTTTCTCCATCACACATTCCTATCTTTTTTACGAGTATCCGCGTAGGGAATAACGATCTTCCATTCAATAAGTCTATTGACCTTTCGTATGATCATGAAAACCTATTCCTTTCATTTAGGGCGGTTCATCATATTAGTGGTGATGAACTTGGCTTGCGTTACCGACTTAAAGGCTTGTTTGATGCTTGGAAAGTATTAGACAAAAGTCAATTGAATTTTCTCACTATTCCACCAGGAGAATACGAACTGCAAATAGAAGCAAAAGGAATTGACGGAGCTATTTCTACTACACCGCTCATTATTCCTATTACAGTTAGTGAAGCTTACTGGCAAACAATTTCCTTTTTGGTAACATTCGTTTTTCTTGTTTGCCTTATTGGAGTAGGGGTTAGTTTTTATATTGTTACCAACATAAAGAGGCGAGAAGAAGCAAAAACCCTTATGAATTCAAGGCTTGCATTATCTGAGCTGAGAACGCTGCAGGCACAGATGAACCCACATTTTATATATAATGCACTAACATCAGTTCAGAGCTTTATTCTTGGCAATGAAAAAGATAAGGCAAGTATCTACTTAGCAAGATTTGCAAAATTAATGCGTTTAACCCTTGATTCATCAAGGTCTACTACTGTAAACTTACAAGATGAAGTTAAACTTCTAGATAACTATCTGGCATTGGAAAAACAACGGACTTCAGACAGTTTTACCTATTCAATAACGGTTGACATAAGTTTAGAAGAGCAAGAGATAATGCTACCCCCATTATTTATTCAACCATTGCTTGAAAATGCTGTGAAGCATGGACTTTCTATGGTTAAAACTGGTCACGGAAAGCTTAGCGTAAGCTTTGAGAATGAAGCCGAGGAATTGGTGGTTACTGTAACTGACAATGGTCCAGGAATAGAAAATGCGAATACCAGTAACGGTACCGAACACCGATCGCACGCTACTGATATTATTTATGACAGAATAAAGAATTTCAACCAACTGTATGGCTACAACATACGTCTGTACTATGCTCCCAAGGGAGGAATAAGAGGAACTAAGGTATATCTATACTTACCATTAATAAGAGAACATGAAGATCAGGGCAGTTATAATTGAAGATGAGGCGGATAGCTTGACCGTACTGAAAAGTATGCTGAAAATGGTGGCGCCCGAAATTGAGATAGTAGGTCAGGCTGGCGAAAAGGAGTCGGCCATACTACTAATAGAAAGTGAGCAACCTGATATTGTGTTTATGGATGTTGACATAGTGGGTGGAAATGCATTTTCTGTTTTAGAAAACCTGACTTCATTAGATTTCATGCTCATTTTCACTACTGGGTACGGTAGATTCGCAGTTCAAGCGATTAAGTATAGCGCCTTGGATTATCTGCTTAAACCTATTGACCCCGACGATCTAAAACTTGCTATTGATAAGGCGAAAGCAAATATGGACAAAGAGGCATTGAAGCTCAAAGTAGAGAACTTACTATCTATTTTTCAAGCAAAAGATCAACGGCTGGTTCTTACTACTGACGAAGGAATAGAGTTTATCGAAATAAACGACATTGCCTGGCTTGAAGCCGACAAGGCCTACACCAAGATCCATTTTACTGATGGAAATAGTGGTTTCTACTCTAAAAACTTAAAGTACTTTGAAGATCTTCTTGACGAAGAGAACTTCTTTCGATGTCATCATTCCTGCATTGTCAATCTCTCTCAAATTTCCAAATACTTGAAAGAGGATGGAGGCGTAATACTTATGAAGAACAGTGTTAGAGTACCGCTAGCCTCACGCAGAAAAACAGAATTTTTAAGTGCGCTTATAAAGCACCAAAAATAGAAGTGCCCGTCCATTACAGACGGGCACCAAATAGAGGCTACGACCTCAGATCAATTAATTAACGCTTTACGACTTTAGACGACATTTTAACGCCATCATCAGTTATAATATTTACGAAGTACATACCGTCGGTATAAGCACTCATGTCAATTGTTAATTGGGTAGTGTTGTATGCTACTGCTGTAGTATATACCGTTTTACCTAGTATATCAGTTACTACCAACTCTGCATCTGCAATATTCTCAATAAAGTACTCAACCTGTACTGAACTCTCTGTTGGATTAGGGAATACCTTTATCCAATCGTTAGAAACGTTTATGCTACGATCTATTTGATCTAGTCCAGTTTTATTGTAAGCTGGCACATCAAAAATATAGTTGTAGCTAGCTCCAAAGTGACGGTTCAGTATCGCTCTAGCTTCAGCAGCATGAGCATCTCTGCGCAAGTCAATCTGCTTTAAGGTCTCAACATCCGAAGTGCTTAAGCTTTCAATAGATCTGAACTGTAAAGCCAAGTTCAGTTTAATATGCTCCACAGATCGTCTATCCATCTCCACCTGATTGGCTGGTTGAATAGATAATAACTGTAAACGGGCATCGTCAAACGAACGTTCTAAGATTAACATGTCATAGTTAAGCCACTTGGCATAGTTGCCTGTCACAAGGCCACTATTGAGTATGTCGGCAAGTAGTTTTTTAGCTACTGTTGCTCCACTTTGCTGATAAACCAAGCTTACTGCTGACTGTGATGCAGTATATAGTTTACTAGCAGTCATAGTAGTGCCAACAACACGTAATGCTACGCTACCACGGCTAGCTAGGTCGCTAATTAAACCTAGGGTAAGGTAACAAGTTTCATCATCGGTAATGATGTTTTGAGCGGTTACTGTATTGCCTGGGTCAAGCGAGAACTGACCACCACAAGTAGCGGTAGAATAAAATTCATTTGCACTTCCACCTGCAGTAACGTTGGTGGTATTAAGTATACCCCAATTGCCCCCTTCAGTAACTGCAACAGCCATATTGTTGTTAATATCTATAGCACCTTGGGCAAAGTTGTTGCTAGCAAAGGTGTTACGTCCTTCTTGTGCAAAAACTCCTGATCCATCGCCAATATTATTATTCAACCAGCGTGCTCCTGTAGTACCAAAATCATCTGCTATGTTGATACCTATCTCGTAATTGTATAAGAAGTTATTCGTCATCATAGGTAGATCAACATCATCGTCGTCGGTATGACTTAAGAATATGGCAATACTAGTTTCTGTAATACAGTTATTCCTGATCTGAACATTGGTGGTCGGTGTAGGATATATATACCCAAACTGTACCATATAGCCTATGCCGATGGGCCCTGTTCCAGGTGCGGCAGGTATATAGTACTCCATATCTATCATGTTACAGCGTACGTTATGGCCAACACCATTCGTGATAAATATTCCAACGTCCCCACCATTTTCAATGGTATTGTCTAATACATTCACTCGGTCACAAGCTCCAGTCAATAATCCGTAATTAAATCCAACAATTTTGTTGCCTTTAATTACTACATCATGGCGGTCTATCATCCAGATAGCTCCACGGCTAGTAGCAGGGTCTTGAGACGTGATATTAGAGGTGGTAAAGGTATTGTTGAATAGTTCCGTCTGTCCTCCAACGCCACCTTCAATAATAACTTGAAAGTCTCCCATATTGCCAGAATTCTGCGAGATGTTGAATTGCGTAAGATCATTGCCAACTAGTCTCGACAGTTCAAACTCATTATCCTCAACTAATAATATTAAAGGAGTAATAGCTTCAATTGCTCTGTGCAGGTTAGTAAACTTATTTCCTACAATAGCTACTGAAGAGTTTTCTAGCGCAATACCTATGAATAAGCCATTTTCAGGCTCTTCGTTCTGAACGAAATCGTTCTGTGCAATTATACCGTCCATACCCGTTAGGTTCAAACGAACTCCTGTTATATCAAGATTATCGAAGGCCTCTGCTAACAATTCATCCACTAAAAAAGTATTACCAGTAAGTGATGACTCATACACCTCAATATTATCAAGATCAATAGCCGTTAGGCAATTGGTGAATTCAGTATTTGATACTTTCACCTCGCCATCCATAGTTGCATATATACCCGCTTCAGCAGCTTTAAATAAACACTCGTTCACCTGGCCACTACTAGTACCCAAAAAGGATAATCCTAACCAAGTTTTAGCTTCTTCGCATGGGCGAAATACCGAGTTGTTTGCTCTTAATCTAGCTCCATCTTCAAACACTATTTCACCTGTTTCTGTAAATACTACATCAACTGTGCTAATGTCTAATATAGCACCATTGGTAACTGTAACTGTTCCATCTACTAGAATCTTATTATCCCAAAATTGATCTGTAGTATAGGTCACACTTTGAACTAGCTGATAATTATCTGTGATGTACGAAGGACAGCATATCTCGCCACCAACTACCACTGTAACAGGAGTTGAACAGTCTCCATATTCTGCATTAACTGAGTAAGTACCTGGCGGAACATCATCAACACAAAACCTCCTTGGTATAGCTACTGTTGAGGTTAGATTAGGGTCAGAAAAAACCCAGTTATCAACTCGTATTGCTCCACTTACCAATAAGCAGAATGAACCTAAGTTACCATTAGCACATGTGGCCGGAGTAACATTCGTACGCACATTAACTTGGCGATTAACCGATATGGAACACGAGGCAGACTCACGACAGAATGGTACATTAGGATCACTTACAGTTAAACTAATAGTAATAGGCTGAAAATTAGTAGGCTGCACATTAATAGCATCTACTCCTGTAAAATTCGTTGCCTGATTACCATATTTAACTTCCCAATTATAATCACAATCTCCTAATGGACAATTAGAGCTTGACGTAATGGTTTCTGTTTCATGTAAGCATAGGTCGCTCGGACACGTAATTGAAGCTGTTATAGGGGTGCCCGCAAAAGGAAGAGTGTACGTGAAGGTTTCATCGGCCATTATTATCCCTAGCCCTGTTGTGTCAGGAGCTACCATTGTGTCCCCTACCACTATGTCATAGTTTCCCCCTGGACAAAGTTGTACCACTGTACAAAAAGGGCCTTGGTTAGCGCCTGTCTGTATCACTAAGCTCTCAATAGGCTTATCATTCAACAATACTAATATGGGAACCGTAGTTCCAGAGCCAATAACAACACCATAGTTACAGGGGTCTTTTTCAATACATATTTCTAAGTCGACAAGTCCTTGTGGTCCATCAGCTAATTCACCATTGACCCAATCAGGTATTCCAAAACCTACTTCAGCATTGTTTCCAGTACCGTTATTGTCTAAGTAGTCTTGAAGATCTTTAGTAAAAACAACAGGAGGGATAGCACCAGTTTGAGATGGGTTCTGAATTTCATACAAAATTCTGTTTTCCCCCAATATGTACATGCTTCCGTTTCCGGCATTCTCTATCAACATGTTCTTTGGATTAGTACTAACTCCTGAAATGACCATATTGCTAACATTCTGCACATCAGCTAGGCGTGGAAACCCCAGAACATTCAAGGGGACACGTTTTAACTCTACAGCTGTAGAGTTAAATAATCTTGCTTCATTTCCTTGAGCAAAGTATAAGAAGTTATTCGCTGGGTCAAACTCTAGACCATATGAGCCATAACCCCATGTCTGGTCAATTTCAGGTACGCTGAATGTAGGGTCGCCAAGGTTTCCATTTGCGTCGCCTGTCAAGTGGTTTATTTGGCCAGAAACAAACCGTCCTACCTCATCTAATCCCCACATGGTTACCCCCTGGTCGCCTGCAATAGCTATATACTCTGGATGTGCATCTTGTGTTGGCGGAAAGCTTAACTCCATTTCCGAAAGTATCTGATTTGTAATTGCTCTATATTCTATTACAATAGTGGGAGGGGAAGATTGTGGCCAATCTGTTACAAATGATAAAGCCTCTCCAATGTACTCCCCAGTTAGATTGTCTACATTAATTAAATATTGATGAATTGTACCGTCAACAAAAGGCCAATCATCAAAATCATCGTGCGTTGCAAAATATACTGACCTACATCGAGCTCCAACAAAATTTGGGTTGGCATTTGTAGCTGTGGCTGGGTAAACAAATTCTGGCCCTAGCGCTACACCTTCATGAAAGAGCTTGCCTGCTAGGTCACTATGTGTTGATGAGTTAATTTCGAATCTTGCAGTATATGAAGGGCTTGTACCTCCTTGAAATTCAACCAGATCAATAGCAATACTCGTTCCAAGTGTAAAGAATTCCTGATTCCTAACAGCATTTTGCATCACTGTCCAATATCCCTCATTGTTAGGCCCTGCTCCTACAGCAATTTCTGATACCGAATTATGGGTTGCCGTGTTGGTCGTACTATTCTTAGGATATATGACAGACTGACCTGACCCACAATTCCCAACATCATAATTGTATGCTAGTGAATATGTTTTTTCTATTAAGGGACCTATGCTTCCTCCAGCAATAGGAGCTGCAAAATATTCTTGATAGGCGTTATTTGTGACTCCAGTAATTACAAACTCGCTTATTAAATTGTCATCTAAACAGCCGCTACAGTACTTCCCATTTGCAATAGCCTGTGTTGAATGCTGATTATTAAGTGTTGGGCCAGTCACATCCTGCATACTGTATACAGGAGACCCTGTGCTAAAATCAATATCTATTAACTGACTTTCAATCGGTAGAACGACAGTTCCATCAGCATTTGTGCCATTAACCGGTATCTTCCAGTTCATTTGCTGCGCTTGCGCAATTAAGGGGAGCACCAGTATCAGTGCCAGCCCTAAGAGTTTTCTTAGATCTTTCATAAGTGGTAGTTTTTTTATGAAGCTAGCTTGAACTACCAGCATTAATTCAACCACTTGATAACTGCCTATGCTCAGGCTATAAGTGTAGTACTTGAGTTTATAAGTGTAAAGTGGCCTAAGAGGGGATTATTACCCAGCCCAGCTATCTCTAGCTAAACTGCGGTATTGGATAGCCTCTGGATAGAGTTTAAGCATTTGTAAAAAGAACAAGGATCGCCCACTCTTTTTTAATGGTTTTTAAATGTTGCTCATTGTAAGTAAGCCCAAGGTTTTACAGAAATGAAAGGCATATCTATTTGAACAATTCCAATAGCATATCTTTTCTTCTGCGCGCTACATCTACTAACGTTCCATCACTAAGCAATACTTGTCCACCTTCAGAGTTGACATAACTCTTGATATGAGCTAGATGTACAATGTGCGACCTGTGAACTCTAAAAAAATCTATAGGGTCTAGCAGCAACTCAAATTCTCGAAGATTTTTTGAAGAAAGCATACTGCTGCCGTTTACTAAAAATATCTTGGTGTACACCCCAGCGGCTTCTAATCGTATGATGTTCTCAATTGTAATAAGGTCAACACCAGATACTGTTGCTAAAGCTAAACGATGCTTTTTTGGCTTGCTTTCATTCAAATTATGCAATAAGGTCTGAAACCTATCATTCTTCAACTTGTTCGATCGTGCACGCTCTAAAGCGCTATATAATTCTACCTTGTTTATTGGCTTCAGTAAATAGTCAATTGCTGCATACTTAATGGCCTTAATAGCATATTCATCGTAGGCTGTAATGAAAATAACATTTATGGGAACCCCCGCTAGCTTTTGTATAATATCAAAACCCGTACCATCAGGTAATTCTATATCAAGCAAAATAATATCTGGATGACTGGATAAGATCACCTCATATGCTTCCGACACTCCTGCTGCAGTGCCTACTACCTTAATGCCCAGATGGGATTCAGATAAATAGTTGCTTATAATAGCCATTGAGCTAGGGTTGTCTTCCACCACTACTACATTCATAGCTAGTAAATATTAATTAACATTATGTACCGTGTAGCACCTATTTACATTACACCCCAACAAATAAGTAAAACCGTTAATAGGCAATTAGTAACCGTTCAATAAACGGCATCTACCGTTAACTAATTGTAGTGATATTTCATAAACAGGCTGAAGTAAATTAAAGAAAAATTTAAGACTTCACAGCGATGTTTGTTAGAGTTCTAGCCTATCTGTTTTCTTGATAATTCACCACATACTACTGCAGCAGTATGAGCATACGATGTGCCTAGGGAAAGAGAATTAGAACCTCCCAGAATTTCAACGTGATGATTTAACCCAAAATCCACTTAGTTATGAAGGCCTTGAACTATTTAACACGGTTGTTCGCCTTCGTCTTCCTTTTTTCCATGGTGTTGGAAACCCATGCGCAAAGTTCGCATATGGCCGGAGAGCTTTTCGTTAAAGTAAAAGACAATTACAGTACTATGCTAACTGCTACTGGAAGCGAAGAAAATGCCAATGCAAATTGGGATAAACTGGTTGCCGATAAGCAAATAACTAGTGTTGAAAAAGCACTGCCAAAACTGAATACACCAAAACTGAACCGGATATACAGGGTCAAGTTATATGAATCGAAAATTTCAACTGAATTATTAGAACAGATAATGGCCTTAGAGTTTATAGAATATGCGGAACGAGTGCCTTTGTATAATACATTAGCTAACCCGCCTAATGATGCCCTGTTTAATGATCAGTACTCGCTAACTGTTACTCAAGCTTGTGATGTTTGGGGCCTTGTTACTGGTAACCCAGATGTAGTAATAGCTATTGTGGATGATGCTGTTCTAATTTCACATCCTGATCTGGCAAACCATATATGGCAAAACCCCAACGAGTTGGGTGGCGATGAAGATGGTAACGGTTATTTCGGAGATCTTACTGGCTGGGATGTAGCTAATAATGACGCCGACCCTAGTCCTTCCCCATCTTCTGTTTATACCCCTGATTACTTTTCGCACGGCACCCATGTTGCGGGAATAGCTGCTGCCGAAACCAATAATACTATTGGAGTGGCTTCTATCGGAAATGGGGTGTCTATATTGCCTGTAAAGGCCAAGCTAGATGCCCTTGCAATAGGCACATTAGCAGATAAGTCGCTACAGGCTACTTTTGAGGGTGTAGCATATGTATATGCTACTGCAATGGCATACCCGAATACACGCTTTGTGCTGAACATGTCTTTCGGTGGACCATCTTCTTCGCAAGCATGGCAAGACTTGATAAACGACTTACACCAAATAGGGGTAGTTCTGATAGCTGCGGCAGGTAACGACAACACCAATAGCCCAATGTTTCCCGCTAGTTACAACAATGTAATAAGCGTAGCAGCTACAAATACCTTAGATGAAAAGGCGGGCTTTTCCAACTTTGGGACTACAGTTGATGTTTCGGCGCCAGGGTTAGACATTATAAGTACAGTAGCAGATCTTTCAGGTAATGTAGAATATGGCTTTTTGGATGGCACCTCTATGGCATCTCCTTTTGTAGCAGGCCTAGCAGGTTTGTTGTTTTCTTATAACACTAACCTATCTAATACGGAGGTAGAGAACTGCATAGTTAATACTACGGATAATATTGATGGTATTAACCCCGCTTTTGTTGGTCAATTAGGTACAGGTAGGGTAAATGCTTTTCAGGCGGTTGGCTGCCTACAAACCTCACCTGTAGCCAATTTTACTTGGGGTAATACCCATGTATGCCCGGGTGTAGCTGTAGAATTTAGTGCCATAGCTTTTGGGCAAACACCATTAACTTATAATTGGAGTTTTCCGGCAGGTGTTATTATTAATGATCCAACACTAGCAGATCCTTTGGCTACTTTTCCAGCTTCTGGTCAATATTCAGTTACCCTAACGGTAAACAATCCCATAGGGCCATCTTCAATAATTACACAGTTGGTTGATGTAACAATAGCACCACCAGCAGCCACTATTTCAGGGCCAGGCACCATAGTTTCGGGAACTACCGCTACACTTAGTATCGACTTACAGGGTACACCCCCTTGGACGATTGATATCGATATTTTCGACGGCAGCACTACTACTAACACTACGGAAGGGCCTATACTTCAAACCCCTCATATAATTACCTATGGGCCGCTGCCTACGCCAGCTGTTGGTACCAACTACACCTACACCATAACTCAGGTATTCGATGCCAATTGTTCCGCACCAACTTCTATAGTTGAAGTAGTGAATATAGTGGACGACCCTTTTACCTTGGAAACTGGAAATCCATTTGCTGATGATGGTAGCTCCACCGCCTGTGTGTCATGGGGAGACTATAATAATGACGGATTTGTAGATGCCTACTTGTCCGTACAAGGATTAACCCCTAACATCTTATACGAGAATGATGGACTTGGTGGCTTTTCGGATGTAACAACCGTGGCTGGACTTGGAAACGAGTTCCAGAGTTCAAGGTCGGCGGCTTGGGGCGACTATAATAATGATGGATTTTTAGACATTTTCGTTGCAAATAATGGTGGTGTGAATTATTTGTATAGAAATAATGGTAATGGAACTTTTACCTCTGTTTTATCTGGATTGTTCGGCACTTCATCATTTGACTCTCATGCCTGCTCGTGGATAGATCATGACAATGATGGAGACTTAGACCTTGCTGTTGGTAATCTTGATGACAATACTATTCCTGACCCTACTCTTGACGCTACTCCTAATCCCTTTTACCGGAATAATGGCGACGGGACATTTACAGATATCAACGCCATTTTAGGGATAACAGATGAACCCATAATGGGGATTTCGATCGTGGATGTTGACCTTGATAATGATATGGATATGTTCTACGCTGTTTATGCTGGAGGTTCTCTTAACGATATATTTTATCTAAATAATGGAGATGGTACGTTTACAGATTTGACTACAATTAGTTCAGGTGCTGATGTAATTGATGATGGCGAATTTACTACCAGCGGAAGCTGGTCTGACTTTGATAACGATGTGGATTTTGATCTGCTAGCAGGAACTGATAATGGGAATAATGAAAGTCTATTTTATTTAAATGATGGTTCAGGTGTATTAAATGAGGTTTTGGGAGGCACAAATGTGCTCACAACTGGGACACCAAATACTTATGTTACCAACTGGGCTGATTTTGATAACGATGGTTTTCAGGATGTGTTTCTCGGAAACTCTACTGGCTTTAATCCAAACTCAAATAACCTCTACCTAAATTTAAGGAATGGAGATTTTTTCGACATGACCAACTCAGCTATTAACTCAACTGTTGCTCCAAATCTTGGAGCAACAATAGGTGGGGCTTGGGCAGATTACGATAATGATGGTGATATAGATCTTTATGTAGCTAATGCGGGAAATATTAATCTTGGTGAAGCAAATCAGTTGTTCCGAAACAATGGTAACAATCGTAACTGGACCAATATTTTGTT
>CAYGTK010000047.1:0-8958 GCA_964352775.1 uncultured Chitinophagaceae bacterium
GGTTATCACAAACCTGATAAGCACCTTACCAGAATGGTTGTTGGGCTATCCTGCAATGGCCTTCTTTCTAGTTGCTGTGGTAAGTTTCTTTAAACGAAAATGGTATGATCATAAGCTATTTATTCCGCTTGCATCCATTGCTGTTATCCTCTTGGCTTTTTACTTTTACGAGCTACCTGCTACAGATAAGCATCACGATTATTACTTCTTTCCTTACCTACCACTGCTATTTGTAATTCTAGCATCAGGCATCAAGGTACTGTTCAAGAAGAATCGCTATATAGCTATTGTTATCCTGCTAATTCTTCCAATAACTACATTTTTACGAACCCAACGCAGTTGGAATGAAAATGACCCAAAACTGGATGTTACTATCCATGCTCACCACGATAGACTAACAGAAATGTGCCCAAAAGGCAGCAAAGTATTGGTGGGTAATGATGAAACCGTAACTGTTTGGTTCTATTATTTAAACAAGAAAGGTTGGGCCTTTTACAATGATGATATTACTTCCGCAGAGCTAGATAATATCGTAGAAAAAGGTTGCAAATGCCTTTATAGTAATAGCCGACTAATGGAAGATAGGCCCCATGTAAAAGAGCATCTAGGTAAACAACTAGGCGAAGTGAATGGTATAAAAGTGTTTGAACTTAAATAGACGGAATAGCTAAAAGGCAGTATCGGCAAATCGCCCATCGTTCTTTCGCGAGAGCTTAAGATCTTGCAGAATTGGACTTTTAACGTTAACCTGCATGCTGTAGAATTGACGTTCGCGCGGAAAAGGGCGGAAATTGAAGCGCATCTCCCAACAATGAAGATCGCGGATAACTGTCAGGTTGGTACTGGCCACCTGCTTGCGTGTAATATCGTAACCACTGTTAACTACTACTTTCCATTTCGGAGTAAGGTTAACATCTAGATCTACGGAGAAGGAGTTGGCAGTTACCAAAAGCGTATCAGGAGCTCCAGAAGTACCACGAGTCAAGTTCAAATTGTAACGGACATTGATGTTCCAAGGGATATTGAAATCATAAAAGGCATAGGGATTTTCATACATCACCTGCCTTTCTTCTGCAGTCAAGTTCCTTACTGGCTGACTCTTAGTATTTGGCCTTAGCGGCACATTTACAGCAAAATTGGCGCTAGCTAGGCGGAAGAAACGCTTCTCGGCTTTCCAGCGGGTGGTGTTTATCCTTCTGTTCTCGTTGTTAACTATGTAGGGGTCTAAATTGAATCCTGCTTGTATTGTTATCCTATCAAAAAAAGTAGTGTTGTAGTTCATCCTTATCAAACTCATTTTTAAAGAGTCTGCCGCTAAGTTGTAGTTACCCGAAATGGTAAATCTATCGACCAACGATACGTTCTTTTCGTTCTTTACCGTATCCTTTCTACTGAATAGCTTTATCTGTAAGTTGTTGTTCAGGTTGAAATTGATACTGGCCCTTGTTCCCTGCCCCGGTCCACCATAAAGTGTTCCATTGAAAACGGAGTACTCCTCCATTGTGCCTGCTGTATCTGTCTGTACTGTTCGGTAGTAATTCCAAAAATCCGCTCCGTAATCAGGTGTATAGGTAAACCCAACAGTGGGAGTTAATACATGCCTAATGGCCTTAAGCTTTCCCTTTTTAAAATTGATCTGCCCATAGAGTATCGTTGTGATATTGGCACTTAAATTTACCGTTCGTGCCGCCCTGAATCCATTAACTCTATCAATTTGCAAGAGCCCTTGTGTGCTATCCGTTGGCACGCCTTCATCGTTAAACCCAGTATATACTATGGTATCGTTGTTCCAAGTACGTTCTTGTGTTCTTGCATACCATTTCTCGTTGTAAGTTATTGATGGTGTTACCGTGAAGTATTTCAACACTCGCATTGGCATACTGATAGGCACATTGTGTTCAACACCAAATCGCCCCTCCTTAAGTGTCTCCAAGGTGAAGAAGGTAGAGTCAATTCCAGAAACCGAGTAGCCTGTTTTGAACGCATAAGCAATAGAAAGCCTTTCATAAAAGCGCTGCTTATTACGTGATACTTTGGGTTTAAGTGGTGTGATATTACCCACGTTGAACGTGATATTGGGGAATTGGACATTCACCCTACCCGTGTTCAAACTCTGGTCATGACGGGCATTAACACTAAAATTCATATTTCTGCCCAAGCTGCGGCCATAACTCACTCTAGATGCCAAGTTACCACGAATAAGGTCTTCTTGATTAGTACTCACATTTCTATTGAAACTGGTAGAACCGAAATTTACATCAGCACTAAATCGGGTACCAGGTCGGGCTTTTGCATCTTGCGAATGTTGCCAAGCGATCTTGAAATCATTGCTAATAGCAAATGTCGGTGATTCAGGCTCACCCTGTCTATTTCGTCCAAATTGAAGATTTACCCCTCCTGCATACTTGTATCGCTTTCGGTATTTGGTACTAGCCCGTAAAGCCCAACTACCATTACTGTAAAAATCTGCCGTAGTAAGTAGGTCAAAGTATTCACTTCCACCAAAGTAATAACCACCATTCCGCAAAAAGAAACCCCTACCAGCAGCTTCCTCTCCATATTCCGGTGGCACTAATCCCGATCGCTTTCCTTGCTTAGCGGGAAATATTCCAAACGGTAATGCTAATGGAGTAGGTATCCCCGCAATTACCAAGTTGGCCGGACCAGAAACAATGACCTTATCAGGCACTATCTTCATCCGTTTCGATTGGATGTGGAAATGCGGCTCATCCAAGTTACAAGTGGTAAACTTGCCTTTGTAGCCATACCACTCGCCATATTCGTTCTTCTTAACAGCTTCCGCCAGTAGGTAACCCTCTCCTTCTTGTGTTCGAGCTTCGTATATCTTTCCCTTGGTTGTTTTAAAGTTGTAACTCATTTTGTGAGCACGGTAAGGTTTACCGCCCTGTTCAAAGTTCACCCAACCTATCGGTCTACCAAGGCTATCTGTATTCATTTCTGCCGAAAGGGTGTTCTTATACCAGTCGTAAATAATAAAGTCAGCATCAAGCTTTATATCCTTGTAAGTCGCTTTGGCATTACCATACAGGTATGCTTTACCGTTCACTATATCGTATATGATAGAATCATCGGCACTGTATTCTACCGCTGCATCTAAGGTATCTGCACTAATGGGAATGGTAAACGAACCAGCAGTAGGCTCATAGTTGGCAATATTATTGCTACTATCTGACGTTATAAGACTGTCGGTAGCTAGAATAACACCTGCATTAATAACCGTATCAAGCACTTGTGGAATGGTGTCACCTTGGGCATAAATGCCAGTAAAGCATACACCTAGAAGCCAGATGTGGAAAAGGACGAGCCGTTTCAAGCGCTGATGATCTTAAATTCGTGAACAGCTTATAGCTAACGCAAAGCTAAAATATCGAACGTGAAAAGGGCCATACTATTATACACACGCTACTGCCTAAGCTTGCTTATGGTGGTCATTATATTGCAACCAGCTACTGCTCAAGAGGGCTTTAAGCTGCGAACGGTAGTGATAGATGCAGGTCACGGAGGTAAAGACCCTGGTGCAATAGGCTATTCAGGATTACGTGAAAAAGATGTTGCCCTGAATGTATCATTACTAGTAGGCAAGTATATTACCGAGAATTTCCCTAATGTAAAAGTGGTTTACACGCGTGATAAAGACGTGTTCATCCCATTATTTGAGCGAGGAAAGATAGCTAGGGATGTGGATGCCGACCTTTTTATCTCTATCCATGCTAACAGTTTCAGCAAATCTACTGTTCGTGGAACAGAGGTGTTCGTTCTGGGGTTGCACAAATCGGAAACCAGTTTGGCGCTTGCCAAAAAAGAGAATGCTTCCATTTTTATGGAGGATAACTACCAAGAGAATTACGACTACGACCCCAATGATCCTGAAACGCACATTAAAATGGCGATGGGTATCAATGCCAATATTGGGCAAAGTATATCTATGGCTCAAAATATTGACGATCAGTTCGTTTCGCGTGTTCATCGTTCAAGTAGAGGGGTTAAGCAAGCAGGCTTTATAGTGCTACACCAGAATACTTGCCCAAGTGTATTGGTAGAACTTGGCTTTTTAAGCAACCCAACCGAGGAAGCCTATTTAAAGACGAAAAATGGACAAGACTATTTAGCATCGGCTATTTACCGCGCATTTAAAGATTACAAACGCGAAGTAGAGAACTATGTGCCTAGCGAATCTGGCCAAGAAGTGTTTACCACACCTGCGCCAGTAAAAAAGGAAAAGCCAGCACCTAAGGCAGCCCCAGTTGTAAAGGAGCCTATTGCAGTAGCGACTAGTACAGGTGTAGTGTACAAAGTGCAGTTTATGGCTACAGATAAACTATATGTTGTTGGTGATGAGGCTTTATCAGGTATTGATGACTTCTCTACCGAAAAGGTTGGCAAAACCACGCACCGCTATTTAACGGGTAATTGTACAACGTGGATACACGCTCAAGAACTGCAAGCTACTATTCGAAAAAAAGGAATGACAGGGGCCTTTGTTGTTGCCTATAAGAATGGAAAACGCATTACAGTTGCTCAAGCCAAAACACTTACTGAAAAATAAAGCCCAAAGCCTACTGCTAATTTCCTATTTTTGGTTTAAGCAAAATCAATGCCCTTGAAACTGTCTGATGAATTTAAGGTTGGTGTTCTAGTAGTATTAGGTCTACTCATGGCTATTTTTGGCTATGCCTTCATTAAAGGAAAGCATCTATTTCAGGATGAACAACTGTATTACACTGTTTACGATAAAATAGAAGGCCTAGGGATAAGTGATCCTGTGCAGATAAATGGCTTTAATGTAGGTAAAGTCACCAAATTGAACTTGGCCAAAGATAATAGCGGGAGGATAATTGCACAATACCGAGTTGATGAAGGCGTGCAAGTGCCGAGCAATGCCACAGCACGTATAATCAGTACCGACCTTTTAGGTGAAAAAGCAATTGCCCTTAAGTATGATGAAATATTAGGCTTTGCCACTAATGGAGATACATTACAAGGTGGAATTGAGAATAATCTAACTGACGAAATAAACGCACAAATAGCCCCTATTAAGCAAAAGGCGGTAGAGCTATTCGGATCTATTGACTCGCTACTTACCGTAGTTAAAGTTATAATTGAAAAAGGGCAGATAGAGAACAGTATAAACAACGTAGAAAAGGCAACCAACCAATTTGCCAAATTGGCCTATGATGTAGACCAGATAGTAGTTGCAGAAACAGAAAGCATAAAGTCCATTGTAGATAATATCGCTATTCTAACCGAAACCATAACGGATAATAAAATGCAGATAGATCGAATGATAAAAAATCTAGCGACTGTTAGTGATTCTGTAGCTAAGGCTGATATTGTTACATTGGTAGGCAACCTGAATAGTACCATGACACAACTGGATAGTATGATGTCCACCATTAATTCTGGAGAGGGTACTATGGGTAAGTTGCTATACGATGAAACCTTCTACAATAATCTAGTACAGGTTACTGCTTCAGCTGACTCGCTTTTAATAGACCTGAAAGAAAATCCTAGTCGCTACGTTCACTTTTCTGTTTTCGGAAAGAAAGATAAAAGCGACAAGAAGAAGAAAAAGAATACGGATACCACACCTATTCCTACCCCTGGCATTGGCGACCCTGAATAGTAGCCTTCTTGGCATAATTATAGCTATACCCAGCAGTATGCGCCCTCTGATCTTTTCTTTAATTATAACTTTCCTATTGGCAATACCTGATACGGTAAATGCACAGAGTGCAGTAAATAATGGGAGTCCCAAGCAAAAAATAGAGATACTCAGCGCTAAAGAGCTCAAGAATGCCACAGTAAATGGTGAAGATGCCCGTGAGCTGGTAGGTAATGTAAAAATGCGCCAAGGCAAGGTAGTTATGGAGTGCGATCGTGCTTTATTCTACAACAAACGTAATGCGGTGGATGCCTTTGGGAGTGTGCACATAAACGAGGCTGACAGTAGCCATATATACTCTGACAGTCTAAAATATGATGGAGAGACGAAGAAAGCAGAGTTCTTTGGAAATGTAAGACTCCAAAATCCTCAGTTAGAGCTAAAGACAGATTACCTTATCTACAACTTGGAAACCAAGGCAGCGTCCTATTACAATGGTGGAGAGGTTATTGGAAGAGACTTGAAGGTTATTAGTACAAAGGGCTACTATTTCAACGACAGTAAAAATGCCTTTTTCCGCGATAGCGTTGTAGTAATTAGCAGCAACTACGAATTATATAGCGACACACTTCAATACAATACAGAAACGGAGGTAACCACCTTTTTTGGGCCTACCAATATCATCAGTAAAGAGAACACCATTTATTGCGAAAGCGGCTGGTACAATACCATTAACGACAAGAGCAGCTTTGGAAAAAACACTGTTTTAGAAAGTGATGGGCAGATACTAAAAACCGACAGCTTATACTACGATCAAGGCGTAGGTATGGGGAAAGCATTCTACTGGTTTGAGTGGATAGACACAGCCATGGGGGTGACCATGACGGGCAAACGCGCCGATTTCAACAAGAACAATGATGAAGTAATGGCTACCGACAGTGCTATGATGGTTTACATTATGGAGGGCGATAGTCTCTATTTAGTTGGTGACACTTTACTTTCTAGAGAAGACTCCGCTGGTTTTAAAGAACTATATGCTTACTACCGTGTGCGAATTTATAAGAGTGATCTGCAAGGTATTTGCGACTCCTTAGCATTTACCTTCCGTGATTCGCTGATGCGAATGTACGATGACCCTATATTATGGAACGGCCCCAATCAAATGACTGGGGATACCATAATCATGACCATTGAGAACCAACGGCTGAGCAAGGTGGAGTTGTTCCCCAAAGGTTTTATAGTTAATGAATCGGCACCAGAAGTATATAATCAGATAAAAGGGCGGCATATCTACGGCTTCTTTAAAGACAACACGCTGGACAAAATGCTAGTAAATGGCAATGGAGAAAGCTCCTACTATGGCAAGGATGAGGACAATGCCTTTGTTGGGTTGAATGTGGCCAAGTGTTCGGATATGTGGATCTATCTAGTAGATGGTGAAGTAGACCGAATTAAGTTCCTCTCGAAACCAGATGCTACATTCCACCCTATTCAACGCATTCGCCCCAAGGATTTCCTACTAAAAGATTTCCGATGGTTGGATAGTAAACGTCCGAAGAGTAAAGAGGACCTGTTCACACTTTATCCTGACGCGATAGAATTACCAGTTGAAGATATTGAGCTTCCGATAGACAGCCTATACCCCACCCCTACAGACACCATAGCACCAGTAGGTTTAGAGATAAAAGAGTGAGAGTAACCTACTGATCTAGCTCCATCAATTGTAAGTACGATCGCTGGATAGCGGAGTAATTATACGACTTATCGGAATTGTAAGGCGGCCAAAAGATATGATTCAATCCAGTTGCCAATGTGGAGGTGCTTACATTGCTGTAGGGCTGATAAAAATCGAGCTTGCGATTAGCCTTAAACCCGTACTTAGTAATAATGGTCTCGTGTTCTGGTGTGTTTCTTAAATACAGGCTTACTAGTGGATCAGCATAAACTAGGTCAAAATCATCATCTTGGTAAAGAATGAACTTATTCAATCCAGCAAATTGAGGGTTGTTCAGCAGTTGTACGTATTGAAACTGATCGATACTATCAATGAAACTCCATAACGTTTGTCCATCGCCTAAGCGAGCATTAGGTTGCGCGTAACATCGAAATACGTTATCGAAAAAAGCTTTTGGGAATATATCCAGATCACGAAGATCTAAGTAGGTTTTGAAGTCAGGCTGCAAACGCCAGAGCATATAGGATGAGGACAGATAGTCTACAAATCCCTTGCCTTTGATATTATGTTGCTCTAAAAAGTTAGCAGAGCCTTCGGGAATCTTCTCGATATTGATACCCAAGCCAAAACTATCGCGCGGGGTGAATTGCTTATAAAAACTATTGGTAGTTAACGAAACATAAAACACCAAACCAAGGGCCATAGAAGCACCCTGCATAAGCGTGGAATTGTACCACGTAGCTGATGAAACTAAACGATGAAATTCCACCGCCACAAAAGGAACGGCTGCGAACCAAAAGAAAGGGATATTCCGCTGTGCGGTTAAACTTAAGTAGAAGAATGCCGCTAGTATGGCAAAATAGAAAAGTCCATATCGCTCTAAAAGGTCTTTAATCACAGTTATACCGTCCTTCAAACGAAGTAGCAGTAAGAGGAATGCTACTGCTGCCACTCCTGCGTTCATATAGCCTTGGTAAGTCCAATATTCGGGTTGCTGAAAGCTGAATAACTCTACCGTGTATTTGTTATCGCCCAATTGACTGTATATGTTGAACAGGTGAGTCCACATCTCTATACCGCTTGGATGCACAGCCACAGTTACGTATGCCACCAGTGCAATAATACTCACCAGCCAGGGTAGCTTTTTATCAGTTACTCGTAAAGGTTTTTGTAAGAGGAATGTAGACCACTCGCTAGCTACAAAAATTACCAGCAGTACCAAACCCACACCATACCCCTCGTGCATATTAGCCCATAACGCCTGTAAAGGAATTAGCAGAAAGATGTACTTATCGCGCTTATGCAAGTAGCGAACAAACAGGTAGAGGTAAACACAGGTAAACAAATGACTTACCATTTCTGGCCTGCCATTCAAACGAAAGCTGATGGTAAACAGCATGACCAATAGTAGTAGTATGATTGCTACCGACGGTGGACCACGCTCTGCTGTAAGTATTCGATATGTTGCTAGCAATAGGAAGAGGATACCTAATGTAGTTGCTATCTGTAAAAGGTAGATCAACTCAGGGCCGTCCAATTTGGTTACTAGTGCCATCAGTACCTCAAAACCCCACTTTACATTCAGCCAAGGCTGTCCTTGGTAAGTGAACGAGAAAATGTCAGTATCGGGTACTATCCCTTGCTCTAGAATGACTTCCCC
>CAYGTK010000047.1:8968-11341 GCA_964352775.1 uncultured Chitinophagaceae bacterium
ACTTCCCCAGTTCGCAATTGCCACCAAATATCGGGCTCTCGAAGGGTTTTCATGCTGATGACAACACCAACAAGAATGGTGATCACCCAAGGTGCCCATATCAACCATCGTTGTGCTTTTGCTGCCATTCGATGAAATTAAGAAATAGGCTGCAGTTAATAGAGAACCTATTCGGATCTTGCCTCTCCATTACCTCGCTCATCTAAAGCTTCTGCTAAGCCCACCAATTGAATGAACTCCGAACGATACCCAAATTCGTCTGTACCACGCGCAGCTAATGCCATAGCCTTTGTGCTTTTATAGGTCATTCCTCCTTTGTACTTAGAGTTATTCAACAGCATGGAAAACTGTGCTACCGCTGCGGCAAATCTAAGGTCGGTACTGGCTTTACTTAGGTTTTCGTTTCGCTCGGTAACCACTAAGCTTAGCAACTGACTGGTGTTTTCATCTGGCTTTTTGTAGCGAAGCTTAACGGTCAAATACTCACCATTGTTCTGTAAGTCTTTATTGGGACTTACATGCTGATACTTTAAGTCATCTACTCTCTTTTCACCTTTCTTATTGCTATCACCTAAAACCAACTCGTACAAGGCGGTTACAGTATGCCCTGCTCCTATTTCGCCAGCATCTTTTGTATCATCATTAAAGTCCTCTTTGTTCAACAGGCGGTTTTCGTAACCTATCAATCGATAGCTAACTACTTGTGCGGGGTTGAATTCTAACTGCAACTTTACATCCTTAGCTACGGTGTAAAGTGTTCCGCCTTGCTCATCCACTAGGGTCTTTTTGGCTTCACTCAAGCGATCGATATAAGCAAAGTTGCCATTACCATGATCAGCTAGTTTCTCCATTTTGGCATCTTGGTAGTTACCCGTTCCAAATCCAAGTACGGTCAAGAAAACACCTTCATCCCTTTTCTTTTCTATCAACTTCACCAAGCCTGCATCGCTACTTACGCCTACATTAAAATCACCATCGGTAGCTAGTATCACTCTGTTATTTCCTTTCTCAATAAAGTTCTCTTTAGCAATGGCATAGGCTAACTCTATACCTGCACCGCCAGCTGTTGACCCACCCGCATTAAGCTTGTCCAAAGCTCTTAAAATAACTCCTTCGTTTTCAATTTTGGTAGAGGGTAACACTACACCTGCCGCACCAGCATAAACTACAATGGCTACTCTATCCTCTGCTTTGAGGTTTTGTACAAGCATTTTCAAACTGCTTTTTAAAAGCCCCAACTTATCTTGCCCACCCATAGAACCTGAAACATCTATAAGGAAGACGTAATTACTAAGTACCTGATCATCTACAGATACATCTTCGGCTTTTAAGCCTATGCGCAGCAATGCGTTATTCTTGTTCCAAGGGCAGGGGGCCATTTCTGTAGTTACAGCAAATGGATGATCACCTGTTGGTTCCTCGTAGTTATAATGAAAGTAATTGATCAGCTCTTCCGTTCGTACTGACCCTGTGGTAGGTAAAGAGCCATAATTAAGCTGTCGGCGCATGTTGGCGTAGCTTGCTCGGTCTACATCAATACTGAATGTAGAGAGTGCCTCATCTTGCACAGCGATAAATTCATTCTCCGCCATTTCTTCGTAACCTTCTCTATCATATTGTGCCTCCATTGGGTACACATCAATTGCTGGTGGTGGTGGTGGGTAATTATGCTTGTCTCGTTTTGCTTTCCCTTTTCTACCCTTAGAAGCAAGTCCAGATACTTGTCGTATTTCCTGAGAACTGATAATCAATACACTATTACTGCTTTCTGATACTGCTTTATAGTTGTAATCGACAATGACAATTTCGCTCAAGTGCTCAACAGACGCACTAAGCGCTACATCACAAACAACTACCTCTCCTGATTTAACGGTAATGTCCTTAATTTCATAACTATCGTAACTGATCAAATCTACTCGTATATCATAAGTACCTGTATCTACGGCTAATTTATAGTTTCCGTCAAAATCGGTACTCGCTCCTATTTTGGTATCCACTACTAACACATTAGCAAAAGGAACAGGGTCGCCAGTTACAGCATCAGTTACTGTACCTTTTATAATTCCTTGTTGTGCCCAAAGACTTACACTACATAATAATGTGATGCTAAGGATAATTACTCTTCTGATCATGGCTTTCTAGTTTTGGTCTGAAAGCATAAACCAATGGGGTAACACCCTAAATACGAATACGTGTTATTGGCCTTCTTCTTCCAAGAACTTACCTAAGTTGGCCAACTTGCCATCCCAGAATTTGTCGTAGAAGGCTAGCCAATCTTTAAGATCGCTTAGTACGGTGAGGTCTACCGTTAGGTAACGTTCGCGACCTTGCGGCTGCATGCGAACTAATCCCGATTCTTGTAGGAGCTTAACG
>CAYGTK010000047.1:11351-21930 GCA_964352775.1 uncultured Chitinophagaceae bacterium
CTTTACGTGTTTTGTCACTCCCTGCCGCGTAATATCAAATTGATCGGATAATTGAGTGAGCGATAAGGCGGTGCTGGCCACCACCAGCGCATGCAGTACCTGCCGTCTGGTGGGGTCGGCTAATGCCTTAAATAACTTATTGATACGGTCGGTATCAGGCATTGGCAGGTTCCTTTTTTAAGTACTCGGCCAAGTCGCCTGTACAGCGTGCCCAACCTTGCTCAAAATGCCCAGCCATAGTAACTGCAGTTTGTTCGTCAGGGTAGTTACTAATACCAGAATGAACTAGAGTTAGCAATGTTCCGCCATCTTTTTCGGTAAGTTGCCAGCTAACTGTTGTTTCGGCTTCAGTACCACCAAGTATCCAGGTATATACCAATTCGTTAACGGGGTTCACCTTTAATACTTTACCTGTTATCACGGTTTCTTCGTGGGTAAAGGTGTAAGCAGCTCCTTCACGGGCTTCAAATTGGGCCTTAATAAACCAGGTAGAGATCTTCTCTGCTTTAGAAATGGCATCCCATACTTGCGCGATGGGTTGTGGGTAAAACTGTTCTTTCGTTAAACTGTCTTTCATGATGTTCAAATTTAGTGATTAATATGCAACTTTTCGGTTGCAATATAGAACGATCATTTTAAGCAACCAAATAGTTGCGCGATATCATTTTGTGTTCACCTCCGCTAATAGATATTTGAAATGCTCCAAAAAGAAAGCCCTCATCAAGTTAATGATGAGGGCTTTTCACGTTTATTCTAAAGAGAACTTAAGCCATTGCCGCAGCTTCTGCTTTAGGGTTCATAGCGTACTCGCCTTTAAGGGCATAGATGTATTTATCCCACAACTTAGCAGAGCGAGCTGCATCGTATGCTGGTTTTCTCATCATCTTGCTAGCGTACTCCATCTGTCCATCGGTGCTCGATGGTTTGTTTTGAAGCTCTAATGCGAACCTAGAGAAATCGCCTACAAATACTTCGAACATCTGATCTACCATATCATCTTCAATATTGTAAAGCTTGGCGTTCTCTAATATCAGCTGACCATATACCACAAGGGTAAACAACTCCCCTACTGTCAACAAGAAATCAATGTCTTTCTGTTGATCAGCATTAGGCCCTGCCATCATCAATGCTTCTTTAAGAACGGTAATTTGTTCTTTGAAGATGTTTACGTTCGGCAAGTCTACACTGTTGTAGATCTCATTATAATCGTGGAACTGAATACCACCTAGTCCTTTAGTAGGTCCTTGCTTGAACATGAAGGTATCGTTCACTGGGTCGTGGAAGGTAGGTATCTCAGGGAATTCTCCTGGATTGAAGAAGTAGTTAGGCATGAACTTGATGATCAAAGCCATATTCACATGCACCGTTCCTTCTAATTTAGGTAAGGCGCGAATGTCGCGGGCAGCCATGTTGAAGTACATGTCTTTTTCAAATCCCTTAGCGGCAATTACATCCCAAATATCATTTATTACGTGCTCTCCTTCGGTGGTAACTTTCATTTTCACCATTGGGTTGAAAAGAAGGTATCGTCTATCTTCCGCAGAGGCTGTACGCATATAGTCTGTTGCACGAAGCGCAAAGTGTTTCATGGCGAACAAACGAGTATATGCTGCAGTAAGTAGCGCCTTAACGTGTGGGAAGTCGGTAACGAATTTGCCATAAAGGTTTCGGTTGGCAGCATGCGTAACACCCTCATAAAGTGCATGCGTGCATATACCTATCGATCCCCAGCCCAAATTATACTTGTTGATATTTACCGTATTTAAAGCAGCATCCCAAGCATCACGCTTTACGTGCATAATGTCTTCTTCTGCTAATTCATATCCGTCTAAACGGAACTCCGATACATACGATTGACTATTGACCACATTCTTTACCAAATGATAATTCTCATGCTGAGAATCAGCGGCAAAAAACAC
Organism: uncultured Chitinophagaceae bacterium; assembly: GCA_964352775.1. Classification (GTDB taxonomy): domain Bacteria; phylum Bacteroidota; class Bacteroidia; order Chitinophagales; family CAIOSU01; genus CAYGTK01. The sequence continues at coordinate 13,271 of CAYGTK010000047.1, forward strand.
ATAGTCACCCGTATCTGCCATCTTTCCGAATACAGAAACAATGGCGGCTTTATTTCCATTCCCGATGTAGTATTTACTTCCGTTGGCCTCGTATTTACCATCTCCTTTTGGAGTAACGATCATATCGCTGGAATAAATATCAGCCCCATGTTCCTTTTCCGATAAAGCAAAGGCAAATATGCTGCCCTCATCTAGCAATTTGGCAGCCCTTTGCTTCACCTTCTCATTATCGCTCATCCATATTGGCCCAAGCCCTAGTGAAGTAACTTGAAAAGTGTACCAATAGCATAATCCATAAAAGCCCAATATCTCAGCAAATGCAGCAATACGCGAAGTATCCCATCTAGCATTCTCATCGCCATAGCCTGCAGGTGTCATCACCTTGGCAAAAAGCTTGTGTTCTTTTACATAATCCAAGAAATCAGCATACCACACCAAATGGCGGTCGTCGTGCATCAGTTTCTCTTTACCTCTCTCCTCAAAAAAGGAAATAGTAAGGCGCATTATTTCTTGAGATTCCGCGTCTAAATGCGAAAAATCTGTTTTTGTTGGGTGTAAAAGCATCTTGTTATGTTTTGTGATGTAACAAATGTAACCATCATTTGGTCACTTCTTCAGTTCTTAATATAGTGTGTATGTAATACCAGGTTTCGCAACCATTGCATTTACATCTAATTCGGTATTTAATTTTACGCGTAAGGCTTGACTTGCATCTGGTTCACCGTGATCTAAAATAATGGTTTTTGGTTTTTCTTCTAACTCGCTTAACCAATCCAATAACTCCTGCTGATCAGCATGAGCGGAGAAGGACGTAATTTGCTTAACCTCAGCTTTAACGGGATGATAACTACCAAAGAACTTAAGCTCGTGAGCGCCATTCAACAGACTACGACCCCTTGTTCCCACAGCTTGAAAACCAACCAATAATATAGTGTTTAGCTTACTGCCTAGGTAATGTTTTAAGTAGTGTATAATTCGCCCACCTGTTAACATACCGCTACCCGCCAATACTATTTTTGGACTAGCCGACCCTACCACTTCCTTTGAAAAGGCAACCGTGTCAACCAATGAAATGTGTTTACACAGGTCGGCACTTTGCTGTTTATCCAATTTGTGCCAATCGGGATATTCCATTAGTGTTTCTGTAGCATCTATACCCATAGGGCTATCTAAATAGGTTGGTATAGCTGGTATTTTGTTTTCCTCTCGAAGCTCTTTTAGTAGAAAAATTATCTCTTGCGCTCTTTCCACAGCAAAGGTGGGTATCATTAATGTGCCTCCCTTTTCAATGGTTGAGAGTACCACTTCTCGCAACACTTCTTTTGCATTACTCTCGGGGTGAAGCCTATCGCCATAGGTAGATTCCATGATGATATGGTCGGCTTGTTGTGGCTTGTCTGGCGGGTCGAGTAATATAGGCTGCGAACGGCCAATATCGCCAGAGAATATCACTCGCTTTCCACCAACATTCATCTTTATCCATGATGAACCCACTATATGACCTGCATTGTGAAAGCTGAAAGTAACGTCTTCCCCACAGCTTACATCCTCTTCGTAGTTATGCAAAGAGAATAATGCAAGCGTAAGTTCAGCATGCTCCCTGGTGTAAAGGGGTATCGCCTGGTCGTGTTTGCTGTATCCATGTCGGTTGGCCCTATCTGCATCTTCTTCCTGAATTTTGGCGCTATCTAATAATATGATCTTAGCTAGATCGAAAGTTGGTTTCGTACAATATATAGTCCCCTTAAATCCTGCTTTTACTAATAGTGGTAATGCGCCCGAGTGGTCTAAGTGAGCATGTGTGAGTATTACCCCATCTAATGCTGTAGCATCAAAAGGAAGGGGGGCACGATTCAACGATCTGTATTCCTTCAACCCTTGGAAAACGCCACAATCTATTAGTAGCTGGGTTTGCCTGTAGTGCATCAATATTTTTGAGCCTGTAACAGTACCTGCACCGCCGTGAAAAGTAATAGTAGGTTGAAGAATTGTGTTTGCTAACATGTTATTTAAGGTAATGAAATTCAAAAGTTCAACCAAGTGATAGAAGCAGTTAAATTAAGTAGTGATACCCGTATATTTACCGCCAATGAAAGCCATAATAATAGGTAGCGGATTTGCTGGAATGGGCATGGGGATCAAGCTGAAAGAAGCTGGTGTTAGCGACTTCATTATCTTAGAAAAAGCAGCAACGCTTGGTGGTACTTGGCGAGATAACACCTACCCAGGTTGTGGTTGCGATGTAATGTCGCACCTTTATTCCTTCTCTTTCTTTTTAAATCCTGATTGGTCGCGAGCTTTTAGCGGACAGGAGGAGATACGGGAGTATATGGAACGCTGTGCCGATGAATTTGACATTCGGAAGTTTATGCGCTTTAATGCTGGGGTAAAGCAGGCCGAATTTAGGGAGAAAAGCAATACTTGGAGCGTTACGCTTGAAGATGGGGAGCAGCTAGAAGCTAATTATTTAATAGGTGGAACGGGTGGCCTGAGCATACCTAGCTTACCAAATATAAAGGGGCGAGACAGTTTTGATGGCCCAAGTCTCCATACTGCCGAGTGGGATAAAACAGTTGACATCAGCGGTAAGCGAGTAGCCGTAATAGGAACAGGTGCAAGTGCCATTCAATTGATACCAAGCATTGCCGATAAGGTAAGTGCCTTGAAGGTTTTTCAACGTACACCTACGTGGGTGCTGCCCAAGCCTGATAGAGAGTACTTTGGGTTCGAAAAGTGGTTGTTCCGAAAGCTGCCTTTTTTGATGCGTTTGTATCGAAACATGATCTATTGGCGGAACGAATTGTTTGCCACTGCATTTGTTCGGAAAACGGGAATATTCAGCATACCTCAGTGGCTTGCCAATCGCCAGATAAGCAAAAATATTAAAGACCCAGAACTGCAAAAGAAGCTGACCCCAGATTTTACTTTGGGCTGTAAGCGGGTTCTCTTATCGAACGACTATTACCCTGCACTAGCTAAAGAACAAGTAGACGTAATTACCGAGGGCATTGATCATATTTTCCCAAAGGGAATAGTTACTAAAGATGGCGTGGAGCACGAAGTAGATGTAGTAGTTTACGCCACAGGATTTAAAGCCACCGAATATCTATCCAATGTAAAAATGATAGGCAAAAATGGACAAACCCTTAGTCAAACCTGGGAGAGAGACCCCGATGCTTATTTGGGAACCACCGTGGCGGGCTTCCCTAATCTATTTTTAATGGGTGGGCCAAATACAGGCATTGGCCATACCAGCATGGTGTACATTTTAGAATCGCAGATGGCCTATATAGTTGATGCGCTAAAGCAACTAGAAAGCGAGGCAAAGCAGTTTGTAGAGATAAAACCCGAAGCACAGCAAGCATTTAACAAGGAAGTACAAAAGGCCATGCAAAAAACCATTTGGAAAACGGGGCAGTGCAATAGCTGGTACTTACATCCCGTTACTGGTAAAAACGTAACCCTGTGGCCCGACTATACTTTTAAGTTTCGGAAAAAAACCCGCACATTTGATGCGAACAATTACATTACCCGTTAAGCAGAACAAACCCCTTCTACCCTCTTTTGAATCCCCGTAACCTTTACCGATTGCTGAAATTGGGTGCACTCCTTTTTGCACTTTATGCCTTGGTGAAGTTCACCCCCATTGGCGAGTACTTTACGCTGGAGAACCTTCAGCAGGTAATTAATGACGCTGGTATATGGGGAGTATTGCTCTTTGGCGGTTTATTCATAGTAGGAATATTGCTGAATATCCCTGGCTTCTTAATGCTGGTAGCATGGTTTTTAGTGTACAACAGCGTACTCGGTTGGCTAAGCGGGCTTGTATTCTGTATTATAGCAGTAGCCGTCCACTTTTGGGTGATAAGAAAATTTACAGGACGGGTATTACGAGAAGTAAAACAGCCCTTCTTGAAAAAGATGTTGGCTCGCATTGAAGCAAAGCCCATTCAAACCACTTTCATTCTTAGGCTGCTTATGTTCATATCGCCACCAGTGAATTATGCTTTGGTGTTATCGCCCATTAGCTTTAGGCAGTTTATTATAGGCTCGGCTATTGGTTTGCCCTTTCCGCTAACTACGCTATTCTTGATGGTGAAATTCTCGCAGGATACTGTTTTGCAATGGTTAGGCTAATTTACCCAACAGCCATCGGCGCTCGGTAAGTTGTTCCTCCTGCTCTATTCGTTTACGCAGTTCGTTTCTATCTTTCTCCTTATTGCTCAGGTATATTATCCGCTTGGTGTATCGGATATTGTTCAAGAAGTTCCGCTGATGGTAGCCCAGTTTTTTCCTCCGTTGTAAAAACTGTCGGAAGCTATCAATCAAACTTAAAGCCAATTGATCTTCTGCTAATTCTACGGAGGCTTTTATCTGAAGCATCCGTGCATTTAGGGTAATAAACAAATCGTTGAAAGGCATCTGCATAATCAGTTCGCCTACCTTTTCGTATCGGCCCAACTCAAAGTTTAATCGGGCTAGGTTGTAGTTCAGGTGGTCGTCTCTGCTCTCTTCTTCTAGGTACTGACTGTAGTGTTTAATGAATTTCTCTACCCATTTAACCTCCTTCAGTCGTAAAGCTACCGACACCATGTTTTTAAAGGCAGGCGGAAACTGCGTAGCGTCGTGCAATATCAATTCTTGCTCCAAGCTGATCTTGTACAGATCGAATAGCTGTTTGAAATAAGCCTCTGCCCCACTGTTTACCTGACGGATGCAGAAGTTTTGTGCCAGCGTATGTAAATCGCGCAGTTCATTGGGGTGCGCCTTGGGGGTATCGGCCAAGCCCTTTTTTAGCTGCTTAAAAGCTTTTTCAGCATCACCATCACCAAGGGTGCGATAGGCCAAGCTGTATAATCGTATCAGGTCATCGTTTTTATAAATGGTATCGGCCAGTTGCAATAGCTCGTCAATCAAATGCACATCGTACTGCTGCTTAAACACCCGCTGATAACTGGCAGTGCTGCAAGCCAATTTCAATTTGGCAAGAAAATAGTATTTATCAATATGGTCGTTCAGTTGCTGTAGTTGGGTGCTTTGGCGGCGGCTTTCTTGCTGTTCCGCAAAGCGTTCCTTTATCTGCGTATGCGCTATCAGCAGCTGATAATCATCCAGTTTGGGTTCTTCTTCAGCTTCAATCTGCTTTTCCAGTTGGCGATTGGCGCTGGCGTAGTGTAGGTCTAGTTGTTTATCGGCATATAAAGCAGTAGTGCCCAATTGGTTTTTTGTGGGCTGTTGTTGGTAGCCATAATGCACCAGCAACTCCTCTGCCTTTTTCAACAGCTTGCTACACAGGTGGCGGATCACCAGATCATCATAAGGTGTACCGGGGAACAAAGCCTCGTGCACCTGCTGCTTCAGCACATCCCCATCCTCTTGCGGCGATGCCTCTATGATAGCATAAAGCACTATCAGTTTATTATTTTTATTAAAGAATGGAGAAGCCAACCCCTCACGGATCTTCCGTTTTTCAGCCGCCAGCAAAGAATAATAAAGGGTGAGGAATTTGTTCATGGGTATTTTTGCTGCACAAATTTAGCAGATAGTAACTAGTATATAGTAACTATATGTCGTTAATTAATAAATTTTTAGAGACAAATGCGAATAATTGTACTTTCTAGGTATGCAACCACTGGGCATATTTGTAGCATCATAAAACTGTAATACAAATACTATGAGACGCCACCTTTACACTATTCTGATTCTTTTTTTAACACTTGTTGTCAAAGCCCAAACTACGACTGAGTATCTTAATATAATTGACTCAAAGTTAAATCCAAGCGAAAATGTTGCAGTAGAGGTGTACCCTGATCAATTAGCTATTGGAAGTCCACTGGGGATGTATTATACAAATGGTGCTGGACAGATCACCAATGATCTTTATGGTGGGACCTTAGTGTATCAAAAAATGAAAGATATACATGTGGGAGAAGACTCGAGCATTATTCAGTTGATAGTAACTGAAAGTGCAACGAATATGGATCTAATACTTCGTAAATATGATAAGCTAGGTGTAGAGCTTTTTGATATAATGGTCGATAGATACTTCACGCAAATTGGAGCAGATTATTCTTATGAATTTGGTGATATGGGTATTTATTTCTCTGGTCATACCGTGCTTTCACCTGATACCGCATCGGTAGCCTACATATCTTATGATGGGGTAATTCAAGAACGAATACAGAGTAAGGCTATCGGATATAAAGATATGGTAGAGTTTGATGACGGTAGTGTAGGTGTAATGCAGGCAGATAGTACAGGTGGTTATGTCCTCTATTCAAACCAAAACGGGCTTTTTAAAACGGCAGACGTGCTTTTGCGTTTACCTGACGTATATAATGACCCCATTACAAATGATTCTCGGTTTATAACTGCAATGTATGGAGCTGATGGTAATCATGCAATTATAGAATTGGCTAGTGGGTCGGCTGAAAGAACATTAGTTCTGGTTGATAAAATGCTAAACCCAATTGCTAGTTATCAATTCCCAGAAGATAGTATGGGACGCGCCTATAGGATCAAAGGTTTAGTTTACGCAAATGGACAATACCACATGCTTTATCATGCCTTTGATACACCGCCAGTTTACGATCAGGCACATTATATAGTATTTGATAATACCCTCCGGGTGCTACAAATGGAAGTGTACTCTTCAGCAACAAGAGATATAGTACCATCGGCAATAACCGCAAATAGTAGTGGAACTGTTGTATTAACAGGTGACTTTGATGGTTTTAACACTATAATAAACCGAGGTGCTATAATACCAGAAGAAAAAGTGACAAGGGGACATTTGTACTTTGATAGTAATGAAGACTGCGTAAAGGATACAAATGAAATTGGTTTGGCTAACTGGATAATTACAGTACAAAATTCACCTTCTGTATTTGGCTACACTAATGGCTCAGGAGACTTTGCATTGGACTTGCCAACAGGTACTCATACCATTAATGCTGTCTCACCACCAAATACTCTATGGCAATTACCCTGCAACTCTATCACGGTAACTGTAGATACCTCAGTAACTGACACCAACATCTATAAGATCGGGGTGGGTGTTGATGAGCCCTGCCCAATGCTTAGCGTCCAGCTCGGAGGAACAACGCTTAGACCATGCTTTGCTAGACGGCATGGCTTAACATATTGCAATACTGGGGCTTATGCGGTAGATAGTGCTCACATAATACTTACTTTAGAAGATTCACTCCGGTTAACTGCTCCTAGTGTTCCTGTAGATAGCATTGGTAATAATAAATATCGGTTTGATGTTGGAACTGTTCCTGTTAATTGGTGTAAACTAGTTTCCTACAGTATAGTTGTTGATTGCAATGCGCAGGTTGGTCGGACTTATTGTATGAAGGCTAACATTTATCCTGATTCGCTTTGTTTACCAGTTGATCCTAATTGGGAAGGGGCTAGCTTAGAATTAGATGCTAGCTGTGAGACAGATTCTGTTGCCTTTCGAATTGTGAATAATGGACAGAATATGACTGATCCTGCGGAGTATGCTATCATTCAAGACGATGTGATGTACGCGAATGGAAGCACGAAGATAAATGCTGGACAAACCAAATTTTTCCGTACACCAGCCAATGGTAAAACGTGGACCATGAGCTTAAACCAAGTGCCTGGTCACCCAGGTACTAGTCGCCCGCTTAAGAGCGTGGAGGGATGTAGAAGTGCGACCAGTACACAACCTATCAGCTTAGGTTTTGTAGCGCAATTTCCGCAAGATGATGGAAACTCATTTGTAGATATACTTTGTATTACAAGTACGACAGCTATAGACCCAAATGACAAAACTCCTGAGCCTTTGGGTGTAGGTGCTGATGGTTTGATAGATAACAATCAACAGATGGAATACCTCATCCGCTTCCAAAATACGGGTACCGATACAGCCTACACGGTGATATTACGAGATACTTTAACCGACTTGCTAGAAATGACTAGCCTGAAGTTAGGTGCTGCCAGCCACAACCATACCTTCAGTATAGAAAATGGCAGGGTACTTACGTGGACCTTCAATAATATTGACCTGCCTGATAGCAATGTGAACGAGCCACTAAGCCACGGCTTTGTGCAGTTTAGCGTTAATCAAGTACCCGATTTGCAACCTGGTACGGTCATTCAAAACAGGGCAGGTATCTACTTCGATTTTGAAGCACCTGTAATTACCAATTGGGCTAAGAACACCATAGTTGATAGTCTGCTAGCCGAACTACAGGTGAGCATTTTTGAGCAGTACACCGCCGATGGTATCAATCGTATTTACCCCAACCCAAATAATGGACGGGTAACCATTGACTTAAAAGATACAAATGGACAAACTGCCCAATTAAAGGTATACACCGTTGCCGGGCAAGTGGTCAGCCAAAGTAGCTGGCCCGCCGCGCTACAGAAAAGAACTACTCAACTCGATCTTCAACCGGGTCTGTATTTCTACGACCTATTGCTAGACGACAACACCCTTAGCCGTGGCAAGCTATTGGTAGAGTAAAATTTATTAAAGATCGTAGCCCTTGTCCGTAACCTTTAGGGGTTGCGGGCATTTTTTTTGGTGGAAGCACACTTTTCAAGGTGCAGTATCATTGACGAACTCTTCCCTAAAATCGATGCTATAAAAATTATTTTCATAAAGTTTTCAAATGGGGAAACCTTAA
>CAYGTK010000048.1:0-21504 GCA_964352775.1 uncultured Chitinophagaceae bacterium
TTATCTCGGTCACTATTTTGTTATCCCATAGTCCGCTAGCATCGGTTTCTTTAATTACTCGCTCGGCAGTTGCTTTTTGCTCTGCGCTGGTATAAAAAATACCGGAACGGTATTGGCTACCCACATCAGCACCTTGCTGGTTCATAGTAGTTGGGTCGTGCGAGTGAAAGAATACCACCAATAATTGCTCAAAGGAGATAACGGAAGGGTCGAATAAAATACGAGCTACTTCAGCGTGACCAGTACGCCCAGTGCATACTTCACGATAGCCAGGATTCTTAATTTCTCCACCAGTATAGCCCGATTCTACGGACTTCACTCCTTTCAGGTCTTCAAATACAGCCTCTACACACCAGAAGCATCCTGCTCCTAATACTGCTACTTCTGTTGCTGCGGGTGTTGCGTTCTCACTCATGTTTTTTGCGCTTAAATTTAAGTTCGATAATACAAGGAACAATACGAATATGCAAGTACGTGTTATCATGTAATTGTTTTAGTTTTATTCCATAACGCTCAAGTTGCCCGTATGGTTTCTTTACTGCACCATGCATTACCTTTCGGTCGGCTTGTTGACATAACGTAATTCATGCGATATACCCTATTCCTACTCCTCTTATCAATTAGTGTTAGCAGCTACGGCCAACTTAGGTCAAATATCATAAGTATACTTAAGCCCGCTGAAAAAGGACGCTTACTGCTAGCGCTTAAGCCCAATGCCTCCATACCTGATGTAAAAAAGGAGACGGCTAACATGGAAGAATATTCTATGGAGGTATCGAAATTGGTGTATACCGTAGATGTTGATGCCGCGGGCTCTTCTTTTGGAGACTTGGCCTTCTACTTTATTGATAATGAATTGCAACGCTGCACCTTCGAAACTTATCTTGATAGTGAGAAAGACAGCAAGAAATTCCAGCTGATGCTGCGAAACACCCTAACCGAAACCTATGGAGAACCCCTACGAAAGGGCTTAGACTATGTGTGGGAGCGGAAAACCAGAAAGAAAGACAAAAGCCTAAGAATAATTCTGAAATCGCTAGATTCGGCAGTTGATAATGGCTTTATACTAACCTATACCATATCGTAATGAGTCAACACCCTTGGCATGATGTAAAAGTGGGGAACAACCCACCCGAAATAGTGAATGCCCTGATAGAGATACCAGGCGGTAGCAGAGCTAAGTATGAAATAGATAAAGAAAGTGGCTTACTTAAGCTAGATAGGGTGCTTTTCTCGGCAGTTTATTACCCACATAACTATGGTTTCATTCCACAGACATACTGTGGTGATAAAGATCCGCTAGATATTTTTGTGCTTTCGCAGGTTACTATAGTGCCCATGTGTTTAGTATCAGCCAAGGTCATAGGCGTAATGCAAATGGTAGATGGCGGCGAAGATGATGATAAGATAATTGCCGTGGCCGAGAATGATATGAGCGTGAATCACTTGAACGACATTAGCGAACTACCTGACCATTTCACGCGTGAGCTACGCCACTTTTTTGAAGAGTACAAGCGATTGGAGAACAAGACCGTTCGCATAGAAGAATTCCAAGGCAGGGAAAAGGCTTTGGAGATAGTGCGAGACAGTATTGAATTGTACCAGAAAGAGTTTGGCAACCGTAAATGAGCAGCTTCCATTTCAAACAATTCTCTGTAAAAAATGAAGGTGAGGTTTTTAAAGTAGGTACCGATGGGGTGCTGCTTGCCGCTTGGGCTGCTATTCCCAACTCTGGTAAGTGCCTAGATATAGGAACAGGTACTGGTATGATACCATTAATACTTGCCCAACGCAGTAAGGGACTGCTGAAAACCACTGCGATAGACATTCAAGAAGCCTCGGTAGCCATAGCCAAAGAGAACTTTGATAACAGCCCTTGGAAAGATTCATTGAAAGCGATCCACCAAGATGCTAGAACCTTGCAGATGAATGAGCAATTCGACCTTATTATTAGCAATCCACCTTACTTTCATAACAGCACTTTGGCAGCCACTTCTGTAAAGCAGAAGGCTAAGCACACCAACTCGTTAAGTCATCATTATCTACTGGGCACAGTTTCCAAACATTTAAAGCCAGGCGGTAGTTTCTGTGTTATTCTACCTTATGTAGAGGGTCAGTTGCTATTAGAACAAGCTGAAGATGATGGATTGTACCCTAAAAAGGTAACTACAGTCTATTCCAAGCCAGACAAAGCCGCTGAACGGCTTCTAATGCACTTTACTGATAGAAGTGGTGAAGTAGTAGAAGATGACTTTATCATTCATGGGGAGAGTATTCGCGGCTATTCTCAGCAGTATTTAGACTTAACAGCGGCATTTTACCCGTTTATCCCATAAACTGGCTATAATGTAGATAAATGTCACCCATTTAACGATCTGGGGACATCATTGGGCTAGTAAGTGCCTTATCATTTAATATTCGAGTTAACTATACGTTATAACTATTAGCGACCTTTGCTATAACCAGATCACCTGATATGGAACTTATAACACGAGATGACTTCAGCCAAGCTACTTACTTAAGTAAGTTTAAGCTGGGGCTATTGGCCAAGCCGATAATGCGCTTTACCAATATCAATAAGATCAATTCCGTTTATTCTAGCTTATCGCATAAGCAAGGCCCTGAGTTCATATCCTCGGCTTTAGATGCGTTGAACGTGAGCTATGAAATAGATGAATATTCGAAAAAGAACATCCCTGCATCTGGGCCTTTTATAGTAGTGTCTAATCATCCCTTTGGTGGGGTAGATGCCCTGGTATTACTGGATATTATTTCTTCCAAAGTGCCTGATTTCAAGCTGTTGGATAACTTCTTGGTCCGCCCAGTAGATACGCTTGAAAAGTACTTCTATAAGGATAGTCTTTTGCAAAAGGATGAATTATCAAGTAGTGTACTAGATGATAGAAGCCATACATTACAATTACTTGAAGAGGGGAATGGTGTAGGCTTTTTCCCAGCTGGTGAGGCCTCTTTCTTTCAGAAGCGCAAGCGGAAAGTGAAAGACAATAACTGGGATGAGAACATCATGAAACTCATCATGCGGGCAGGCGTAAAGGTTATACCAGTTTATATTGAGGGTAGAAATAGCCTGCTGTATCACTTAATGGGTATGATAAACCCTAAGCTAAGGAAGCTGCGCCTACCTAGTGAGTTCTTTAATAAGAAATCAAAACCAGTTAAGGTGCGAATTGGTCAAGCTATTCGCCCGCAAGAACTTAAACCGTTTACCAATACTGGTGAACTACGGGATTATTTGCGTGCGAAAACCTATGTGCTTGGTTCAGCTAAACCAAATAAACAGGTAACGGTTAGTCTAAAAGGCCAAGTGCCTGTAGCTGCTGAGAATGCCACTTCAGCTATTGAAAAAGAAATAGCCGCAGTAAGCAAAAAGAGCTTGATCTTCAGCCAGCAGAATTTTGATGTGTTTATCACTAAGCCAAAAAAGATACCGACCATCTTAAACGAAATAGGCCGATTACGAGAGATCACCTTCCGCCAGGTGGGCGAGGGCACGAACAAAAGCATCGACCTTGATGAGTATGATAAATATTATCACCAACTATTTGTTTGGGACAGAGACGCTAAGAAATTAGTAGGTGGTTATCGTATGGGTAAAGGTGGTCGTATCGTTTATAAGAAAGGCATAAGAGGCTTCTATATCAGTAGCTTGTTTAAATTCAAGAGCGAGTTTTCGTCTACCCTTTTGCAGTCTATTGAGTTGGGTCGATCGTTCATTACCAAAGAGTATCAGCAACATCGCTTGCCACTCTTTCTACTCTGGAAAGGTATTCTACATTTCTTACTCAGTAATCCAGAATACAAATACTTGATAGGCCCTGTTAGTATTAGCAATGATTACAGCAAGGTTTCGCGAAGCTTATTGATAAAGCACATACAAGAGAATTACTTTGACAACGAAATAGCGAAGCAAATAAAGCCGCGGAAAAAGTACCGTGTAAAACTGCGAAATGAAGACTTAAAGATCTTGTTAGAAAAAGCTGGTAAAGACTTGAAGTCGCTCAATAAGCTATTGCAGGACATTGAGCCTGGGCATATGGGTGTACCCATTCTTTTGAAGAAATACATCAGTCAGAATGCCAGAATAATAGGCTTTAATGTTGATCCTAAATTCTCGAATGCGTTAGATGGTTTAATGGTGCTGAAGGTGGACGACCTACCCGAAAGTACTTATACGGATTACAGCATTGAGTTGAAGAATAAAGCAAAGTGAAAACCCTACGCGGACTATATCGCTTTGTAGGTTTTGCTTTGGGTACTACCTACTTTGTGTTGCGATTAGTGATATTGACGGCCATCAAAGGCTTTTCAATGGACATTGCTACCCGCCACCCATCAGAATGGGCGAAGGCTATGTTGAAGTGGCTTTCGGTGGAAGTAGAGTTGCAGGGTGAATTACCAAAGCAGCAGGTGCTAGTGTTACCCAACCATCGAAGCTATCTGGATGGGGCTATTATGTCTTCCTTATTGCCAAGTGTATTCGTAGTAAAGGCTGAGGTGCTGAAATGGCCTTTGATAGGTGCGGGACTTAGAGGCACGAATACCATTACCGTAGATAGAAATAACAAGGATAGCCGAATAGAAACTCGTGATAAGGTGAAAGACCGTTTAAGCCAAGGTCTATCTGTCACCATTTTCCCCGAAGGGACTACTTACGAAGGTCCAGGTATTGTAGACCTGAAACCCAGTATGTTCTACATCGCCGCTGATGGAAATATCCCAGTTGTGCCAGTAGCGATAGAATATGAGAACACCGCAGATGCTTGGATAGGTAAGGATACCTTTTTACCCCATTTTATTAGCTGCTTTGGAAAACACCGTACCAAAGTTAAAGTGCGTATCGGTCCTATTATTCAAGAAACGGATGGGGGAGTACTCGGAAAAGAAGTAGAAAGTTGGATAAACAGCAATGTGCTAGATCTTTGGAGAGAATTCGGGAAACCACTACCAGATAAGACAAAGGTTGAAGAACCAGCTTACTCGATGTAGATCACATCGAATTGTCCAGAAAGGAGAACGTTTTCGCCAAGACCAGATATCAGCGTAGCATCAATGTTTCCCTTTAAGATGTTCTCATCGGCATCATGTTCGGTTATTATTAGCTGACCAGGACTAAAATCGGTACTTTCAAAAGCACCAAGTATATTGCTGTTGTAAGAAATGGTGTTGAATGTGCCATCTGTAGTATAGGTGCCTTCCACATTGTAGTCAAATATCCTTAAGGTCAGAAATTCAGCACCTGAAGCACCTTCAATAACTATTTGGTTGTTTATCAAGTTAGCTGTCAGGAACGAGTTAGAACACCAGAACTGCCCATTAATGGTTGCAGAAAGTGATGAGCCTGTAAGATCACAATTACCTCCACCAGTTCCAACAACATCGCCACAACCTAGGCTAGCTAATACGAAAAGACCAAGTAGGTAAGGTAATATTCGTTTCATATCACCCGCGCATTTTATCTAATAGTTCGTTCAATTTCTCTACTTCCGTTACCGATAGGGTACGGAAATCGTCTTCTAGTTTACCCATAGTTACATCTATCTCTTCCAATAGATCTAAACCCTTTTCAGTAATTACCACATCTGCTTTTCTACGGTCTTCCTTGCTGTCTTTTCTGGCTACAAAGCCTTTCAGTCTTAGTTTCTCTACCAATCTCGAAGCGTTCGACATCTTATCGAGCATTCGGTCCATCAGTAAATTGATACTGGCTGGCTTAGGGTGCTGCCCACGCAATATCCTTAGGATATTATACTGCTGCGGACTGATATTGTAAGGCTTGAAATATTGGGTATTCAAATTCCGTATCCAGCTAGCGGTGAACATCAAGTTCACTTGTAGCTTGTGATAAGGGTCTTTAAATGATTTGGTCTGCTTTATCTCGTCTTCTAATCGCATATCACTCTCCTCTCTCATTAATTGCCTCCTATAGAGAACATCTTAGGGTCAAAAGCTCTCTTAGTATAGCTAGCGGGTAGTTTGAAATACTCATCGCTCAATTTCTGTTCTTCAATGGATATTGCTTCATTGGTAAAGGTCAATGTAAGTCCACCTTGATTGGAGGTAGCTACCATTTTAAGCGGAAAGCCTGGTACACCTTCGAAAAACATATTACCACCAAATCTGCCAGATTCAGCTTTCTCTATATCAATATCAAGATCTGTGGTAGACCAAACATGGCTTACTGATTCTGCTCCTTGCGAAACAATAACCACTTCATACTTTTTGCACTTATACCCTAGTATGGTTTCCGTTTCGTTTAATGGGGTTACCTTTGGCTTAGATGCAGGTATGGCATCTTCTCCTTCTTGTACATCTTCCGTAGGAAGCTCAAAAATAGACTGGCTGCTGTGCTGAATGATATAGGTAACATCCTTTTTGCTGTCTACTAATATATCACCCATAAGTGATGACATCATGCCGCCTTCCATAATAAAGCGCATATCCTTTCCGCGGAAGTGATAGTTGTAGGCGGTAGGCATCATGGCCTGTATCATTTGGGCGTTTTGCCCTTCTACCTTAATAGAGAATTTAACTTTCCCTTCAAATCCACCATTAATGGCATAACCACTTAGTAGAATAGAAAGGCTTATCAATGCGATACTGATGTATTTCATGTATTCGGTTTTCCCAAAAATATCAAATATACTGCCAAACTATTCGCTGGCTACTAACTCTACGTTGTTAGGTACTTCATAATCGTACAGATCCATAGCAAAACCCCAATGTTCCATTACCTTATCTACCATTTCTTTATCGAAGTTGTAGTCGTTCTTCTTGTAGCGTTTTACGGAATCCATATAGGCTTTAAAGTGCGGATAAGCTTCCTTGTAGCCCGACAAGCCTAGTTCTTTATAGATGTTTTCTAGCCCACCTGCATTGTCTTGTTCAAAGTCTTCAAAACGAACCTCTACTAAGTTGCCTTCAGGTATTAATGCTTTCTCTTCTTCGTAGCGCTTAATTATGCGCTTATACACCTCTAATACGTTCTTTTCTATCTCTTCCTCCGTAACATTTTGATAAGTTAACGGTGGTATAGTGCTATTTATCAGTTTGATAGTAGATGGAAACACCATCATTGGGTTACGATAGATGTAGATGAACTTGGCATTTGGGAAAGCCTCTAAAAGCAATTTTACCCTTCCTGTGTGTGGAGGGTTCTTTGAGATGAAGCGTTCACCTTTGGTATTTATCATTGCCTTTTTGGCTAGTACCTTATAGTCTTTTATCCAGCGTTCGCGCTCTTCCTTTTTTAGCCCTTCGTAACTAATAAAGCGATCGTAAAATTCCATCCAGCTATCAGGGAAGTACCAGAAGTTATAGAAACTGTAGGGGTTGATATTACCTAAAGCGAATTCCTCTTCTTGTGGAAGATCGGTAGACAGCTTCATATTGTCTGAAGGCCTTCTTTCTGGTGTTAAAAACCGCATAATGGTTTTGAACAACCACTTGCCACCTAGGGTATGGTTGGGAAACACACCCTGATAGGTGCTTACATAACCATACTGCGGATCTTTACAAAGTAAATTATGAAGATGAGTAGTTCCGCTGCGCCAATGGCCAATTATAAATACGGGGTCTTTATCTAGTTTTACTTCGCCTAGCTTGTAACCATGCCTAGCTCTTTCCCACCATCTAAATGGTTCTGCCACTAATGAAACAGCCATGGTCTTAATTAGCTGAAACTTGCGTTCGGCATGTACATTACGACCCTTTATTACTTTTAATAAGTTGCCGAAAGAACTACCAGCTAAGGTAGACATGGCTACCTGAAAATTCTTTGTTTTCCCCATAGGGTAGGGTTTGTTTCAGCGGGCTAAGGTACTAAACTAGCCCTGTTAAACAAGTAATGAGTTGTGGACATCCTAAGGATGCTGCACCTATTAGTTATCGCCCGCTTTGTAACGGAATGCTATGTAAATATTACCCGTGAATGCACTAATGTCAACATTGCCTGAAGGCACCCAGCTAGGTGCAAATCCATCGGCACCAGTAGATATTTCTGGGCAAACCTTCTCCCAAGTAAAATCTTGTGGTGAGTTGCTTACGCCGTCGTAATCTTGAGAGATGAATACTTCCAATATAGCTCCGTTATCAAAGGCATCTTTGGTTTCAAAAGAGAAGGTCTCTGCATCACCTTTAATGGTTACCATTGGAGTGATCAACCAAGCAACTACCTCAGTTTGATTACTTTGAAAAGCTGAACCACGTACGTAGTTATCACTTTGAAAACCATCGCCTTCCCAAACTACATTACCAACTTGAGCAATGTTTTTCCATCCAGCTAAGTTAACTGGAGAACCATCATTCACGCTAGTAAAGTCTTCATTCAAAATAAAGTTCTGGTTATCGTCTACAATACGTACATCGTCTATTTGGTAGGTTGTAGTTCCATTAACAGTACCTGTGCTTGCTATACAAGGGCAGTCGCCATCAGCTTCGGTAATGTCAGTTACATCTCTTATGGTCAATTGTCTGTCATCGTTAAATACAGCGAAAACACCAACCACATCAAATGCTCCTGTTGGTGTAATATCGCCCGCGAATTTAGAGAAATCACTCGTACGCATAATTAGCGATCCACCATTACAACCCACCATAGTTCTATTCTGAGAAGAAGTACCGCCTGGGTCAGCAAAGGTCACCCCTGCATCGCGATTATCCATCTTCATGCCTATCAACTTTATCAAGCGGCTTTGGTGTGCAACTGGATCAATAGCTGTAGGTGTAAGCTCAACTGGCACTAAAGGTTGGTTACAAGGGCCCTTGAAAACAAAGTCAGTTATCAGTGATTGTGGTATTCTTTGCAAGTCACCATCTTCAGGGTCAATGCTGCTACCTAGTTGTAAAGTCCCTGCAAAGTCGTCTAGGTAAAGGTTTTTCAGCTTAACGTATATTTTACGCCCTACTGGGTAGTCAGTATATACGTTCACTTTGTCTACCAATATTAGTATACCTGCAGTTTCATCTTGAATAACTATCTGCTTAAAGAAGTTACCCCTAGAGTCGTCAGAAATAACTACACCTTCAATGATGTAGTCTTGGTCTATTTGAAGTGCATTACCTGCAAACTGCTGGCGCAATTCAGCGATGGTAAGGTTAGCTTCTAGTGCTTCATCAATACAACCACCGTTATCTGGTCGGTCAAATTCGTTTTTAACGCACGATGAAAAGCTGGCTGCTACTAGTAGCAATAATGTCAATGTTCTTAAAAGGCTCATGTTCCTTATCTTTTTCCCAGGTGGGTATTACATTCTAAAGGTGATGTTCACAAAAAAGTTAGTTCCGAACGAGTAGAAGTAGCGTGGTGGAAAACGATCTAGATCGTTCTCTTGTTGCTCTAAGCGAGTTTGCTCAAACCCACCAGTTATGAAATTTCTGTTGTTCGTTATGTTGTTTATACCAACGGTAAGGTTGATATAGTAGCTGCGCTTCATGTTCTTGAAGTACTTGTTCAGCTTAAAAGAAGCCCCACCAAATACATCCATAGTAAACTGGCCACCTACTTCTTCTTGGTTAACTATATCGTCAAACAATTGACTTGATTGGTCTATCAAGTCCAATGCCTCTTCTGTACGGCGAATAGGGTTGAAGTTGATGAACACTCTATCGAAGTAGTTGAAATTCACATTAGCGAACCAGTACTTAGGCGAGCGGTAATTGATACCGAAAGTAGTGGCCATTTGTGGTGTGCCAGAGATGAAGAAGTTATTGGAGTAAATAGTTTGCCCATCAGCTACTACTTCTGCACTGTTATCAATAGATATGGTAGCCTCTTGCCTAGAGTTATAAATGTACTGCCCTAATGCTGCCACAGCAGATAGCTTCAAGCCAGGTGCTACTTGTGCTTCAATGGCGAACTCACCACCTAGGTGGCGTTTGTCGATATTGTTAAGGGTAATGTTCACGAAGTTCTGTTCTACATCGTAGTAGAAACCGTAGGTGTCTAATCCATCTAAGAACTGGGTGAAATAGAATACCGCTCGAGCTTTAATTTTAGGAGAACGAAGTAGGTAACCACCCTCGTAAGAGTAAATGGTTTCGCTTTGTAAGCCGCTTACTAACTCGTTTCTGGTACGTGGAGAGATGAACGCTTCTTGTGCAAATGGTGCACGTGTTGAATAGCTTGCATTACTGAATAAATAGTGGCGGCCATTTATTTTATACGTAAGTCCACCTTTTACACCATAGTTGTAAAATTTACTCTTCTCAGAATCACCTGCAGATGTTTCAGGAAACAAACCGTTGCGCACGTTACCTGTACGGTAAAATTCGGTGTAAGTGAATTGACCAGAAGCAAAGAAGTCGAACTTATTCAACTTCACTTCTACCTGTGCCCAAGGATTAGCCACCATGGTGGTGATGTTGTAATCATAACCAAAACGATCACCTTCTCGCAATAAGCGATTAGGGTTATCTAAGTCGTTTTGAATAGCATTGTCATCCGTAGGGAAATCACGCTCTGCAAATTGGTTCAAGTCGATGAAGTAATCTCCACCTAGTAAATTATCTACTAGCTTGTAGTTATCACTTTGCTGCCAGTTGTAGTTAGCACCAACGTTAATGGTATATCTGCTAGCAATAGTATTCTGATAAACTACATTGGCATTAAAACGCTTACGGTCAAAGCGTCTATCTTCTATCATATAACGGGCTAGGTTCAGTGTGGTATCTCTTCCTGTGCCATTAAAGTTCTCAATAGTGGTGCGGTCAATTTCGTTTACCGCATATATACCTTCCCAATCTATTTGCAAGCGGTTGGGGTCACCTAAAAAGTTGTCTTGGCTTTGCACCAATAATGTACTGTCATCAATAAAGCTCGGTAGGTTTCTGTAGTAATCAGGGCGAGGATCTGGTGCATTGAACCAGTTCAAGGCCGTGCTACCGTTCTGCCCGAATTGGTAAGCCGCAGAAGTCATTATGGATGAAGTAGAAGTTATCTCCCATTCATGAGTAGCTATAAAAGTAGGAAGGTGACTACGTGCCTCACGAGAGTTTACTTTTTCACCATTCAAATAACCCCAGTTAGGATTATAGTAATTAGAACCGGCAAGGTCGTAGGCTTCTTGTACGCTTGGACCAGTTTTACCCCTTTTGGTAGGCGCACCAAAAACGGATACGTTAACAGAGTGATCGCCCATTATTTTTTCTACAGCTGCAAAGTACGACCATGCATCGTAGTGGGTTCCTTCAATGTAACCCTCCTGCGCCCAACGGCGAGAAGCTGATAAAGACACTGCCCATTTCTTAGGTAGTAATCCTGTATTATACGTAGCCATAAAGCGGTTACGATAGCTACGGTTACTAGCTGAATAAGAAAGGCGCAACTGCTTCCACTGGTTACTAGCTCTAGTATCAATGTTAGTAGCACCACCTACACCACCAAAGGCATAATCAGTAGGGTCTAGGCCAACGGTGTTCTCGCGGCCACGAGTTACATCGTTCAATCCACCCCATTGACTCCAGAACGTTCTACCGTTCTCTAGGTCTGCCATTGATACGTTGTTCATGAACACAGAAGTGTTACTGGCATCGTATCCTCTAATATTAAATCGATATGATCCGAAAGTAAAGGCGGCAGCATTTATAAATACATCGCGGCTAGCCGTTAATAGACCCGATACGTTTTGCGTACCATCGCCTTGCAGGTCAGTTTCTGTAAGCGTAATGGTGGGAATAATATCTTCCGCACCAAGCTGGTTAACACCATCTAGTTGTTGTATTTCTACCTTGCCCACATTAAGTTCCGAGCTTTTAACAATAGATATAGACTGTGTTTCTGCTTTATACAGGTCAGCTATCACGCTCAATTGATATTCCCCTACAGGTACATCTGCTATTTTGAAGTTACCTCTGTCATCAGTTAGCGCACCAAAGTCGGTATCTACTAATAAAACGTTCACATTGGCCATTGGCTCTCCTGTTGCTATGTCTGTAACCGTACCGGCTACTGATCCTGATTGCGCAAAGGCCATCGTGGATATGCAAAGGAATAGGAACGTAAGAAATTGTGAGAGGTGGAATTGTTTAAGCATAGGGCTTTGTCTTGCGGAGAGCAAAATTACTACTATTTACTCTTTTTGAATAAGAAAGGTCAATGTTAACATGAACATAACCCCGCTGTACCTTTTACACTACTACAGCTAAAAAAAGTACTTTTGGCTCGAATATTGAATCATGATCAACAAACCACTTCGATATTATGAGCTTACGCATATTTATTTTTCTACTGGTTCTTATTTCAAGTCTTTCCGCTTTTGGTCAGAAGGATTACAAAGTAGGGGCCATTGGTTTTTACAACCTAGAAAATCTATTTGATACGCTGGATAGCCCCAATACTCGCGACTCAGAATATACCCCAACAGGTTCTCGTGGTTATGGTACTAAGATCTATAACGAAAAGCTGGTTAACCTCTCTTTCGTTATTTCTCAATTAGGAACTGACCTTTCCCCCGATGGCGTTGCCATATTAGGCGTAGCAGAAATAGAGAACCGCAGTGTGCTAGAAGACCTGGTGAAAATGCCGACTATAAAAGACCGTAATTATCAGATAGTACACTACCAATCGCCAGATGAGCGGGGAATAGATGTAGGCTTATTGTACAATCCGGCCTATTTTAACTGCAAGGGCAGTAAAGCCTTGAAAGTACATTTGCCAAGCGACAATGGAGATGAAGACTACACCCGGGATATTTTATGGGTATGGGGTTTGTTTGACGGAGAGCCAATGCACTTTTTTGTAAATCACTGGCCATCGCGTAGTGGTGGCGAGCAAAAGAGCAGCCCCCTAAGAGAAACAGCGGCGGCAGTGGCTAGAGTAGTTATAGATAGCTTGTTGGCTGAAGATACCGATGCCAAAATACTAGTGATGGGCGATATGAACGACGACCCCATAAGCACTAGCGTAAGGAAAGTGTTAAAAGCCAAGGGTAAACAAGAAGAAATGCGGAAGAACGACCTGTTCAATCCTTGGGCAGCATACAATAAGAAAGGTATTGGTACCCTAGCTTATCGCGACTCGTGGAATCTGTTCGATCAGGTGATAATCTCTTCTGGTCTGTTGGATAAGTCGCAGAAAGGCTTCTTTTACCATCAAGCAGTAGTGTTCAACAAACCCTTCTTAGTACAGAAAACGGGGCGGTACAAAGGGTACCCATTCAGGAGCTATTCAGGCCCTAATTACCAAGGTGGATATAGCGATCACTACCCAGTATTCCTATATTTGCTGAAAGAAGTAAACTAATATGCGTTATTCCCTTTTCCTATTACTATTTCTTTCTTCTAATTTATTCGCACAACTTGCCCAGGAACCTACCGAACAACCTACGGACCTTACGAAAGGTAGCCTAGATCTGCCTTACCGTATGAGTGTGAGCTTTTCGAGCACCTCTGCAGATAGATATTTAGTACTGCGTGCACGTGAGCCTATTGTAGCTACTCCACAAGATGGGGTAAGATACAGCAAGGGCGAAGGCCTAGGTAATGCCAAAGTATTCTACACGTTATCAGGTAATTCAAATATTGAGATACGCGAAACAGTAGCTAGTACCAACTACTACTTTGCCGTTTTTGCCTATAATATTGATAACAACACGTCTTCTACTTGTAATTACTTAACGGTTGATCCTTTAACTGATATCATACGATCGGCTGGCGCAAACTATGGTAGCTACTACAATAGTATCGATCAGAATGCTCCATCTCTACTTTTAGACCTTTCAAACTTGGTAGAACCACATACTATCATTGACTATGACGATTTTGACGCTACCGTGGTAAATAACTTTTTAGCACGTGACACCGTTAATGGTCAAAAAGTAGCGAATTGCCAGTACAGTAATGAATTTTCGATATTCTCTGGTAGTTTCGATTTTTCACAACAAGGGTATACCCGTGAGCACCGCATGCCTTTTTCGTGGATAGACTTTATGAATATCAGTAGGACTGACTTTCAGCAAACACCTGAAGGTACCGATGCGCATGCACTAAGTTTAGTAGAAGGTGATGTAAATCAGGCTCGTCTTAACTATCCTGTGAGCGATGATATTGTAACAGCTACGTTCAACTATTTAGAATTTCGCCAAGGAAGAGATAGCCGTAATAAAGATGTAGCAGAGGTAAGAGATGACCGTAAAGGAGACTTGGCTCGTGCTAAATTTTACATGATGCTTACCTACAATGGTAAGTACCTTGAAAATTGGGGCTTTGATAACCTATTAAGCGATTCAGAGAACCAAGATTGGCAGGTGTTATTCGATTGGCATGTGCAAGACCCTGTGGATGCTTTTGAGCAAGCCCGTCACGAATATGTTTATTCGGAACAGAACAACCGTAACCCTTTTATAGACTTTCCGCAATTGGTTGATTGTATCGATTTCAGCGATATGACCTTGAAAGGACCGTGTGCCTTGAACGTGAGCATTGATGAAAACAGTCTTTCCGATCAAGTAAACCTATATCCACTTCCAGCTAAAGATGCCTTTACAGTAACACTTCCAAGTGGTAGTTATACCTGGGAAATGAGCATTATGAATATTCAAGGCCAGCAAATGCTGGGTCAGTTTATTGGTAATGGAGAAACGGTAGATGTGTCTTCATTGCAGGCAGGTTATTATCTGTGTAGCTTTTTAGCTGAAGGACAAGTCATTACTAAGCCTTTATTGATCCATCGCTAACCCATTAACGATCGGTTAATATCTTGATACTACTCTGTATGAGTGGAATTCCGTTATTTTGCACAAAATTTAAGTATATCCCATGAAAAACCTAAGCACTTTACTATTGGTTGTATTAACCGCGACTTTTGCGGCAGCACAACCATGTACAGACATCTTCTTCTCTGAGTATGTTGAAGGAAGCAGCAACAGCAAAGCCCTAGAAATATACAACCCTACTAATTCAGCTATCGATCTGAATGACTACACTTTCCAATTGTATGCTCTGTCGGGTTCTGGAAACTTCAGTCCTCCATTTGTTCACCGATTCAATGCTATTATTCAACCTGGTGGAGTATTCGTTGTTGGAAACCCTAATGCAACTGTTGCAGGCATTACTTCTGTAGCAGATACCTTAGCGGAACTAACCAACTATAACGGGAACGATGCATTAGTTATCCTAAATATGAACGGAGACACCGTTGATGCTATTGGTGAATGGGGTGTTAACCCAGGTGCTAGTAATAATTGGCCAGTAGGCGCTGGTGCAACTAACGAGTTTACACTAGTTCGTAAGGTAGGTGTTCAAGGCGGTACTCCTGATTGGAGTGTTGGTGCTACCCAGTGGGACGTTGAGCCGCAAAATACGTTCTCATTCTTAGGAAGCCACAGCATGACACCTTGTGGACCAATTGTAGATACATTAGTACGCTTCGCTCCAATAAGCAAGTCAATTGCTGAAGAAGGTGGTTCGGTTAATATTGATATGAACGTTAACGTACCTGGTTTGATGGCCAACTTTAGTGTAGAGGTTGTTCTTCTTTCGGGCGATACTTCTACCATTGATGGTTTTACTGGTGGTACTGCTGTTTTCTTTGGTACGAACATGATGAGCTTAACTATTCCTATTGTTGACGATACTTTAAACGAGCCAGCTGAGTCATTTACATTCGTACTTCGCAACATTCAGGGTGCACCTAATTACATCATTGGTGCAGATAGCATTTTCACACTAACAGTTAATGCTAGTGATGCTCCAGTAGTTGCAGCGCCAGCATATAGCATTGGTACAGTGCTAGGTAATAGTGTAGAGTGCTATGCAGATAGCTTAGGTGTGGAATGTACGGTTCGCGGAACAGTCATCAGTCCAAATTATCGTGTTGGAACACCATTAGATTTTTATATAAATGATGGCACTGGTGGACTTGGCGTGTTTTCTCCATCTGATAACTTTGGTTATACAGTAAATGAGGGTGACTCAATTGAGATTACTGGTACTATAGGCCAATTCTCTGGAAAATCACAAATAGGTTTCATTACTGCCATAAATGTATTAGGTACAGGGTCCGTTCCTGCTCCTTTAGTAGTTCAAGATCTTGACGAGTCAACAGAAGCCACCTTAGTAACAATGGAGAACTTGACCTTTGTAAGCTCGACAGGCACAACAGACTTTACTTGGAAAGTAAGAAACCAAGGCGGGGATGAATATGAACTTTTCTTTGATAAAGACCTTTTTCCGGTTGAACCACCGCAGCCAAGTACTCTGTTCACTGCTACAGGTGTTGGTGCGCAATTCTATTTCTCTATAATGGCAGATCCTGCTATGGATCCTGATCCGTGTGACCGATTCTACCAAATATATGTACGCCAAACTAGCGATATATCAGTTGGAATAGAGGAAAGTGTATTGAGCAGTATCAATGTATTCCCTAACCCTACAGCAAGTGCATTGAGCATTAGCAGCCCTATCGCTATCGATGCTATCACTGTATTTGACCTAGCAGGTAAAGAAATGTCAGGAATGAGCTGGAATGTTAACGGTACATCTGCTACTGCTGATGTAAGTACCTTGAACAGAGGCCGCTACTTCGTTCAGTTTGAAGTAGAAGGAACTAAAGTAGTACGTTCGTTCACTGTTATTCGCTAGTACTAGCTTAAGATAAATAAGAAAAGGGCTCCGAATTTCGGAGCCCTTTTTTTGTGCCTAATAGCGGCCTTATCTAGTAGATGGTCAGTCTTTCTTAGCGGGGGCAATATACTGCTGTAAGCTCTTTACGTAGTTCTCAAAAGCAGTTATCCCTTTTTGGGTGATGCTGCAAGTAGTTTGCGGATAACTATCACTAAACTGCTTCTTAACACTAATATATCCTGCAGCTTCCAGTTTCTTTACTTGAATGCTTAAGTTACCTGCCGTTGCTCCAGTTTCCTTTTTAATGAATGGAAAGTCGGCCGACTCTAGGTCTAACAACAAGGCTATTATGGCTAAGCGCAATTGAGAGTGTAATAAAGGGTCGAGGTTACTGAACCTAGTCATTCTTGGCATTTTTCAATAGAATACCAGGTACGATATAGCCTAAGAAGATGGCTAAACTGTACAGTAGGGATG
This sequence comes from uncultured Chitinophagaceae bacterium, assembly GCA_964352775.1. Lineage (GTDB taxonomy): Bacteria > Bacteroidota > Bacteroidia > Chitinophagales > CAIOSU01 > CAYGTK01. Next base: position 17,056 of record CAYGTK010000048.1, read on the forward strand.
TATATCCTGGCAAATAGAATAGACTGAACATGCCGATCACCCAAAATACTATTCCTCCTATCATTAAAGGTTTGAAGCCAAGAGCCATACCAGAAACAAAAGTAGGTAAGCCTACTAATAGTAGTATGTATGGGCTAGGGTTTAACTTAAATGGTACAGTAGCAAAAATCAGCAGTATCAGTGTGATAATAGTACCACCCCACAGGTATGATAATAGCTTATCTACCAAAGAAGAAGCACCATCAACCTTCCGTTTCGAACTTGCATGGATGCCAGTAATAACGCCGCCAACGGTTCCAGCAATGGGCCACACCACCCAGAAGTAGTCAAAACTCATTTGATGCTGCAGAATGAATTCTACAATGCCTGCTGTGCACATTAATGCTCCCCAAACTAGAAAGTAGAAGCTATTGTGTTGGTAGTTCTTTTTTGCTCGCCCTATCATCTCTTGGATGATGGCTAAGCTTTCTTGTGGTTCTAAAGTTTGTTCGTTTGTTTTCATGGTAGAGTATTTGATGATTCTTCAAATGTAAACTAGTTTATTTTATAAACCAAATTATTTATCTCTCTACAGACTATTTGTTGTTGGGTTAACCAAACTTATATCTACTACCTTTGCAGCGCAGTAATAAAGGCTGCTAACAGTTATGCGCATAATCATTGCAGGGGCAGGGGAAGTAGGCTATCACTTGGCAGAGTTACTTTCAACAGATGATCAAGACATCTATCTTATCGATCAAGATGAAGAACGCCTGCAACATGTGCAGAATCGCCTTGATGTAATTACCATTACCGGTGATGCTAAGTCGTTTTCCATTTTGAAAACAGCTAAAGTAGATGGTTGTGATCTTCTGATAGCAGTTACCTCTTCTGAAGAGGCCAACTTTTATGTATGCGCATTGGGTAAAAAGCTTGGAGCCAAAACTACCATAGCTCGATTCAGTAATACTGAAATACACGACCCGAAGAACCGTGCGGTTTTTAAAGATATGGGAATTGATACCATCGTATCACCTACAGAATTAGCCTCTAACGAAATTGAACGCCTCATACAGCATTCGGCATTTACCGATAGTTTTGATTTTGAAGATGGAAGGCTTTCTGTGTTCGGAATTGCTGTAGATGGAGACTCTCCCGTGGTGAATCACAAGGTGCGCGATACTGATCTGCTTAGCCCTGGGTTCATTTATAAGCCCATTGCCATTCAGCGGCAGAATAAAACCTTAATTGCAAAGGGCGATACCGTCATACGGACAAAAGACATTGTGTACTTCATTACTGATAAAGAGCATACCAATGATGTACTGAACATCTGTGGTAAGAACTGTTTCGATATTGAAACGGTGATGATATTAGGTGGTAGTAGGATAGGTTTACTTACGGCGCAAATGCTAGAGAAGAAGTACAAGGTCACCATAATAGAGCAAGACCGTAAGCGCTCAGAAGAGCTTGCTCAAATGCTGAACAATACTTTGGTATTGAATTTTGATGGACGTGATATTGATACGCTTTTAGAAGAAGGTTTATCAGACATGGATGCGTTTATCGCCGCTACTAATGATTCGGAGACCAACATCATTACTTCGCTTATGGCTAAATCACATGGTGTGAAAAAGGCGATAGCACGCGTAGAGAATATTGACTACTTCAACATAACCCACAACATAGGTATTGATACCTTGATAAATAAGAAAGTGATTGCGGCTAGTGAAATATTCCGCCACGTTCGTCAAGGAGATGTAAGTGCCATTGCTAACCTGCATGGGGTAGATGGCGAGATAATTGAGTTTATTGTAAAGGCAGGTAGCAAGGTAACTAAGCGACCTATCAAAAAACTAGGCTTTCCTGATGATGCTCATATTGCTGGAGTGATGCGTAACGATAAGGCTCATTTCCCGCTAGGTGATTTTGAGATACAGGCAGGTGATAAAGTAATTGTATTCTCCTTGAATGATGCTATTCACAAAGCCGAACGTTTCTTCGTGTGAGAAAGCTCATCAACTATAAAGTTGTAACTCATACAGTAGGCTCATTGCTTATCATTTGTGGTCTTTTGATGTTTACGGCCATTCCCTTTTCTATTTTTTTTGGAGAAGGTGGTTTACTACCAATGGCTATTTCAGGGGCAGTTACAACCTTAGTCGGCTTTTTGGCTTGGGTATTTACTCGTAATGCGTCAGACGATGAGATTCGTAAGCGCGATGGCTATTTAACCGTAACACTAGGGTGGTTATTTATGGCTTTGTTTGGAACATTGCCCTATGTATTAAGTGGAGCCATACCCGACTATACCAATGCCTTTTTTGAGACTATGAGTGGCCTTACCACAACGGGGGCCAGTATATTGAACGATATTGAGTCGCTGCCTAAAGGGATATTATTTTGGCGTAGCATGACCCAATGGATTGGGGGGATGGGGATAATTGTATTGACGATAGCTATTTTGCCCCTACTAGGTATTGGCGGTATGGAGTTATTTATTGCCGAAGCACCCGGGCCTACAAAAGATAAAATACACCCTAGAATTAAAGAGACAGCCAAGCGCCTTTGGGTGATATACGTGGCGCTTACCGTTCTACAAACTATACTGTTATGGGTGGCGGGCATGACTTTTTACGATGCCATTAACCACGCGCTTACTACCATGAGTACAGGTGGCTTCTCCACCAAGCAAGCAAGTGTGGGGCATTTCGATTCTGCTTGGATACACTATATAATTATCGTATTCATGTTCTTAGCGGGTACTAATTTTACGATGTTGTACTTTGGTTTTAAAGGCCGATTAGACATACTTAAGCGTAACGATGAGTTTAAATGGTATGTGCTAACGGTGCTCTTTTTATTGACTATAGTTTCAGCGTCAGTTTATCAAATAAGTGATTTACCCGTAGAAGAAGCGTTTAGAAGCGCATTATTTCAAGTAGTATCTATACTAACCACTACAGGCTATGCTACGGCCGATTTTACCAGCTGGGGTACGTTTATGACCTTGGTATTCTTTGTGCTCATTTTCTTAGGAGCATCAGCAGGATCTACTAGTGGTGGTTTTAAATTGGTGCGTATTGTTTTGTTAATGAAGAATGGTTTTAGCGAATTCAAACGCCGTTTGCACCCTAAGGCTATCATTCCCGTTCGTATGAATGGGGAAGCCGTAAGTAGTCAGCAGATTTATAATTTGCTAGCATTCCTGCTATTATACATTTTCATTTTTGTGGTTGGCTCCATATTAATGGCTGCACAGGGTGTAGGTTTTGAAGAATCAATAAGCTCTGTAGCCACCTCGCTAAGTAATGTGGGGCCAGGTATTGGTAGCATTGGCCCTAGCCATTCCTTCTATGAGTTGCCAGCTTTAGGGAAATGGATATTGGCCTTTTTAATGCTGGTAGGTCGTTTAGAAATATTTACCGTACTCATCATTTTTACGCCGTATTTCTGGCGTAGGAATTAGGGCTTTCCCTTTAATCAATCACAGTATTTTTCCAATAAATAAGCCCCCATGCTAGCAGACATGAGGGCTCGGACTATTGAAAGAGAAAGGAAAGACGAACTATTGGAAAATGATACGGCCTTGGCCTATCACCTCTTCGCGCGTTTCTACGCGAATAATGTATTGACCTGAAGTCAGGTCATTTCTGTTTAAATTAATTTGCTGAGTACTGCCATCAATACTTTTACGCATTACTAGTTTACCACTCATATCGAATAATGATATACGGCCATCTTGCATGGACCTGTCCAATTGAATAGTAGCATTACTACTGGTAAGGTTAGGGTAAATGCTTAGCTGTGGTATTTCGTTGCCACTTATACCATTTGGCGTATCAGCCTTAAATGGGCTGCTGGCGATAAATGGAGCTGATAAAGTATCAGGCATAAAGTTGATATAGTTGGTGATATTGCGAAATGAGCCACCGATGTACAGCTTATCATCGTATGATTCGTAGCAATATATTGATCCGTCCATAGCACCAATGTATCCATTACCCTCTAGATAGCCTGCTGTATCAGTAAGTGAAATGAGGTTTTGACCATAAGAGCCATACATAGGGTAGTAGAAGAATTCTCCAGAGATCATTATATCACCATTGGGTGCGCCAATTTGGGTGATCCTTGCAGAATCATTGCCCCATATCGACCAGCTTATCTGGCTTACCTGGTTAGTCCACATTTGGCCATCCCAAACGGATAAGCCGAATGTGTTAAAGTTAACGGTGTCTTCTACAAACTTACCGCCAGCCCAAACTTGCTTTTCGTGTTCGTATATGGAGTAAACGGGAAAGTCGACTCCGTTATCCATATTGTAGGGTAACAAGCCGCCATCCCATTGGGCAATATTTTTCACGGTTTCACCAGCTAGTTCCGTGAAAACCCCACCTATGTAGAGGTTTTGTCCGTGAACCGCTAGTGCTTCAATTGGTCCGTTAGCCTGCAGTAGGGGAGGGTTGGAGA
>CAYGTK010000049.1:0-21489 GCA_964352775.1 uncultured Chitinophagaceae bacterium
CGATTGTCCCCACGTTCACGTGAGGCTTTGTGCGTTGAAACGTCTCTTTCGCCATTTTCTCGATTTAATAAGCGTAAAGTAAATCCAGATGTACTATTAAATTATTCTAGCCAAGCACACCATTATTGCACAACAAAAAGCGTATCCCGAACCGCTCGGAACACGCTCACTGCGTGAGCCGCCTATCGGATTTGAACCGATGACCCCTTCCTTACCATGGAAGTGCTCTACCACTGAGCTAAGGCGGCCAGAGACAGTAACGAGTTTCGAATCAAGAATGTCGAATGGTTTATTTCCGAAATCCAAAATCCGAAACTCGTCACCTTAGAGCGGGAGACGAGATTCGAACTCGCGACCCTCAGCTTGGAAGGCTGATGCTCTACCAACTGAGCTACTCCCGCTTAAAATTCTTCCCTATTCAAAAAACTCTCCCCCTTTTAAGGTCATTTTCTTCAAAATAGTACTGGTGGGAAGGGCAGGATTCGAACCTGCGAAGCTTGCGCGACAGATTTACAGTCTGTTCCATTTGGCCACTCTGGAACCTTCCCTTTATTGCGAGCCGGTGGAGGGATTCGAACCCCCGACCTGCTGATTACAAATCAGCTGCTCTAGCCAACTGAGCTACACCGGCAATAAATGTTTGTACTATTTCAAAGACACAACCCCCTTAAAAAGGCTTGCAAATGTACAAATAAGAAGTAGGACTTTCCAAATAAAAATGCGAAAATTAATTAGCCTCTTTAGATTTGCGTTTTCGCACCTGACGGCGGATGGATTCAACGGCACTATCCACAGACTCTTCAAAGGTTTTAGCCGTTTCGCTGGCAAACAAAGTTGTACCCGGAATATTGATCTTTATATCGGCTGTTTTGTCTTTTACGGCATGACTTGCGCTATCAAATTTCAAAAAAACGTCCGCATCCATGATCTGATCGTGGAATTGGGATAACTTTTCCACCTTCTTTTCGGTGAATTCCAAAAGTTTTTCATCAGCAGTAAAGTGGATAGATTGTATTCTAACTTCCATAGTTTATCATTGGGTTTTTTATGACTTTGGATGGGCTTGTTTATATACGTCTTTCAGTCGCTCAATGTTATTATGAGTATATACTTGTGTGGCTGAAAGATCGGCATGCCCTAATAATTCTTTTATAGCATTAATATCTGCCCCCTTATTAGCAAGGTGAGTTGCAAAAGTATGTCGTAATACGTGTGGGCTCTTTTTGCTCATAGTAGTTACCAAACTTAAGCATTTGTTCACCTTTCGGTAAACGAATTTGGGATAAAGTGCTTTTCCTTTATCGGTAATGAATAACATACCAGTTGGAAACAGCCTTTTTTTCTCCTCTATATATAAAGTAAGGTCTGTCAAAATATTTTCTGAGAGTGGTATTATTCGCTCTTTATTTCCCTTACCAAGCACCTTCATTTGCTTAGAAAGCAAATTAACATCACTTTCTTTAAGTGAAATAAGCTCTGAAAGGCGAATGCCCGTAAAGTAAAAGGTAGCTATAAGCATTCTATCGCGCATACCTGAAAAGCCTTCGCCATAATCTATTTGGTGAAGCACTTTTTCCATATCAGCTACTTCCACATATTCGGGAAGGCGCTTTTCTACTTTGGGAGCTATAACTTTTAGGGTGGGGTCTTTTTCCACCAGCTTACGCTTTAGAAGAAATTTGAAATAAGACCGAAGTGTAGAGATCTTTCTATTAATAGAGCGTGTGCCCGTATTCTGCTCACTGAGGTGAACTAACCAACTTCGAATGAATTGGTGTGTAATGTCTTGAGGCTCAGTAATTGAATACTCAGCCTCAAGAAAATTAGAAAATTGTTGAAGGTCGTTCTTATAAGAAGTTAAGGTATGTTGGGAATACCGCTTCTCATGTTGTAGATATGTAAGGAACCTTTCTACATGCATACAAGAGAAAATGCTTTGAAATATTAAGTTCTAAGATAGAAGAACTTATTTATTTCCGTACATTCTTTCTTTGTAGGCTGCTTTTAATATTTCCGTACGACGACTGATAGAAGGCTTTTCAAACTGCTTACGGCGACGTAATTCGCGCATAAGTCCAGCTTTTTCAAATTTCTTCTTATACTTTTTTAGAGCCTTGTCGATAGAATCGCTTTCGCGGGCATCAATAATTAACATATACCTGAGTTTCTTTATTAGGGGTGCAAAGATAGACTATCTACCAAAAAATGGCAAATAGAAAATTATTTAAGAATATTACGACTGATAACTAGCTTCTGGATCTCCGAAGTTCCTTCACCAATAGTACATAGTTTACAGTCGCGATAGAATTTTTCTACTGGGAACTCTTTGGTGTAACCATAGCCCCCAAATATCTGTACAGCATCGTTTGCAGCTCTACAAGCTACTTCTGATGCGTAGTATTTGGCCATTGCCGATTCTGTGGTCATTTTCTTGCCTCTGTTCTTAAGGTCGGCAGCTTGTCGGGTCAATAATTCAGCAGCCTCTATCTCTGTAGCCATATCGGCTAGTTTAAAAGCAATAGCTTGAAACCTAGCAATTGGTTGACCGAACTGCTCACGCTCTTGTGCATATTTTTTAGATGCCTCGTAAGCTCCTTTAGCTATACCCAGCGATAGTGCCGCAATAGAAATACGACCACCGTCTAATATTTTCATGGCTTGAATAAAACCCTGCCCTACTTCGCCAAGAATGTTCTCCTTAGGCACACGGCAATCTTCAAATATCATCTCTGCAGTTTCTGAAGCACGCATTCCTAGCTTGTCTTCTTTTTTACCACCTCTAAAACCTGGCGTTCCACGTTCTACCACAAAGGCTGTAATACCATAGCTATCCAACAAGTCTCCCGTTCGTGCAAGTACTACGGCTACATCTCCAGAAATTCCATGGGTTATCCAGTTTTTAGAACCGTTTATCACCCAATGGTCGCCATCCTCAACTGCAACACAACTCATGCGCATCGCATCTGAACCTGTGTTAGCCTCAGTTAAACCCCATGCACCTATCCATTCAGCAGAAGCTAGTTTAGGTAACCATTTCTTCTTTTGCTCCTCGTTACCGAACTGTAAAATGTGACCTGTACATAAAGAATTGTGCGCCGCCATAGAAAGACCAATACTTCCACATACTTCAGCTAAGCCTGAAATGGCAGTGATATATTCTTGGTAGCCAAAGCCTGACCCACCGTATTCCTCTGGTACTAAAACGCCCATTAGGCCTAGTTCACCTAGTTTCTTAAATACGTCAACTGGAAACTCTTGCGCTTCATCCCATTTCATTACGTTAGGTCGTAATTCTTTCTCTCCAAAATCGCTCACCATTTGAGCGATCATCTGTTGATTCTCGTTATGTTCAAAGTTCATAGGGTATATCTATTAATAGTCTACTAATGAAAAAATAGGTGCGCCTGTATGCAGTAACTTATCTACGCCATCTAAAAATCCTAGGGAAACGATAAAAGAGAATGCTGCTACCTCAGCGCCTTGGGCTTTTACCAACTCGGTAGCTGCAAGCGCAGTACCAGCAGTTGCTAATAGATCATCGTGTATCAACACCTTATTTCCAGGTTTCAGCACCCCATCATGTATCTCAATGGTTGCTGAACCATACTCTAGGTCGTAAGAATAGGAAATGGTGTTTCCAGGCAATTTCCCTTGTTTACGAATAGGAACAAAGGGAACGCCCAAACGGTTTGCTAGCAGCAGTCCAAAAAAGAAGCCCCTACTTTCAATTCCACATACCACATCTACCTCTTGACCTTTCATACTATCTACAAAGGCATCGGTAATATCGCTACACAGTTCAGGGTCCATTAATATTGGGGTAATGTCTTTAAATACAATACCTTCTTTAGGGAAATTCTCAATATCCCTTACTGCTCTTTTTATCCTGTCTGTTAGCATGCTCATAATGTGGCGCAAAGGTCGAAATTAATCACCAAACAGCAAATAACCAGATGCAGAGGCAACTTTAGCCTCCTGCATCCGTACATATGCATATCATTCTGGCAAAGAATGGTACAAAACCACTACTGAAATTAAGCAATGCTAAACATGCGAGCGGCTTTCAAAACCATGCTGATCTTGGCTTTCCTATTCGTAGGAGGGTATGCTTCCGCCCAAATGAGCGGAAAGTTCTTTATACAGAACTACTCGCCTACTGACTACAAAGCAGAGACTTGGAACTGGGCTATTGCACAGGACAAACGGGGTATGATGTACTTTGGTAACAATGAAGGTTTGCTGGAGTACGATGGTAGTAAATGGAAATTAACCAAAATAGGTGGAGAATCGGTAGTTCGTTCTATTGCTGTTAATGATAGTAATACTGTATTTATAGGCGGAAAGAACGACTTTGGTTATATGGCCCCTGACAGCCTTGGGCGGTCATCATTCGTATCGCTACTTACCGAAACAGCCATCGCACCTGAACAAGTAGATGTGGTTTGGAATACTTTTAGTACTCCTCAAGGCATTTACTTCTACACTTCTCAATACCTTTTCCTTTGGAATGGAGATAAATTAAAGCATTGGGCACTAAAGAAGGCCTTTCACAACTGCTTTTGGGTAAATAACGAATTGTACCTAGCTCATAACAAATATGGGCTAATGCTATTAGATAGTGATGGTGAAATAGTACCAGTTAATGGTGGACGTACATTTGCCAGAAAGGTGGTGGTATCATTACTCCCACACAAAGATAAAGAGCTGCTGGTTTCTACGAAACGTTCTGGTCTTTTTCTATTGAATACTAATGATAGTGAAAACAACTTCAATAGGATAAAGCTGTTTCAGAATTCAGTTCATCCATTCCTTAGTAAATACGACCTCTTTAATGCCAGTAAGCTAAGCAATGGCAATTATGTGTTTAATACTACCAAAGGCGGGTCTTATATCGTAAACGAATTTGGTAGGGTAGTAGCTATTATTAATAAGCAACGTGGTTCACTTAGTGAAACCGTTCTTTTTGCGTTCGAAGATCAGCACAAAGGTCTTTGGCTAGCTATGGACAAGGGAATTAGCCGAGTGGAAGCTAACTCGCCTTTTTGTTATTGGGATGAAAGTATTGGCCTAAATGGTACGGTACTCACCATATCGAAAAGTAACGGAACGATATACGCAGGTACCAACCTAGGATTATTCTTTTTAGAAGATGGTGAGTTCAAACCTATTTCTTTAATAAACGGACAGAGTAGAAGTTTACTTACCGTTCATACAATAACAGACTCTGTAGCTCAAGAAAAACTACTACTGGGGGCAAGCGATGGTATTTATGAGATAATGCCTTACAGTATCAAGATAATTGCTGGCAATAGCAATGTATACCAGTTGTATAATTCCAAAGTAGCTAAAGGAAGGATATACGCAGGTACGCGCAAAGGTCTTATGTCGCTAGAGTATCACGACTCTCAATGGCTGAAAAAGCAAATGCTTCCTGAGCTAAAGGATGGTGTTAGGAGCATGACGGAAGATAAAAACGGAAACCTTTGGGTACGTACATCGGGCGATCAGATCTGGCGAATTCCATACAACGACACTCTTGGTTTAGATCTTTCTAAAAGTATGCTGATAGAAAGCATCGAAGGGTTGAATAAACTAAAAGACATTAACCTTTACACTATTAATGATAAGGTATTACTAGCTACGCCAAAAGGACTGTATAGTTTTGATGAAACTAATAACAAGTTCGTGGCCGATGATATGCTTGGCGAACGATATGCCAATGGTTTACACCCTATACAGCGACTATCAATTGATGACAAGGATAATGTTTGGATAAGTGGTGCTTATACAGACAGACCACCTTTACGAGTAGCGCAAGGAAATGAGAACGGAGGTTACGAAGTAGAGAACGGCGTTTTCTCTCAACTTCCAGAACAGGGTATTTATTCCATTTTTCATGACCCCACTGGTAAAGTATGGTTAGGTAGTACTGCAGGTGTAGTGTGTTACAGGCCTCCACAGTATGACCACGAAGCTCCCTTTACTACTTTGATAAGAAAGGTGATGACATTTGGCGATTCTTTAGCTTATTGTGGAAACGGCACACCGATATTAGGTGGTTCAGGCAATACTCCATTACAATTGGATTTCGACAATAACGCTATCTCTATCCAATTTTCGGCTACCAGCTTTTACAATGATAGAGATAACGAGTTTAGCTATTATTTAGAGGGCTACGATACTAAATGGTCGGCTTGGGGAACGGAGACTAGAAAGGAATACAATAACTTAATGCCAGGTACCTATACCTTTCAGGTTAAGGGGAAAAACATTTATGATGTAGAAGGTAGCATAGCTAGTTATACATTTACTGTATTGGCTCCATGGTATTTAACCAAGATAGCTTATGTAGGGTTTACATTGCTGGCCTTATTCATTGTTATTGGGGCAGCATCAATTGCATCAAGAATACAGAAAATACGTAGTCGTAATCTAGAACGCATCATTCAAAAGCGTACTGCTGAATTAGAAGAAGCTTCAACCAAGGCTAAAGACGCCATGCAAGAAGCAGAGAATGCCAACGAAGCAAAAAGTGCATTTTTAGCCAGTATGAGCCACGAGATACGCACCCCAATGAACGGTGTTATCGGTATGGCCGAATTATTAAGCGATACCGAACTAGATACAGAACAACGCGACTACCTATCCACTATTAAAGTGAGTGGAGAAAGCCTTCTAGCATTGATAAATGACATTCTCGATTTCTCTAAGATAGAGTCGGGCATGCTTGAGCTGGAACAGAAACCATTGATACTTCGTGATATTATAGAAGATACGCTAGACCTTTTTGGGTCTAAAGCGGCTGAGAAAAACATCAGTCTATTATACCTTATCGATAGATCAATACCCCAACAGATAGTTGGCGATGCATTACGTTTAAAGCAGGTGTTGATCAACCTTGTTGGGAATGCTTTAAAATTCACCGCTCAGGGTGAGGTTTTTGTTAAAGTAAGCCAGCGGTCTTCAGCTGATGGAAAGCTGGTGATAGAATTTGCCGTTAAGGATACAGGTATAGGTATTGCCGAAGAAAAACAAGCCAAGCTATTCAATGCCTTTACTCAAGCAGACTCTTCCACTACAAGAAAATATGGTGGTACAGGATTAGGATTGGCTATATGCCGTAAACTTACCCAGTTGATGGGTGGTGACATTACGGTAACCAGTTCGATCGGTAACGGGGCTACTTTCAGTTTCGATATGCATACTGCTGCTGCGGAGAATGTACCTATTAGTATGGAATACACGCAGAAGCTTCATACTGTAACTGGTAAACGCATCTTATTAGTAGATGATAATGCCACTAACAGAGAAGTACTTGGTTATCAAATGGAGAATTGGAGCATTAACGTTATAGAAGCTACCAATGCACAAGAAGCACTATCGATATTAGCGGCCGATAACAAGTTTGACCTGATACTAACGGATATGAATATGCCTAGTATTAATGGTATTGAGCTTGCAAAAGTGATTAAGGAACAGAAGCACACATCTGCTATTCCGATAGCACTGATCAGCTCGCTTGGCGAGACTCATCAGGCAAATGAGAACAAAGAGCTGTTTGCCTCTATTGCATTCAAACCGCTTAAACAAAAGCAGTTGTTGAACACACTAGTTAAGGGTATTGAAGAGCCGTTTAAAAAAGGAAAGAGCACCATACTGGTAGAGAAAGAGCGTAAGCTATTCACTGACCTAGTTACTATGTACCCTGCCAATATATTACTAGCAGAAGACAACCCTATCAATCAAAAACTAGCCTTGCGTGTGTTTGAGAAGATGGGCTATAAAATAGACCTTGCTAAAAACGGTAAAGAAGCCGTGGCCATGGTTGATGCATCATACTACGATATGGTATTCATGGACATCCAGATGCCAGAAATGGATGGTATGGAAGCTACCCGCACCATATTGGCAGATAACACAAAGGAGCACGCACCTATTATTATCGCCTTAACGGCCAATGCCATTGTGGGTGATAAGGAGAAGTGTATTGCCGCAGGTATGCAAGACTACATCAGTAAACCATTCCAGGTGAAAGACATCCAAGAGATGATCATCAGGTATTGTGGAACGGCTGGTAAGAAGTCGGCCTAATAGACCCGCTTTCCTATTCTTCCTTAGCGAATTTCAGATAGTGAGCAGCCTTTTCAAACTGCTTAGCATCGCTATAAAAACTCTTTACGATCACTAACGACAGCGTGTTGCCTGCCTCTCGGTGTGTTATTAGCTTCTTAGCAACTTCTTCACCAATGTAGGGGTGTTTGGTTAGAGTCTCCTCATTAACAAGGCGAATATCCATCCTTCTTAACTTACTTGTATCGGCGCTTAGCTGTGGCAACATGGCTTCAATAGTATTCGGCTTGTCGCCTAGGCCATATACCTCGTATAGCTGTTGTGGGGAGTAGTACCCTCCCAATAATCCCCTAAATTTAATTATCCGCTCAGCATAGGCTTTACCTATTCCTTTAAAGACCATTAAGCGCTCTTGAGTAATAGTATTCAAGTCTAGCTGATGTATAGCCGTACTTCTATCTATAGTAATAGATAAGCCAGTAGTATCAGCCATCCACATAGGGGGTTGCTTAGGTAATGTAGACGGAGATATAGCACGCTGATAGTCGGAGATCTGTTGTTGAAATTCAGTAGTATCTATTGGTGGCGGTTCGTAGAAATGTTCATGAACTATTGGGGCAAGAACTGCCACTACCATAATAGATAGCATAACCAACAACCCCCTTTGCTGGCTTCTAGTAAACTGCATTCCAAGTATTCTCTCTAACATAAGTAGGCAGAGCCTAAGTTAGAAGATCTGAATGGAAGTAATAAAAAGGTGTTAGGAAAGGGAAAAGGCTATTGCCCGCAGAACTGAGCTATCTTTTCGCTCGCCTTAGGATGGCCTTCTTGCATGGCCATTTGAAGGTCTTGACAGGCTCCTTCATTGTCACCACTGTATCGTTTTGATAGACCTCGGTAATAATAGGCAAGGTCAAGATTGTGATCTAGTGAGATAGAACGGGTATAGTCGGCAATTGCGCCAGCATCATCCTCTAACTGGTAGCGGGCCACTCCCCTATCGTAGTAGGCTTTAGCATAGTAAGCGTCAAGCTGTATTGCTTTTGTAAAATCTTGTATAGCTCCCTTAAAGTCGCCCAACTTATTCTTTACGAACCCACGACTATGGTACATCTTAGCTTCGCTAGGGTTTTGTTCTATTGCCTTATCTATAGCTATTAAGGCTGCCCCATACCGGTTAAGCTTTGATAGGGCCACACCCATATTGAAGTGTACATCAGGATTATAGTTGTGTATCAAGAGTGAACGCTCAAAGTCTTTTATCGATTCTTCAAATTGGCCCAAGTTGGCGTATTCCAACCCACGAGCACTATATGCTTTACTGTGCGAACCATCAAGCTCAATACACTTTGCAAAGTCAGTTATTGCCCCTCTGGCATCTTGAAGGTTTGACTTGGCTATTCCCCGGAAGTAATAAGATTGTGCCGCATTGGCAGGGTCGCTTTCAATAACGGCGGTCAATTGCTCTACCACAACGGCGTAGTTGGTATCCCGCTGCTCGCTCAAAAGTTCATCATAAGGTGTTGTGTCCTCGTCTATCTGACCGAGCATAATGCCTGCGCTGAAAAGCAGCAGAACTACTAATAATATGGACCTAAAGTCGCTTGCCATTAACGGATGTATCAATTCTCTTATTCACTATTCTTACAAATAGCTCTCTATTTATACGCAAGTATAGGCTAACAGTTGCAAAAAATGGAATATTTCGTAGGTATTTTTACGTAGACCTAGTGACTAACGATCTCGCCAGACTTTATCTTACCCAAATAGTCTGATAATGAGGCTTTTACCTTATCCATTAAGAAATAAAGACCAATTATATTAGGGAAGCACATTGCAAATATCATAGCGTCTGAAAAGTCAATTACTGGGCCTAAGTTGGCAGAAGCACCAATTACTACAAAAACGCAGAATATCACCTTGTAACTTATAGCTACTGCAGCGCTTTTTCCGAATAGATATTGCCACGCTTGCAAACCATAATAAGACCAAGAAAGCATTGTAGAGAAAGCAAAAAGTATAACTGCCAATACTAGAATATACTTGAAGAAAGGTATCACTTCCGAAAAGGCTTGCGATGTAAGTGTTACTCCATCCAGCCCTTCTACATTGTATTTTCCTGTGATGATGATAACCAAAGCAGTCATGGTGCAAACTACCACCGTATCAATAAATGGCTCAAGCAAGGCTACAATACCTTCACTAGCTGGATTATTGGTTTTAACAGCTGAGTGAGCTATAGATGCTGAACCTATACCAGCCTCGTTAGAGAATGCAGCTCTTCGGAAACCTTGTATCATTACCCCAACAATACCACCAAAGGCAGCATCTTGCGAGAATGCACTTTTAAATATCAAAGCGAATGCTCCAGGTATTTCAGTAAAATGCGAGAATAGAATGATAAGCGCTGCAGCTACATAAATACCCACCATGAACGGCACTATCTTATCGGTAACCTTGGCAATGCTTTTTATACCCCCAATAATAACTACCCCAACAAGAATAGCCACGAAAATACCGAATACCCATCCTGGTGTATTCATATGTGCTGGTGCAACCGTACTAAACTGCTGAAAGGCTTGATTTATCTGGAACATGTTACCACCACCAAATGAACCACCAATACACATCACTGCGAAAAATCCTGCAAAGAACTTTCCTATTCCACCATATCCTTTCTCAGCAAACCCTTTGCTTAAATACTGCATTGGGCCACCATGTACAGTACCATCAGCATCTACCGTGCGGTACATAACACCTAGTGTACACTCAACGAATTTGCTGCTCATACCTAGCAATCCTGCTATTATCATCCAGAAAGTAGCACCTGGGCCACCTAATGAAATAGCTACTGCAACACCAGCAATGTTTCCCAAACCTACTGTACCCGAAAGTGCTGTGGCTAAGGCTTGAAAGTGGCTTACCTCGCCAATTTCGTTCGGGTCGGTATACTTACCCCTAACTATATTAATAGCCAGTTTGAATAAGCGGAAATTCACAAATTTGAAATACACCGTAAATATTATTGCCCCAACCAATAGCCATATTAATACCAATGGAACATTGTTACCCGCAATTGGAATAGAATAAAAAACCTTTTCAACAATGGGGCCAGTAAACTTACTCACCATCTCATTCACTTTCTCATCAAGAGACTGTGGTGCTTCCTCTTGAGCAAAGGATAAAACTGGTAATAATAACAGGGCTAATAGAGCAGCGTAACGCTTTAGCATAATAATGGTTGTTTTTCGGAAAGCTCAAATATAAAAGATCTACCCCGTAGATGAAGGGAGCGTTAGTTGAACTTAAACATCAAACTGAAGTCCGTCGTAGGCAAGGGTTACATTATCTGGCAGCAGTTTACTTACCTCATCGTAAAAGCCTAATTGGTGGCTGATATGGGTAAAGTAAGTCTGCTCAGGTTGCAATTCTTCCACCAGCTCTAGGGCTTCTTGAAGGTTAAAGTGTGAGATGTGCTTTTCGTGCCTTAGGGCATTTAGCACCAATACTTTCAATCCTTTCAGCTTCGCTTTTTCTTCTGGGGCAATGTAGTTAGCATCGGTAATGTAGGCTAGGTCGCCAAACCGAAAACCTACTACCTCCATTCTATGATGCATCACCCGAATTGGGATGACAGGAATACCTTCTACGGAAAAGGGCTGTAAGTCAATCATCCGCAAATCTACCTTGGGTATACCTGGGTAGGGGTTATCAGAGAAAATGTATTCGTACTGTCGCTTTAGCACTGCCAAGGTGCTTTCCTCCAAATACATAGGTACGGCCGACTTTTGCATGTAGTTGTAGCCCCTAATATCATCTAAGCCACCTGTATGGTCTTTGTGCGAATGGGTGAACAGTATAGCATCTAATTGGCCAATATCTTCCCTAAGCATCTGTTGCCTAAAATCAGGGCCACTATCAATAACTATGCTTTTGCCTTGGGTAGAAATGTGTGCAGAGGTACGTAAGCGCTTATCTCGAGGGTCTACCGAACGGCATACGGAGCAGGTACAAGCCGTCATGGGTACGCCACCCGATGTACCTGTTCCTAAAAAAGTGAACGTTAAGCCTTTATTCTCTTTCAACTAATACCTTATTGAGGAACGAACGCGATACTTCATCCAATTGTTCCCGCTTTATGGCTAGATCAGGAAGTATTTCGATAAGGCAGTTGATACGTGCATCGGTAGTAAAATACTTATTGATAACCACTACACTCTTACTCTCCAGAATGCAGTAGCCTGCTTGGAAGTTACCTCGCTCGTAACGGATAACGTAACCCCCTTGTGAGAAGAGATCTTCCAACTTTTTCAACGTGCTTGTTGTATATTTGAACATCGGTACCGCAATAATTTTTATAACGGGTAGTTGATACGAATATGAAGCATTTCGCCCTAATAGTTCTATTTCTTTTCTCCACCTGCTGTGTATTACAAGCACAAGGTTCAGGGGCTGACAAAGAACCCATATTTAAGCCCTACCCTATTATTGGCATGAACGTAAGCCAAGTTTCGGGCGATAACTTTGCCGGCTATCGCAAATTTGGCTGCAACTGTGGCTTGGGTTTGTTTGCCCGCCTGCCCAAAAATCTATCGCTAGGTATGGAGTTCCTTTTCAACCAAAAAGGCTCGCACAGTACCCGCAACCAACTGTTTGGTGCAAGGGGTGAACGCTACAAAATAATAATGGACTATGTGGATGTGCCCTTCTTCCTTAGTTATCACGATCGCGATAAAGCTATCTTCAGTTTAGGTGTAGCCTACAGTGTATTAGTACGCCATAAAGAGTTTTTGGGCGATTTAGAGATAACCCCCGAAACAGAAGTACTCCGCCGTTCAGGTGCTGAAATAATAGCTGGGGTAACCTTTCTTATTAAAAAGAGCTTCGGCTTGAACCTTCGCTACAGCTACTCCATAGGCAGCGTACGCCGAAACGACGTAGACCCCTACGTAGACCCCAATGGCCAACTGAACCGCACCAACAGCAAGTGGCATAACAATGTAATAGCCGCTCGGCTCATTTACATTTTCGGTAATAACTGGGAAGAGGACGGGAAGTAGGTAACTTCACTAAATACCAAAGAATGTCATGCTGAACTTGATTCAGTATCTGGCGCACCACACGTTACGTTCTGCAAGTCATTCTTACGCCAGATCCTGAAATGAATTCAGGATGACATGTATGGAGTTCAAAATTCTGTTCGAATAGTTTTACCGTAACGAG
The DNA here is from genome assembly GCA_964352775.1 of uncultured Chitinophagaceae bacterium. Taxonomy (GTDB): domain Bacteria; phylum Bacteroidota; class Bacteroidia; order Chitinophagales; family CAIOSU01; genus CAYGTK01. The sequence continues at coordinate 13,294 of CAYGTK010000049.1, forward strand.
CTACCCGCGTGAGGGATAATAGCGAACACGCAGTAAAGCGGATAGCCCGACCCGAAGGGGCACGCCATTTCAGTAGGCAGTCAACAGTAGCCAGTGGGCAGTAATACGATTTCCTCACCATGCCTACTGCTAACTGCCGACTATACCCCCCCCAAAGTTCCCCATCCTAAGGCAATGTATTATATTTGCCGTCCTTACATTTTTAATACCTATTAGAAGACATAAAATGAGTCCAGAAAAAGTAACGATAAGCAACGGTGTGTTGAACGTACCTAATAACCCTATCATCCCATTTATAGAGGGTGATGGTATTGGTCCTGATATTTGGGCAGCATCAGTTCGCGTGTTTGATGCAGCTGTTGAAAAAGCATACAACGGAAGCAAAAAAATTGAGTGGAAAGAAGTACTAGCAGGCGAAAAAGCATTTGAGCAAACTGGCGAATGGTTACCTGAAGCTACTTTGGAGGCCATCAACGAATATTTGATAGCCATTAAAGGCCCATTAACCACACCAGTAGGTGGCGGTATCCGCTCGCTTAACGTGGCACTTCGCCAGAAGTTAGACCTATACGCTTGTGTTCGCCCGGTACGTTGGTTTCAAGGTGTACCTAGCCCAGTTAAAGAGCCTAACAAAGTAGATATGTGCATCTATCGTGAAAACACGGAAGACATTTATGCAGGTATCGAATTTGAAGCAGGTAGTGCCGACGAAAAGAAATTTGCAGGATTGCTGCAAGAGCATTTCCCCGACCGTTACGCCAAAGTACGCTTTCCTGATACCGCCGGATATGGAATTAAGCCAGTAAGTAAAGAGGGAACTGAGCGTGTTGTAAAAGCAGCATTTGAGTACGCCTTTGCTAAAAAATTACCTTCAGTTACATTGGTACACAAGGGTAACATCATGAAATTTACCGAAGGTGCTTTCCGCGACTGGGGATACAACCTAGCTAAAGAACAATTTGGTGGAAAAGAACTTGACGGTGGCCCTTGGCAAACTATTGAGAAAGACGGACATACCGTGATAGTAAAAGACGTTATCGCTGATGCATTTTTACAGCAAATTTTACTTCGCCCGGCTGAGTACTCGGTTATTGCAACCTTGAACCTGAATGGCGATTACGTATCTGATGCACTAGCTGCAGCAGTAGGTGGTATTGGTATTGCCCCAGGAGCAAACATTAACTACACCAGCGGTCGCGCTATATTTGAAGCCACCCACGGTACTGCACCTAAGTATGCAGGCTTGGACAAGGTGAACCCTTCATCAGTAATCCTTAGCGGGGTGATGATGCTGGAGCACATGGGCTGGACCGAAGCTGCCGACCTTATCGTAAAAGGTATTGAAGGTGGAATTGGCAAAAAACGTGTGACTTACGATTTTGAACGCCTAATGGACGGAGCAACTTTATTGAAATGCTCAGAGTTTGGTGACGAGATAATCGCGAATATGTAAGTTAGTTGATAGTCTACTGTCGATAGACGATAGTTAATAGAGCCCCTCGCTTTTCGGTGAGGGGCTTTGTTATTTTGCTACTGTACTGTTAATACCATTGAACACTTGGAGTTGTTATAGAAATCTGAATAACAGCTTGGGTAAGATTGGTTAACGGTGGAAACCTCTGGAAACCGTGGAAACCTAGTTTCCATAGTTGCCACGGTTTCCACCTAATTGTCATCATGATTTCATTTCAGGACCTTACGTTAGCAAGTCTTCGGGGGCATACCAATTATCGGCTAAATTAACTAGGTAAGGATTATGCTCTTTAATCCACTTTCACTCCTTGTACCAGCGTTTCAACTGTTTTTCGCAGGCAATGGCTTAGTAAACATCATTTGACCTTTTACTTCTTAGCCTTAGTGCCAGACATAGGGCTTTAATTATAAGTATTCTGGGCGATCTTCTTCTAAAACCTCTACACAACTTGAACATACAGCAATGTCATAACTAGCTCTTCCAGTGTCAAAATAGTTCTTGTCAATATAATCCCTAATTTTTTCAGCTGTATTGAACTCTCGGATAGATATTGACCCTTTAAGAGCATCTTTAAATAAAAGGTTAAAGCGTTTAAAAAACTCATCAATATCCATACTGGTACAGATGTGGCCTTTGTTTATCTCAAACCCCATTTGTAAAAAAGACAAAACAGGTACTGATTTGCAAAAATGTTCAACAGTAGCTAATACTTCATACCCTTTCTCTTTTCTGAGCTTGGCTTTCTCGTTTTCCTCCAGTGGAAGGGTATTGGCAACCCTGTAGATATTGTGCCGATTTAATGATTGATGCATATCAAATCCCCTTATGCTCAACTCTTCGGCTAATGTGTCTGCATCTACTCCATTCATTATAGCTAGATAAATCCAAGCATCTTGATTCATTACATCCGAAGACTTTACGTGATTAGTTAAATGCTTAATAGCCAAAATTATGCTTGCCTCTTGTAGGCTGGGAGCAACAATTACTTTTGTTTTATCGAGATGGCCATAATCAATCTTTAGAATCAATCTATCTCGCAAAGTCAATTTCTTATAGAACTTAATCCTATTTTCTGGAGCCTTAGCCGGGTCCCTTAACAATTTGCAGGCAGCTACCCTTCGATTTCCGTCTACTACTACATACTTATCATTCTCATAAATTACAATTGGCCGTTCGTTAGGCATATACCCTATCTTCTTTATGCTTTTGGCTGTTGTACCTACGTTTTCATTGGTGTCGAGGTATTCAATTATTTCCTTTTGACTTAAATCTTTCCTTGACCACTTAATCCTTGGGTTGAGGGGGTCAAGAACCAAATTGGCGGTTTTAATCCATTTCCTGGGCCATCTTTCATAGTGTATCATAAGGCAGTATACTTTCCCCTAAACCTAATAAAACCCAATCAACATATTAAATAGCTAGTGGAAACCAATGGCAACCCTGGAAACTAGGTTTCCAGGGTTGCCACGGTTTCCACTCTATTCGTCTTCTAGCTATCCTCCTCATCTGCACATTCCATCTCCACCCAAGATTATAGGCCTTACGCGCTCGTTCTGTCACCAAATTGTCATTTACCCTACATTGCCCCAAAATAATGGGAGCGTCACGATATGTTGGGAATACTTATTGGGAATTCCTAATTATTGGCACTGTGCCAAAATAGGAAATTAGCTTCAAACAATTCTTTATCAATTGTTTATGCGAGTTATATGCTTTTCCCAATTCGGGTTGGCATCGCCTTTGCCTATGTGTTGGCACGAACCGAACTAAGAAAACAAAGACGTAAAGACATGAACGGAATTAATACAGTGAACTACGAGGATGCCAATGCTAAAACACAAGCACTTTACGACGGCATTAAAAAAATGACGGGTGGAACTATACCCAATTTATATGCTGCGGCAGGCAACTCATCATTCGCGCTTAATGCGATGTTGAATTTTGATAACAACTTAACTGGTGGCGAATTCAGCAATAAAGAGAAGCAGGCCATTTTGTTAGCAGTATCGCAAGTTAACCAATGCATCTACTGCCTATCGGCCCACACCATGCTGGGTAAAATGGCAGGATTTAGCGAGGAAGAAACTTGGGCACTACGGACTGGCGAAATAGAGGATGAAAAATTACGTCCACTTACCCGATTGGCCCGTGAGATAACTATTAGCCGTGGCCGCCCAGCTGCCGAATATGTTGATCGCTTTTATGAAGTAGGCTACAATGCCGCTGCATTAACCGAGCTGATAGGTTTCGTATCGTTCAAAACATTTACCAACTACCTACACCTAATGAGCGATGTGCCGGTAGATTGGCCACAGATAAAAACTATTGAAGAACACGCAATAGTAAAGTAACCCGAAGGGGTGTTGGTGAAAGGGAACTTGTTTGCGAAGGCAGGTTCCCCTACCACACCACTTCTATTCCCAAAAAACTCCACAAACTATAATATTATGACTACCGAGATAAAATACCTTCACCTTACTAATCACCACTTATTTGCTAACCTTCAGCGCGAGCAACTAACCGAACTAAGTGGACAGACCCGTGTGCGCATTCTTCATAAAGGCGAAGAGATACATTACGCACAGGGCGATAGCAACCGCGTTTACTTTTTAGTGAAAGGAACTGTAAAGATCTGTACACTAGATGAGAACGGTAACGAGCTAATACGCGAAGTTCAAAAAGCCGATGATGTTTTCGGACAAATACTTTCGGGCGAGCAACTGAGTGCTAATGAGTATGCCAAAGTGCTTTCGTATGATGCTATAGTATGCGAATTTCGCTATGCTGATTTTGAGGAGGTGCTGCGCAAAAACCCAGAATTGAGCCTAGGCTTTACTAAAAAGGTATGGCAGAAACTGAAGCGAGTAGAGCAACGCTACACCCGACTGGCCAGTAACGATGTACGTGGTAGGTTGAATGGTTTTATCCGCGATATGGTAGAGCTAGAAGGAGAAGATAATGGCGAAAGCTTACACGTAAAGAATTACTTGACGCACAACGACATTGCCTCGTTAATAAACACCTCTCGCCAAACGGTTACCACCCTACTGAACGAGATGAAAGAAGCAGGTGTACTACAATACAGCCGAAGCGAGTTCATCATCAATAATTTGAAAGCTATTAATTAAAGTTGGCAGTTGGCAGTTGGCAAGAAAACAATATTGAGTTTCTTCGGCATAACACAGAAGCGCGGCCAGCTAAAAAGCGGCAGCCAGTTGATGCTTTGCGGGTAGAGCGATCTTTTTAGCTTGATCTTTTGGCTTCGTTTTCCATCAAGGGAAAAGGAAGAGACCAACGAAGTTACATCTCCATATCGCCTGTACCCAAAGGGAACTCAATAGAACTGTTAGGACTATACTTATAAGATCACTTTTTCCTGAAAAGGAATTCGACAGTAGCTCCTTTTTTTGTTAGCCCCTCTACCATATCAGCAGCTATAAAAAGCGGGAACGTGAGCTTAAACAGTAACGACAACACATTTATATGTAGCGCTGAATAGTTCTTCGTGTATTCCTTATTTCCCTTTAGGTGTTCAAAAAGCAATTCCCGCTCAGGGTATATCTTGTTCAGCATGCTTTGCTGCATGCCATAGGGGTTGTACTTGATGTTGAAATGCTTCTCTTTCTCTTTACTAAAACCCATTTCGCCCAATAAAGCGGTAAATCGCTTCGGGGTAAAAAAGAACAAATGCCTTGGCGGATCTAGGTGAAGCCATTTCCCTTTAAACCATCGCGCTTGCCAGCTATCAATGTTGGGTACCGATATATACAGCACTCCACCTGGGCGAAGTAACTTGCTTATGCGTTGCAACATCTCTTGCGGATTATGCAAATGCTCGAACACATGGAACATCGTTATCGCATCGAACATGCTCGCCTGGTAATCATCGTCTTGCAAGCTGCCTATCTTCAAGTTTATACCTGGGATCTTTGAAGCCCTATCGGCACTATTACCTGGCATTTCTATTCCGTATATCTCCACACCACCTTGGGCCTTCATCATTTCAAGGAAGTGACCATTGCCGCAACCAATATCTAGCACCTTACCCTTGTTGCCCATGGCCTTGGTAATTTGCCTAGCCCTTCGCTTGGGGAAGAAGTCCATCGCCTCTTGTATCAGTCCGCTAAACTTCTGTTCGCCCTCGCCATAGTAAGTAGCACCGTAAGCTCGCCCTAATTGATCATTGCTGGGGTGTGGGTCGAGGTAATAGGCCTCGCAATAATTACATTGACGAATAAGGAAGCTATCACCAAAAATATCGGTGGTAGGAAATCGCTCTTCGCTTTCCTTTTCGTGGCAATACACGCAGCTATTTATGGCCTCTTTCGTCAAAGTGAGGCAAATATAATCGTTTCCCTAAGCCTTCTAAAAAGGAGTACATTCGTAAAGCGGCTAGGTCACTGGTTTTCTAGCCAAAACCCCTAGCTATTCAGTAATTTATTTTCTATCTTTGCCAGCCTTTAGAAAAGGCAGCACTAAGTCCATGCAAAGCGAAGTAAAAATATTTAGCGGTAGCGCATCAGAATACCTAGCAGAAGCTATAGCCGGCAAGTACGGTAAGCAACTAGGTAATGTAGAGATACAGCGCTTTGCAGATGGAGAATTCCAACCCGTAATTTGTGAATCAGTTCGTGGTTCTTACTTCTTCATAGTACAGAGCACTTTCGCTCCGTTCGATAATTTGATGGAACTGCTACTGATAATTGATGCCGCTAAACGTGCATCTGCAAATTATATCGTTGCTGTTATTCCTTATTTCGGATTGGCTCGCCAAGATCGTAAGGATAAGCCACGTGTTTCTATTGGTGCAAAACTAGCAGCCAATCTTATAGAAACAGCAGGAGCTCACCGTGTAATGACGATGGACCTTCACGCTGACCAGATACAAGGTTTCTTCGATGTACCTGTAGATCACTTGGACAGTACAGTAGTTTTCATTCCCTACTTACGCAGCTTAGGCTTGGATAACATATGCTTTGCTGCGCCAGATGTGGGCAGTACTAAGCGTACCCGTATTTATGCCAAGTTTTTTGAGGCCGATATGGTTATTTGTGATAAGGAGCGTAAAAAAGCCAATGAAGTGGCAGGTATGCGCGTGATAGGAGATGTAGAGGGAATGAACGTAGTAATAGTAGATGACCTTATTGACACAGGTGGTACACTAGTAGCTGCAGCTGACGCATTAATAGCTAAAGGAGCAAAAACGGTTCGAGCCATTATTACTCACCCAGTATTGTCGGGCCCAGCCCATGAGCGCATCAGAAATTCGCAACTGGAAGAGTTGGTAGTATGTGATACCATACCAATGCGCCAAGAAAATGAAAAAATACGCGTGCTTAGCGTAAGCGACCTTTTTGCGAAGGCCATACGAAATGCACACGAACATAGATCAATTAACTCTCTCTTTATGGGAGATTATCGTTTATAGACATTATTTAAATTCCTATAGAAATGACCGCAATAGTATTAGAAGGACAAGCACGCGAGAACATCGGTACAAAGTATGCTAAAGTAGCTCGTAAAGAAGGTTTGGTACCTTGTAACCTTTATGGTGGTGGTAGCGATGGCATTAGCTTTGTTGCTCCAGCAAGAGGATTCGTTAAGATGCTTAGCAACCCTAAATTCTACACTGTAGATATTCAAATAGATGGTAAAAGCCATAGTGCTATTTTGAAAGAAACACAGTTTCACCCAGTATCAGATGCATTGTTGCACGCTGACTTTTTGTTGTTAGACAAAGGTCGCCCAGTAGTAGCTGAAATACCAGTAAGCTTTGAAGGCTTGGCAGCAGGTGTTAAAAATGGTGGTAAGTTAATGACCAAATTGCGTAAGCTAACGGTTAAAACACTTCCATCTAAATTGGTAGAGCATTTTGATGTAGATGTAACTGACCTTGAGTTAGGTAAATCTATTAAAGTGAAAGACTTAAGCTTTGAAGGCATTGAGATATTGAATCCTGGTAACAACCCAGTAGCTTCAGTAGTTATACCTCGTGCATTGCGTAGTGCTCAATCTAAAGGCGACGGTGATGCTAGCACACCTGAAGGCGAAGAAGGAGCTGAAGAAGCAGCAGCAGAGTAATTTCTGCAGGTCGACAATATAGTTGATCAATAGATAGTGAAATACCTCATAGCCGGCTTGGGTAATATTGGTGCTGAATACGAGCACACCCGACACAATATCGGCTTTGATATAATTAATAGGCTTGCCATGCGAGAAGGAGTTCAATTCCAGCTCGACAGGCAAGCCTTTTTATCTTCCTTTAAGTACAAGGGGCGTACCTTCTATCTCATTAAGCCCACTACTTACATGAACTTGAGTGGAAAAGCCGTTCGCCATTGGATGAACGAGCTGAAAATACCCGCCGAGAATATTCTAATAGTAACCGATGACCTTGCCCTTCCTCTTGGTAAGATCCGTATGCGGAAAAAAGGAAGTGATGGCGGCCATAATGGTTTGAAGAGCATTCAAGAACTATTAGGTACTAATGTATACCCACGACTACGTTTCGGTATTGGCGATCAATTCTCGAAAGGCCGGCAGGTCAACTTCGTACTAGGTCATTGGAAAGCTGATGAAGAAATGGAAGTGAAAGAGAAGATAGACATCTGCACTGATGCTATTTTAGCTTTTGGAACAATAGGTATAGACCGAGCCAAGAACGAATACAACCAGAAGTAGTATGAAGATATTCTGCGTAGGGCGTAACTATGCCGATCATG
>CAYGTK010000050.1:0-21044 GCA_964352775.1 uncultured Chitinophagaceae bacterium
AAATAATCCAATTCCTTAGCTACTCGTTGGGTCTTCCGCTTAAAGTTCACATCAATATGGCTATGCTCATATTCGTAAGGGTTCATCCTAAGTTTGAAATTCTGGAAGGCAAAGGTTTTGCTGTAATCCAATTTAGTCTGTGCTTGCGGGTCAGCAGCATCACCATCGAACATTACGTCGCAAATATCTACGCCTTCAGCAGCTAGTGCAATATCATAAGTATCAGCAGCAGAACACATGGCAAATAGGAATCCACCCCCAGCTACATAGTCGCGTATCTTATGTGTTACTGCCAATTTCAGTTGTGATACTTTGCTATAACCATATCTAGCGGCCACTTCTTCCATTTCGCGCACCTGCTCTTGGTACCAAGCTTGGTTTCTATAGGCAGCATAGAACTTACCATATTGACCCGTAAAATCTTCGTGATGTAAGTGCAGCCAATCGTATTTGGGGAGTTCTCCTGTCATCACCTCATCGTCGTACACTACATCGTAGGGTATTTCGGCGTAGGTCAGTACTAGGGTAACGGCATCATCCCAAGGTTGCTTACTTTTTGGAGAGTACACGGCTATTTTTGGGTGCTTTTCCAATTTCACCACATCCATATTAGCCTCAGGGTTGGCTATCTTATTAAGGATGGCAGTATACTGCGCATCAGGAACAATAGAGTAAGAGACTCCACGTATCAGCAGTTCGTTCTCTATCTGCTTAGCATATGTGGTGGAAAAGCTTCCACCGCGGTAATTCAGTAGCCAATCTACAGGTACGCCTTGGGCTAAAGTCCAGTAGGCAATACCGTAGGCTTTCAGGTGATTCTTCTGCTCCATATCCATGGGAATGAGCAATTGAGCGGCCTGAACCTGTGCAACGGTGAAAAATAACGCGATAAGGAATACGAAAAAGCGCATAAGCTATTCTCTCTTTTTGTCTATTGAACGCCTGAAATAGCGAAAAATTTCCTGAAAGCTTAAAGGTAGTACATCTGCTTGCGTGATGCCAAATAAACAGCCCCCTTACTAAAACCTTTGCCCAAGTACTGCGTTATGCAAATATTATGGCAACTATGATACTTATAGTACTTGGCACTTTCGTAGTGATGGAGGGTGTAGCTTGGGCCACTCACAAATATGTGATGCATGGCTTGCTATGGAGTCTGCACAAAGACCATCACCAGAAAGAACCTGGTTTTTTTGAAAAGAACGATGCCTTTTTCTTAGTGTTCGCCATCCCCAGTTGGCTGTGTATTATGCTGGGCAGCATGTTTGCTTATCCTGTTGCGGTAGCTATAGGCTTTGGAATTGCAGTATACGGGCTGGCTTATTTCTTCGTGCACGAGATATTCATTCACCAGCGTTTCCGTTGGTTCAAGAATTCGGACAATGCCTATTTAAGGGCGATACGGAAAGCCCATAAAGTGCATCACAAGAGGCTAGGCAAAGAAGATGGCGAGTGCTTTGGTATGCTCGTAGTTCCCTTTAAATATTTCAGAGAGGCTAGAAAAATGGCTAGGCCATGAGTTTTACTTATTTACTATTGAACATCTTCACTATCTCGGTTCCACTTCTTCGCAGTTTTGAAGAGCGAATAAACTATGTAGGTAAGTGGCGATTCCTATTTCCTGCCATTGCTTTTACTGGCGGGGTATTTATTATTTGGGATGTGATATTCACTCACCTAGGTATTTGGTCGTTTAACCCGAATCATCTTCTAGGTATTGATATTTTGAATCTTCCTCTGGAAGAATGGTTGTTCTTTCTCACCGTTCCCTATGCTACGCTATTCATCTACGAGGTACTTAATTACTTCATTAAAAAAGACTTTCTAGGTAAAATCGCCAGGCCACTTACTTGGGTATTAAGTATAGCCTTTTTACTTGTAGCAGCTACCAATTTTGATAAGACCTACACATTTGTCAACTTCCTTTCCTGCGGACTTTTTCTGCTCTTACATTTAGTAGTAGAACGCGAGAATTATTTGGGTCGCTTTTACGTGAGCTTTTTTGTGGCCCTAATACCATTTTTAATAGTCAATGGCATACTAACAGGTAGCTTTGTTAACGAGCCTGTAGTTATGTACAACGATGCTGAGAATTTGGGTATTCGCTTGTTTACTATCCCTATTGAAGATACCGTTTACGCTCTATTGCTCCTGCTCATGAATACTACCATTTACGAGTATCTGAAGCGTACCTTTAGCAAAGCATAGAACATATTTGGAATATTTATGCTAATTCCTTATATTGTAGTTGAAGGAAGATATTCCACAGGACCTATGTGCACCTTTCCCCTTTTGCGTGCCTTTTTTTAGAGTCTCAACTATCTATTTCGAAATTTTATTAACTCTAAAGACCCATAAGCATATGCAAGACTTATACACAGCAGGAGACCGCGTTCAACTAAAAAGTGGAAGCATCACCATGATAGTAAAACATGAAATGAGTAGCGGCAAGTATGAATGTGAATGGTATGATAGCGATACTAAAGAGTACCGTACTGCCCCATTTGAAGCAGAAAAACTAGTAGCAGCACCATCTATAGGATGGGGAGATATGTCGGCTAATGACCTTGGTATTGGTTACTGACCTAGTATTCTATGCTATTTGGCTACTTAAGCATAAAATGAATATATGCTTAAGTCTAAATGGTATTTGGCTGTTCTTGTAATGTTTGTTGTGTTTCTTTATTCCTGTGAAGAGGATGGAACACCACAAGGAAGTATAGCTGTAGGAGCTTCTGTAGCTGATTCTATTAATTCTGTTCCATTATGGAACGATATAGGTATAACTGTAGTGGCTGGTGAAGAATTCAGCTTTTCTTCCACAGGAGATTGGGTAGACCTTAGCTTCGTAAGCGATGCAGATGGATATTCTAACCCTATCCTCGATCAAGCCAGTAATTTGAAAAGAGTACCTAGTGCTAAGTGGTTTGAATTGATAGCAACAATTGATAGCAGTATTTTCTACACCATCGGTAAGGATACCACGATAACGATAAACGAATCAGGTACATTACTATTTTTCGCTAACGATGCACCCGATTTTTACGGAAACAACTCTGGTAGTATTTACACCAGCGTAACCAGAAATAAGTAAAGCTTCTTAGAGAATTTGCTTTCAGAATGGCACAAAACAAAAAAGCCTCCGATACTATCGGAGGCTTTTTTGGTTGGCCGACTAGGTCTCGAACCTAGACTCTTCTGTACCAAAAACAGACGTGTTGCCAATTACACCATCGGCCAAAGCGAGAGCAAAGATAAATAATTTGGTTTTATCCTTGCAAGTATTTTGGCAAATTTAGAACAGTGGCTTTACCTATTTTTGCAGCACTTATACACTAATGGCAAATACATCCCCCATAGCATGGCTGCGTAACGCGGTTTTTTTGATCATCAGCATAGTATTGCTATGGTTAGTATTTAAGGGAGTGGATGTACAAGAGACCATGGATATAGTGCTTCAAGCAAACTTTGGTTTTTTGGTTCTATCGCGTTCTGTATCGTTAGTTGCCCTGTGGTTAAGGGCCATGCGGTGGAATTTACTTATTGAAACTGTAGATGAAAGCCCAAGTGACCTCAATAGTTTTAAGGCTGTAATGGTAGGCTTTCTTGCCAATTTTGGTATCCCAAAAATGGGAGAGGTATCAAGATGTTGGTCTTTACAGAGAACGGATAACTTATCTATCTCTAAACTGGTAGGCACCGTTGTAGTAGAAAGAGCATTTGATGTAGTGTCTCTCTTCTTTATAATGGGCATTATGTTTCTGATACGCTTTGCTGAGATACGCGACTTTGTAATGGAAAAAGTGATGTTGCCATTAATGGAAAAAGGTCAGAGCATTCTGGGAAACCCTATCGTTTGGGTCGTTTTACTAGTTGGGTCGGTATTCATGATATGGTGGTTCTTCATCAGGAAAAAGAAAGAGGGCGGTGCTTCCTCTGGCCCCTTACAGGGATTGATGGATGGGGTAGGTTCTATTATACACTTAAAGCGAAGAGGCAGATTTCTTGCTTATACCGCTGCCATTTGGTTGATCTATTGGATGAATGCTATGATAGATCTTCAAGCAATGGACTACACACAAGACTTTGGGTACATTGATGCATTATTCATCATGATATTAGGGGGCTTAGGAATGGCTGCTCCCAGTCAGGGAGGCATCGGGGCCTATCACTTTATGGTTACCCAAGGCTTGATATTTTTAGGACTTTCATATACCCATGGCTTGGCTTTTGCCACTGCGGTTCATGCTTCTGTTATTCTAATGGCAGTTATAGTAGGTGGACTTTGTTTAATAAGTGTGCTTTTACAAAAGCGTGCAGTGAAAAATAGCTAATTTTGCCGTCCATGATAAACGTGACAAAGACCTATTTACCGCCACTTGAAGAGTACTTGCCGTACTTAGAAAAAATTTGGGATAGAGCCTATGTAACCAATCATGGTCCTTGTGTTCAAGAGCTAGAGCAACGCTTGAAAGACTATTTAGGAGTTAAGTATTGCCTTTTCTTAAACAATGGTACCCTTGCTATTCAATTGGCTTTAAAGGCCTTGGGTAAAAAGGGTGGGGAAGTTATCACAACTCCTTTTAGCTATGTAGCTACCACTTCTGCTACTATGTGGGAGGGTTTTACCCCCGTTTTTGCTGATATAGATCCTGATACGCTTTGTATCGACCCTGCAACTATAGAAGCTGCTATTACCCCAAATACGGTAGCTATAATGCCAACCCATGTTTTTGGTAATAGCTGTGATGTGGATGCTATTGACCTAATAGCCAAAAAACACGGCATACCTGTTATCTACGATGCTGCTCATACTTTTGGTAGCCGGTTAGGAACGGAAAGTGTTTGTAGCTATGGTTCTGCTTCTATTTTGAGTTTTCATGCTACTAAGTTGTTCCATACCATTGAGGGTGGCGCTTTGGTAACTAACGATGATGAACTAGGCCATACCGTAGAGTATATGCGCCGATTTGGCCATAAAGGTGAGGTGGAATATCACGGTATTGGCATTAATGCAAAGAATACAGAGCTGCACGCCGCTGTAGGCTTGTGCTTGCTTGATAAAGTGCCTGGCTTTATTCGTCAACGGAAAGCTATTAGTGGCTGGTACGATGAAAAATTAAGTGACCTGCCTACTGCCAGACCTAAGTTACAAGAAGGTTTAGATTACAACTATGCTTACTATCCAGTTCTTTTCCCTGACCAAGAGCAGGTATTGAAGACTAAGCAGCTGCTGAATGATAACGACATCTTTCCGCGCAGATACTTCTATCCATCGCTGAACACCCTGCCATACGTGGATTATACCCCATGCCCAAAGTCGGAAGCGGTAGTGCAACGTATACTTTGCTTGCCATTATACCCAGAGCTGGCTAGAGAAGATGTAGAGCGTATTTGCGACTTGATACACCAAAGTTTTAAGTGATGCGGTTGGCTATTATGCAGCCATATCTTTTCCCTTATTTAGGCTACTTCCATCTGTTAGCTGCTGTCGATCATTTTTTGATATACGATGATGTACAGTACATGAAAGGCGGCTGGATAAACCGTAATCGCCTACTCAATAAGCAAACCAATGAGGCTTTACTGTTCACCTTTGGTGTAGAGCAGAAGGGACTGGATACCGATATAAACGAACGCGAATTCTCCCACCTATTTAAAAAGGAAAAGAAGAAGCTTATCGGTACGCTACGGAACAATTATAGTAAAGCACCACACTACAAAGAGGTGATGCAATTGGTAGAGCGAATCCTTGAATATCCTGACACTAACGTAGCTCGCTTTATAGGTAATAGCTTGAAGGAAATAGCAAGATACTTAGCGTTGAATGTTACCCTTCAATATTCTTCTGAAATAGGAGATGATGCCAGTAAAGGTGGAAAGGAACGTGTACTACAATTATGTAAAGCGCTGGAAGCGGATCAATATATCAATGCCATTGGTGGTAGGGAATTGTACGATAAGGCGGAGTTTAAAGAACAGGGAATAGAACTGTCGTTCGTGCAACCTGAATTGAAGGCTTACGAGCAATGGGGCAGCGATTTTATAGCAGGACTATCCATATTGGATGTGCTGATGTTCAACCATCGTTCGTATATTAAAGACGAACTATTACAGCATTATGCCCTCGTATAAACCCATTGGTGGATTTTTTGGTGAAGAAGAAGAGCTATTAGCACAAGGGCAGGCTTACCATTCCGATGCCATAGCCATTACTTCGGGTAGAGCGGCACTACGATATATCTTAGAACAGAAAAGAGCGAAACACCTCTATTTACCTTATTACTGTTGCGATACGGTGCTACAGCCTTTAAAAGAGCTGGACATTCCGTTCACTTTTTATGCTATTAACGAACAGCTTGAACCAATTGATCTTATTGAATTAGGTGAAGATCACTACTTCCTCTACATCAATTATTTCGGTTTTAAGGGAAAGACCGTAAGCAGTCTACAAGAGAAATTCGGCGACCAATTAATAGTTGATAATACACAGGCCTTTTTTGAAAGAGGTTACTCGGAAGCTTCAAGTTTTAATTCGGCCCGCAAATTTTTTGGTGTGCCTGATGGAGCTTATTTGTATGGTTTTGAGAACAAGGATCTAGAGAATAATAACCCCCACGTCAGTACAGAGCATTTAAAGCTTCGGGCTGATGGAAAACAGGCTGAGGCATACGTGGCTTTTCAAGAGAATGAGGCTGCTCAAAGCTGTTCTATTTTAGCTCCATCTGCTTACACTTTAGATATACTAGGCCAGGTAAACTACCAGCAAGTTCAAGAAAGGAGAAAGGCCAATTTCAATTTCTACAAAAAAGAATTGGGTGAGCTAAATAGCATGTCGTTCCAATTAGATGATGAGATTGTTCCGTTTGCCTATCCATTCGTTTTGGAGCAACCAATAGACCGTTCAGTGCTTTACCAAAACCAGTTGTTCATCCCCACCCTTTGGCCTGAAGTGTTAGACTTGGAAGGAGCAGGTTGGGAGAAGCAGTTTACCGAACGTCTCTTACCTTTGCCAATAGACCATCGTTATACCCCTAATGATCTACAGCGAGTTGTAAGTGTATTGAAAGGGCTCTTGAGGAATTCTAATTGAAGAATTTCCAGTTAAGGCCGAACTTGAAAGATCGTTCTAATCCTGGGAAGCGGTATTGGTTGTAATAACCATTTTCGGAGAACATACCCTGGTTCACGTGATCCATTTTTAAATAGAAAGTCACCGTTTTTACCTGTGAACTGATGAATACATCTATCACTGGATAGAACTTCTGCTGCAATTCCTCTTGCAAATAGAATTGCCCAGTAAGCGACTGATAACCCGGTGCGAAATAGTTCGTATTATAGGTCATATCTATCCCAAAACGGACGAACAGCTTCTTCTTGAAAACTGGTAATTCGTAAAACAAGGTATGCTTGGAATAGTAAGTGGGGAAACGTAAATACTCCTTATCGCTCAACCATTGTATGCGGAAGAAGTTGTTCCACCCAAAGCCTTTCAGGCGGAAGTCTTTCTGTAGCTCTACTATAAAACCTTGTAAAGTATTCCCTGTGTATTGCTGCGGCAAATAACGGTCGTTAAACGACAGGAAACCACTTACTGCTGTGTAAAATACGCCCACTTTAAATCGCTGTAGCGGCAAAGTATAGTCTAGACCTGCAGTAAAGGAAGTCTCTTTATCAAAGTTGTTCTGCCAAGCTGAGGCTGCATTTTGGTAACGTAAGTATATCCAATCGGGCTGTAAACTGGCAAAACTTACTGTGGAACCAATTATACCAGGTTTACCCATGTCATAAAGCAGATCGCCACTTAGTAATACATCACCTTTATTCTGATCTAAGAAACTGTAGGAGGCAAGGGCTTTGTATCGCCATTTACTTTTCGTTTCAGGGTTATTGGTCAACTGAATATCCGTCTGGAAGCGCTGCGGACGGAAGGTCACGCTATCTTGAATTAGCTCATTCACCTCATAAGTAGCAGATGCGTCTATCACTAAATTTCTGAAAACCGTTCCACTACTATCGGCTGACTTAATTGGCCGGTATTTCACACCCACCACATTACCTAATTGGCGTAAACGGGTGGCATGCTCTATATCTAGCGATTCATCATCCCAAAGCAGGTCGTAAGCTGCTGAGTCTGGTTGTGTATCGGTATAGAGGTACTTGTCGTTGGTTAACTCCATGCGGTGATACAGGGTTATCTCTGGCTGCACCATTTTTCTATCAGTTGAATCATCTACTTCTACAGTTACCGTTCTCCCAAAACGTAGTTCTTGCTCAATATTTATAGCTCTGGTACGGTAGTCGTTAAAGGCATTATCCAATTGCACATCCACCAACTCTTGCCGTTCTAACACTTCATTATCTTGAGCAAATATATTAGCGGTTACCGTACCACCATTTTCCTGAGCTTGAAGCGTATTCAGAAAGGTGTTTATCTGAATTCTATAGCGTTGGTTTCTAGAGAACAAAGCCAGTTCTACCGCAACGTTATTATGTTGATTCAATTGACGTTGGTAGTATCCTAGCGAATTGATACGGTTATAATGAAAGCTGAACTTACCTATCTCTCCCAAAGGCTGAAAATGGCGCACTTTAAATTGCTGCTCCTTCTTAGTACCCAATTGGAAGTACATTTCCGAGTAAGGCCCTTTCGAGTTGTAGTGGGGCAAGTTCTCTGGCGTGAATTGATACAGGTCGAATTGATGAAAACCCAGATCGAACCCCATCCGTAGTTTAGGCTGGAAGGTTAGCGGGGCGGTAGCACCACCAAGATTGCCATTATTCCGAAAACCATAATTGGCCTGCATTGCGGGGTCGTATATCTGAATGGCATCTACCAATGTATCTACGGCATACCTACGCCAATCGTCAAAGCCGATGGTGTAGCTTACATCCTTATTCAAGAAGTATTGCCTAGCCTTCCGCTCGGTATCTAGGGGCAAACTATCAGACCTAGACGTATCTTCACGCCCAAAGTCATCCAGCTGCTGGGCAGATAGATTTAGACTACAGAGCGTAAATACAACTAAAAGAAAGGCTCTACACACGTGAACCGAACGTAGGGTAGGGGATGTGCATTGCCTGTTCAAGATATTTTATAGTTGGCCGATCAATTCTTTGATGATCAGGGTCATTTTTGGTTCTGCCTCTCCAGCTGCTGCTATCACATCTTCTAGAGACGTTTCTTGAATAGCTTCTGGCGGATAGCCCATGTCTGTAATTGCCGAGATAGCGAATATTTTCAACTCCATATGCTTAGCCGCTAATGCCTCAGGAACGGTACTCATTCCAACTGCATCGCCGCCGATGATGTTTATGTATTTGTATTCAGCTGGGGTTTCCAAATTTGGCCCAGGAACACCACAATACACCCCTTCCATACAATCAATGCCATTGGCCTTGGCTATTTCCATACCCTTAGCTACCAATGCTTTGTCGTAGGTTTTCATCATATCAGGAAAACGCGGACCTAGCTCATCGTAATTCTTACCACGCAATGGGTTTTCTGGCATTAGGTTGATGTGGTCGTTAATTATCATCAACGAACCAGTACTTTGCTTGGCATTCAAACCACCCGATGCATTGCTAATACACAACAGATCGATACCCAATAATTTCATGGTGCGAACAGGATATACTACCTGCTGCATGGTATAGCCTTCGTAATGGTGAAAGCGACCCTGCATGGCCACCACACGTTTGCCATTTAGTGTGCCGAATATCAAATTACCACCATGACTCTTCACCGTAGATACAGGGAAATGAGGTATATCTTCATAAGGTATAGTAGCATGTGCTTCTATTTCGTCAGATAGGTTTCCCAATCCAGTTCCCAATATGATACCTACTTCAGGCTTATAATTATCGGTTCTATCTTCTAAATAGCTTACTGTTTCTTTCAGTTTTTGCAGCAAGTTCTCCATGTGGTCTCTTTGTTTTTAGTTGCGTGCGGGCAATACCCGTTCTAAGTAATCCAATATTTCCCTATCGAAAAAAGCCTTGTCTTGCGGAAAGAACTCTACCCGAACGGGAAGCACAAATATCGGCAAACTGCGTTGCATAACTACCTCTTTGTGCTTGAAAAGACGGGTGACATCCTTTTCGGTGGTTAACAATACTTTCTTCGGCCTATCTAAATTCTTAAAGGCTTCTATCACAAATTCCAGATCGTACCTATCATAGTAATGATGATCGGGATATTTTTTCACGTACAAGTCTTGCACCTGTGGGCGGATGTATTCTTCTAGGGCAGTAGTATTGGCAATACCACAGAAGGCATAAATATTGAGGTCTTTCTCCAGCATTAATTTAGTTGCTGGATGCGCTATATGATAGGGCGCAGCATATTGCAGATATGAGAACAATACCTTTTGATGAGGGCCCGGGTCAATAGCGGCCTCCATTTCTTTTCGCTTCGTGTTGCTAAGGTTGGGCGGGCATTTGGTCACCACTATAATATCTGCCCGCTTAGCAGCCGAGCGATATTCACGTAGCGAGCCTATGGGCAGAATACGGTCATTGTAATAAGGCTCGTGATAGGTGGTGAGCAGAATGGTCATGCTGGCCCCAATATCGCGCCGCTGAAAGGCATCGTCTAGCAAGGTCACTTGTGTACCTGGTCTATCGGTTAGTAATTGAGGCATGGCCAGTGTACGGTCTTCCGCCACGGCTACAGCCACTCCAGGGTATTTCTTGAACAGCAAACTAGGTTCATCGCCCAAATGATCGGCATGGTGTTCGGGGCGGGCCAGCAGGTAGCCCGATGTTTTCCGCTTATAGCCCCTGCTTAATGTAGCCAATTTATAATGCGGTTGAAGCAGGCGTATCAGGTATTCAATATGTGGAGTTTTACCCGTGCCACCCACACTTAAATTGCCCACGGCTATTACAGGCAAGTCGAACGTAATGGTGCGGAACAAGCCTATATCATACAGCTTATTGCGTACCCAGATCACCACAAAATAGATGAGGGCGAATGGGGCCAGTACGTACTTCACTAAATTCCAAACCGACGACATACTGTAAAGCTATGCATTTATGTAAGCATGTTGGGGGTGTTGTCCACTTGTTTGTGGGGTGTTCGTTCTGTCGTGTTCCTCCCTTTAGCTCCCTCCAGAGGGAGAATGGGATTTCATCTAACTGCCTCGTAACTCGTATGAGGGGTAGAACCTGTCCTGAGCGCGAAGTGATAACGAAGCTGACGAAGGGCTGCTATCCCTCACGTGGCCATGTCACACTGAGCGTAGTCGAAGTGCGACGCGTGTTGGCCCGTGCTTTTGTCTTCTACAGAGTTTATCCTGAGCGGTGCCGAAGGACTCAGGATGACAGCACTACATTCACCGCAAACAACAGAAGCGTAGGTCACTCAGAGGTGCTCGAAGAGTGGGGTGCCGAGAAGGCTACTATGTTCATCGCCCAGCACCGCACGGTTCGAGTGCCTCACCGCTAGCGCCCCGACCCATCGGGGTGGCTATGTATAGTAAAGTGGTTTGTGTTATTTGGTCACGAGCGGGTAGCTCGTGACTACGAAACATAAAAAGCTCAAACTGCATACCATAACGAGCACCCCCGCTATCGCAAGTTTATAACACCCGCTGCTGCTAATCTAAAGGCGAGTGTACCACTCGTGACCAAAATGGTCGCTTACTTAGATTTAAAGGTTTAAATAGCCTAACTGTCACATACCTTTAATATTGGAAGGGAAATTTGGTTCCGTAATCAATATATGTCTTTCCCTGTTAGTATTATTGAATCAACCACCCAAGAACTATCAGTGTGTATTTGATAAACAATGTCATTCTTTTTCTTTAAAATCACTATATACCCATCGGTTTCAAGATCTCTTCGTGCTTCAAGTATTCTTCCAGAGTAGTAATCCATATTATCTCCAAAGCTTAGCGGTAATTCTTTTCTCACGAGTGACTTCTTAAGCTTCAAAGTCTTACTGTAATGTTCATCCAAATAATTGGTTTGCACTGTCGAGCATGAAATTAAAAATATTAAAAATATTAAAGCGGTGTTTTTCAAGGTAAGTCTTTTACATTTCCAAGCTTGTCCGCCATTTTTCCACTTGGGTCTTTTGAATTATGCCCCCCATTATGATCTTCGCCTCCTTGTACAATTACTGGAAAGTAATAAGAAATTAAGTATGTATGCATCTTTGCAAGCACAATAAAGTGACCCGCTTCATGATTTAATGCGAATTGATTCCTGGCAATGTCATAATGTATGTCTCTAATGCTGATATTCCCCCGCTATCGCAAGTTTACAACTTGTGAGGAATGACCAACAAGTCTCTGACTTGTGTCAGTTGCAAACTGACGGGTAGCTTAGGTCCAAGTCAGAGACTTGAACGAGCACTGGGGTATATGGTGGAGGCACCCCGCGTGAGGAATAGTAGCGAACACGAAGTAAAGCGGATAGCCCGATCCGAAGGGGCACGCCCAAAAAACCAATAAGTAGTAACAAAGCGAGGGAAGGAAGGGAATGACCCTATAGGGCTATTGCTTTGCTAGTGTTATTTAGTACCAGCTACCTATTGATCTATGCTCATTTACCCCCATTTGGATTTTTAGATATCTTAAGTTAGTATTGACTATCAGAGGCTTAAACATATAGATATCGGGCAAATGGCTGTAAGCCTTGTGTTTGCTGGGTTCTGAAACTTGTGTAACCCGCCAAAATACCGTCTGTATCCCTTGCTATCACTGGGTCCATTTTTGGCACTGCACCGCAGCGGTACCATTTGTGCCGTATTGGTTTCATAACAATTCAAGTAGATGTTTTAACAATTCATCATTCGGGGAACTCATTTGGTCTAAAGCCGCTTTCGTAGCTGTGCAAATAGTCTCAATATTGTATCATGCAACAGAAACAACAACACAGCATAAAACCCAATTGGCAACTGATAATAGTAGTGGCGGTTCATCTGTTTTTCGTATTCGGGTTCTTGGGCGGAAAACTGCAGGGCTGCTTTTAGGAAATTTTGTATTATTCCTATATTAGTAGTTCACCTATCCACCACAACCATGCGTTTTATCACGATTCTAATTTTCTCAGCCTTTTTATTAACTCGCACACCATCTTTTGCAGGAGTTCAAGATGTAGACTTTAGAGTTAGCAGCCTTACTTCCAATAAACTAATGGCCGAGGCCGGCGATACTTTGATGATAGACATCACCATTGAAAACTTGGGAGTAACCCTAGCAGGAGCACCTTTAGTTGGCTTTTATCTATCTACGGATAGCACTATCGATGCGGGAGATGTTTTTTTAGATTCACTTCGCATGCCGACTCCAATTCCAGGAAGTGGAACACGCTCTGCCGATATTTCTTCTGATATTCCTACAGGCACCACCGCTGGAACTTACTACTTAATTGCCCGCGTAGATGAGAATGATGAAGAAATGGAGAGCAACGAACAAAATAATCTAGGATTTACAACCATTTCGGTAGTAGACCAGCCAGTGAGTGTCACAACAAATGCACAAAGCATAGCCGAAGTATTCCCCGTGCCAGCAAAGGATATGCTGAACGTACATTTTGGAAATACGGGTGAATTACCAGAGTTCATTACGCT
This sequence comes from uncultured Chitinophagaceae bacterium, assembly GCA_964352775.1. Classification (GTDB taxonomy): domain Bacteria; phylum Bacteroidota; class Bacteroidia; order Chitinophagales; family CAIOSU01; genus CAYGTK01. Next base: position 13,580 of record CAYGTK010000050.1, read on the forward strand.
ATTCAATCACTCGGGTGCAGTGATTATGAAACGCCCAACTCTAGGCACTACTCGCCATGAGATCGATTTATCGGCACTGCCAAAAGGTATGTATTACCTACGTGCTGGTGAGCAAGTAAAGGTTATTCCTCTAGTAGACTAGTTTAGCTATACTGTGATCAAGCCTTTATCTTAGCAGCAAAGTGAGAACTATGCTGGTTAAAGACATTACAAGCTACCTAGATACCCTTGCACCACCTGCCTACGCAGAGAGCTACGACAATGTAGGCCTATTGGTGGGCGACGCTAATGCTGAAGTTACCAAGGCTATAATAACCTTGGACGTGACCGAAGCAGTAGTTGAAGAAGCTATAAAGGAAGACGCACAACTCATCATTGCTCATCACCCCATTATTTTTGGTGGACTGAAACGCCTTACTGGCAAAACCTATGTAGAGCGTACGGTGATGAAAGCCATAAAGCACGATGTGGCTATTTATGTAGCACACACCAACTTAGATAATGTGCAACATGGCGTTAATGCTATTGTTTCAGAAAAGTTAGGTTTACTATGCCCTACCATTCTTGCTCCTAAAGCGGGCCTACTTAAAAAGTTGGTCACGTTTGTACCTAATAAGAAAGTAGAGCAAGTACGTGCTGCGCTTTTCCAAGCGGGTGCTGGACATATTGGAAATTACAGCGAGACTAGCTATAATTCTGAAGGCTACGGCACTTTTAAAGGCGATTATACTACTACCCCACACGTGGGTGAAAAAGGTGTCCGCCACCAAGAACCTGAAACTCGTTTAGAGACCATTATTCCAAATTATTTAGAAGGAAAGGTAATTGCTGCACTTAAAGAAAGTCATCCTTACGAGGAAGTAGCCTTTGATATTGTTCCAATAAGTAACATCAACCAGACCATTGGTTCGGGCATGATAGGGGAGCTAGAAGAAGGAATGGAAGAGATGGTTTTTTTGGAATTCTTAAAGAAAACCATGAACACCGACTGTATTCGCTACACGCCTTTGCGGGGTAAACCAATACGTAGAGTAGCTGTGTGTGGCGGTTCGGGTAGTTTTCTATTAGGGGCAGCCATTGCTCATGGAGCCGATGTTTTCATCACGGGCGACTTCAAGTATCACGACTTCTTTGATGCTGAGGGAAAGGTAGTTATAGCTGACATTGGGCATTATGAAAGCGAACAATTTACAGGAGAGTGGTTTCACAAGCATTTGACGGAAAAATTCCCTAATTTTGCCCTGCTTTATTCAAGCGTAAGAACAAACCCAGTAAATTACTTATAAGTTTATGGCCAAAGCAGCAAAACAAATGAGCGTTGAAGAGCAATTACGTACCCTTTACGGATTGCAATTGATCCATTCAAGAGTGGACGAAATTCACATGATGCGGGGTGAGCTACCAATGGAAGTAAGCGACCTAGAAGATGAAATAGCCGGATTGGAAACTCGTATCGCTAAGATAGATGAAGGTATTCAAGCTTCGAATGATTACATCACTGAGCGCAAGAACGCAGCCAAAGATGCAGAAGCATTAATAGCTCGCTACACCCAGCAATTGGATAACGTGAAGAATAATCGCGAGTTCGATGCATTGACCAAAGAATTGGATTTACAGAAATTGGAGATACAGTTGAGCGAAAAAAGAATTCGCGAAGCAGGGGAAGAGATAGAAGCTAAGAATGTAACCAAAGGCGAAGCTCAAGAGAAAATAGCGGCTAAGAACAAAGAGTTAGACGTTAAGAAAAAAGAACTTGATGAGGTTTTGAAAGAAACTGAAAAAGAAGAAAAGCGCCTTGAAAAAGAAGCTGGAAAAATACAAGAGACCTTAGAAGAGCGTTTGGTAAAAGCTTACCACCGTATCCGCAGTCACTCTAAGAACGGTCAGGCAGTAGTGCCAGTAGAGCGTGGAGCAGCGGGTGGTTCATTTGTAAAAATACCACCGCAGCGTCAGCTAGAGATAGCCGCTCGCAAAAAGCTATACTTAGATGAGCACTCAGGTAAGATATTGGTAGACTTGGAATTGGCTGTTGAAGAAGCAGAAAGATTACAAGAGCTTATCGGTTATACCGACGTATAATACTTACCCCCTAAATGGTAAACGTTATAAGCCCGATGTGTATACGCATTGGGCTTTTTTTATGGTGTTTTCTGAATTCAACTGCTTCTTGGGCCAGTTTCGATTTTTCGCCCCAGTGCGATTCTGCCTATGCTGAAATATTGAATCTAAGAATAGATAAGGCCAAAACCCATTTGGTACTTGCTACACAAGCTGATCCCGATAATAAGGTGCCACTTTTACTTGAGAACTATATTGACTTTCTAGCAGTATATCTTAATGAAGAAGAATCAGACTTTGATAACCTGAAAAAAGTAAGTGACGCTCGAATTGATATTGTAAAAAAAGACAAGTCCAACTCTCCATACAAACTTTACATACAGGCGGAAATACATCTACATCTAGCCTTCTCCAAGTTCAAATACAATGAATACTTTACGGGATTGTTAGAAGTGCGCCGAGCTTTTAAACTGATAGAACAGAATAGGAATAAGTACCCCGACTTTCGCCCAAATCTTAAATTACATGGTCTGCTAAATGCTTTGATAGGAGTTATTCCAGGGAAGTATGGTTGGGGCTTAAGGCTCTTTGGTATGGATGGTGATCTGGTCTATGGAATGGGTCTACTGAAGGAGTTGAGCAACGAGAATTATCGTTTTCAGCAAGAAACACGAATTCTCTATTCCTTTTTGCTACTCTATTTAGAATCGAAACCTAATAAGGGCTATGCTATTTTGAAAGAAGGAAATGAGCCAGAGCTAGGGAATAAATTCAGCTATTACGCTATGGCCACTATGGCATTGTACAGCAAGCAAAATAAGCAAGCAGATAGTCTGTTGAACTTCAGCCTTAATAACTTAACGGAAGAGGATGGATATGCTGCATTTCCGTACTTAAACTACTTGGCTGGAGTGGTAAAATTGCAACAGCTAAACCCTGAGGCGAAGCGACACTTTGATGCATTCTTATCTGTTCAGAAAGGAAAAAATAATATCAAAAGTACCTACCAAAAGCTGGCTTGGTTTAGTTTGTTGAATGATGATAAGGAGGCTTATGATCAATATATAGCCAAAGTGAATACCGAAGGACAGTCAGTTATTGATGCAGATGTGCAAGCACAAAAAGAGCATGATAAAGAACAAGTACCAGCAAAAGATCTGCTGAAAGCACGACTACTTTTTGATGGAGGCTATTTTGAAAGGGCTCTGCAGATATTGAATGCATCCGCATACAATGGTAACGGCGATGTAGCACTCCAATTAGAAACCATATATCGCAAGGCGAGAGTTTATGACGAAATGGGTGACAAGGAAAAAGCTGTAGAGAGCTACCTGAAAACTGTTGAGCTAGGTAGCGATGAAAAGTTCTACTTTGCTGCCAATGCGGCCCTGCACTTGGGTTATTTATATGAAGATAGAGGTGAGCTAGAGACAGCTGCCATGCACTTTAAGCAAGCACTTGAGATGAAAGACCATGAGTATAAGAACAGCATTGATCAAAAAGCGAAAGCGGCCTTGCAAAGAATAGGAAAATGAGCATTTTTATAGCATGAGTTTAGTTTGGGAAGAAAATGTATCGCTGAAAAGCTATAACACCTTTGGCATTGAAGCCAAAGCTCGTCAGCTTGTTCGAGTAACAACGGAGCAAGAAGTGCAAGAAGTAGTAACCGACCCAAGCGTAAAGGATAAGCCTTTATTCGTTTTGGGTGGAGGAAGTAATATTCTGCTGACCCAAGATGTAGCGGCTACTGTGATAAAAATGGAATTACGGGGTGTAGAGGCAATAGAAGAGAATGAAGAGGAAGTTCTGCTAAAAGTAATGGCTGGGGAAACTTGGCATGAATTGGTGCTCTATTGTATTGAACATGGGTACGCTGGCATGGAGAATTTATCACTTATACCAGGTTTGGTAGGCGCTGCTCCAATGCAGAATATAGGTGCTTACGGGGTAGAGATAAAAGAGATGTTCCATCACCTTAATGCTATCGAAATAGCTACGGGTGAAAAGCGATCTTTCAGTAAAGAAGAATGCGCATTTGGCTATCGCGAAAGTGTGTTCAAGAAAGAACTGAAAGGGAAATACATCATTACAGCAGTGTTCTTCCAACTAAAGAAGAAACCCTCATTCAATGTAAGTTATGGCGCTATTCAAGATACGCTGAAAGAAATGAAGGTAGAAGAGCTCTCGATAAAAGCGGTGAGTGATGCGGTAATAGCTATCAGGCAGAGTAAGCTTCCAGATCCTAAAGATATAGGTAATTCTGGAAGCTTTTTCAAGAACCCAGAATTAGAAGCTGATCATTTTGGGACGTTCTATAAAGAGAACCCTACTGCTCCACATTATCCCTTAGCTGATGGCCGCGTAAAGGTACCCGCAGGCTGGTTAATAGAACAAGCTGGCTGGAAGGGTAAACGAGTAGGCAATACAGGAGCACATGCCAAGCAAGCCTTGGTGCTGGTTAACTATGGAGAAGCTAATGGGAAGGAAATATACGACCTAGCGCTAAAGATACAAGCTTCTGTAAAAGAGAAATTCGGCATTACCATTATGCCCGAAGTGAACGTTATCTAGTTTCCGAATCGGAAACCTACGGTAGCAACCACATTGTTGCGAACTATTTCATCGCTAACTCCAACGTTATTGATGAACACCTCGGTCACTTCTGTTTTACTACGTACGTAGGCAAGGTCGATAAAGAACTTCTCAAAGCGTAAACCTAATCCACCTGTATAGCTCATAGTCTCTTGACTAACTACACCTAGAGCGGAAGGGTTATCCAATGGGTTGCCATAATAAGCAGCCCCAGCACGTAATCTGAATTTTTCTATCACTATTTCAGTACCTACTCTTATATTATGCCCAATCGTATAGATATTCTGGATAGGTCGGTTCAATTCGTCTTCTACAGAAGTAAAGCCACTTCCAAGGTCAAAACTAGCTGCGCTGTAGTCTACCAATTCATAATCGGCGCTTATAAAGCCTCGCTTCTTTAACAAAACAGCCACACTTGCAGTAAATCGCCAAGGGGTTATCAGTTTATAATCGAACTCACCAAAAGGAGAGAAGGCTACATAATTTGCGGTATCAAAATTTGAACTGATATTTCCTTCGAACTCATCGCGCATTGAATATCTTGTGGGAGACTGAACTGACAAACCAAAGCGTACCAACTTATGTGGGCGATAAATGAAACCTATTTTAGCATTTATACCTGTTGCTGCTGTATTCAGTTTATTCTCTAGTGTGAATCCATCGAAGGAGGAAAGAGAATCGTTGGTATTCCGTTCGGTGATGGTTAGGGTTTCATCATAATTCAATAGTGGTATACCTATATAAGCACCGAAGTATAGCTTGTTGTCATAGTTAGCACCTACTGTCAAATTGATCTCATCAATTCCACCGCGGGTTTCAAAAGTAACTTCTTGATCTAAAGGCAGGCCTCGTGTTACATAACTAAAAGCTGCATCGTTAGTAGATAGCGGATTTAGCAAGAAGGCATCATACGATAATACGGAAGAAAAGCTTTGAGGACCATATTCCAAGTCTGCCGCAGGCACTCCTTCTAATTCGTTAGCATAACCTTCTAGCACAGAGTTGTTGGTATTCATATCCCCATAAAATCGATCGCTATTGAAATTGGCTAGTCGGTTAATACCAAAACCAAAGTTGACAGCTACCCATTTATTATACATCCTATTTCCGCGCCGGTCTTCCAATAAGTGCGAATAAACAAGGTGCATATTCGCCAAAGACCCACTCAAGCGACTGTCTTCAGTACGCGAGTTGGAGTAATTAGAATTTACGGTAGTGCCAGCAGCACTTGGTGAGATAACCAATTCAGAACTACGATAGACCCCAATTCCCGCAGGGTTTATCAGTACTGAAGTTTGGTCTCCTCCTAGGGCTCCAAAAGCGCCTGCTACTCCCATTCCTCTGGCTGTACCGCCAAACGTTAGGTTAGAGTAGCGTAATGCTTCACCAGCAGTTTGTGCCGAGGCACTGGCCGCCATTATTAAGCTTAGGAAAAGTAAACTAAGGTATCGCATAGCTGCTGGTTTAGTTTTTATTATCTAGGACTTCTTGAAGGCGAAGCAGATCTACTTGGTGTAGCCCTACTAGGCGAAGCAGACCGACTTGGTGAAGCACTTCTACTAGGTGATGAGCTTCTTGAAGGTGAAGCGGAGCGACTAGGCGTAGAACTCGGTTTGCTGTAAGTTCTATTTGGAGAAGTAGTTCTACTTGGGCTTGCATTTCTTTGCTGCTGCGTATTGCTCCTACTTGGCGAAGTTGTGCGGCTTGGGCTGCTACTTCTGCTAGGCGTAGTAGCTCTACTCGGCGATGAACTTCTAGATGGCGATGCAGACCGACTAGGGGTGGTAGTTCTACTTGGGCTAGCGGTGCCACGCTGTTGCGTGTTAGTCCTGCTAGGTGTAGTAGCTCTACTTGGGCTAGTAGTACTGCGTTGCTGCTGCGTATTACTTCTGCTTGGCGTACTTGGCCTGCTGTAGTTATTACTAGGTCTAGTAGTACTGCGCTGTTGCGTATTCGTTCTGCTAGGTGTAGTAGCTCTGCTCGGACTAGTAGTACTGCGTTGCTGCTGTGTATTACTTCTGCTCGGCGTACTAGGTCTACTGTAGTTATTGTTACTTGGAGTAGTACTACGTTGTTGTGTATTCGTTCTACTCGGAGTTGTAGCTCTGCTAGGTGTAGCAGTACCACGCTGTTGTTGCGCATTATTTCCACTTGGCGTAGTAGATCGGATGGTACCGTTCTGTATAGTTCCAGAACTTGCCCCATTCACCTTTACATTACCACTCTGCTGTGTACCACTTGGCCTTGTGTAAGTGCCGTAGCGGTTACCAGTTGTAGAGCTTGGTGTTGCCGTACCTGTAGTAGTTTTAGTTCTGCCAGGTGTAGCGGTAGTAGGCCTTGTAGTTGTTCTACCAGTAGTGTTGCCTGAAGGGGCAGCCGTTCCAGTAGTATTACTGTTATAACGCGTCGCTTTGGTCGACCCACTAGTTACCGTTCCGTTCGTACCTCTTGTAGCAGGTGTTGTTCCATTGGTAGCTCTTGTGCCGCTTGTTGTACCTGAAGGCACAGCCGTTCCACTTCTTGTCGCATTTCCGCTGGTAGAAGTAGTTCTTCCATATCCTGAACGTACTCCATTAGAACTGTTACTATTATTATCTTGTACTCTTATGCCTTCCGTTCCATAGCCGCCGTTCCCAGTGCTGTTACGGTAGCTTCCAGTACCATTACCACCGCTTCTAGATCCGTAGTAGTAACCGCGTCCGTCATTGCTATTGTAGCTGTAGTATCCATTGTTTCCACCACCGTGCCATAGGCCGTCATTATATCCGTTCCAGTAGCCTTGGTTATAACCTTGGTTGAATCCATTGTTCCAGCC
>CAYGTK010000051.1:0-8514 GCA_964352775.1 uncultured Chitinophagaceae bacterium
GTTGTAGTCCATTTTCTGCCTTGCTTTTAGCTTAAGGGCTTAAAGTTAGGAATTCAGTAGCAGTCGGCGGTCGGCAGTCGGCAGTATTTTTGTCTGAATTCTATAATGAGTTATTACAGAATGTGATCTATTCGTAACTTGTTGTTCTAACTAAAACCAAATCAAATGAAAACACTACTACTAACACTAAGCCTAGCCAGTTTCCTTTTTGTGGGGGATGTGTTTGGGCAGGGGGGATATGCAACTGTAAGCTCAACCTATGTTCTCGGCAATAAATCAAACGATAGACCCAATAAGATAGTAATCACCTATACAGATGGGGATGTTGAAACAATAGAAATGGAGTCTAGGATGGAAATTGAAGATTTGGTAATTGCCCTGCACAAAGCATTCAACAAAGTCTACATAAAAGGATATAGGCTTGCAACTTCTAGCTATTTAAGCCAAGGTAATTCTATACATCACTTTGAACAGATTGAAGACTAACCATGGGAAAACTAGGTTGCCGCTGCGGGTATCGTATTACGGATCAAGCTGATAGCCTACCTTACAAAGGCTATGTATTACCAGATAAGCGTTTCTATCAATTTCAAGACCACCTAAAAAAGGTTATAGGTGAGTTTATGGATGCCATAAAAAACGATACTAAAGACGAGTGGCTGGCTAAGTATTTTAATAATCCCAAAATGTATAAAGAGCTTGGTTTAACGGATATACAAATGGCTGATGATGCAGGTAGCGAATTTTTACTCCAAGGCCATCAGGCTATTTTTCAATGCGAAAACTGTGGACGAATTGCCATAGAAATAGGACGAACCAGTCATTTCAGGTTTTTTAAACCCGAAAGAGACGATAGTATGGGTATTCTAGACACGATGGATGATGAACCTTGATGGAAGAAATCATTGATTACTCCCCAGGCAAGCTAGGCAAAGCATCAGCTCCACGCATTTTTTTACGCAAGCGTGGTAGTTGGTAATTGATGGTAGCGTTAAAGCCTATTTGGTAGTTAACTGACTTTACCCCATCCATTTTACCTGCATAAGGGAATGCACGGCTATCGGTGCTAATACTTCCACGAGCACCAAAGGTGATGAAGTAATTATCGTGAACGAACATGTCGTATTCTACCCCTAGTATAAGCCCTATTTCGCTGCGCTGGAAGTATTGGGTACTGTTGTCTACTATCTCGTCTTCAATAACTATTTCGGCACTCTTTAAGCGGCTGTATTGCAATCCTGCAATAATGTTGATAGATGAAGGCCTTGCATTCGCTCCTCGTAAAGTGGTGAACTTAATTTTGGCTAGTAAAGGTATCTGTAAGTAGTTCAACTTAATGGTTCCGCTAAGTGGCAGTTTACCGCCACGTAAGTCATTGTAACTACTGCCATGCTGCGAATTGATGATCCATTCTGTAGCTAGACCGAACCTAGGCGAGAAGTTGTAGCCAAAACCTATTCCATAGTGCATTCCTTTATCAAAGTTGAACTTAGCATCTTCTCCAATAAGTGGGTTGAAAGATGCATTCTTGATCTTGAATTTCCCGAAATGCCCGCCAGCGGTAAAGCCTACATAAGCACCTGAAACCAGGTCTTTACGATCTGTGGTGAAATTAGCCGCTACAGTCTCTTTAAAATGAGTTACTTCTGGTATAGTCTCGTCATCTAAGTTTTGTTGATCAAGAAAGGCCAGCCCTGTGTAGTCTAGGCTGAGTTTATTCTCTTTCCGTTCAGGCTCGGCAATGCTATTCCAAAGCTCAGTAAACCAGCGTGGTGGTTCAGTAGTTTCAGGTGTTAAGGTAGCAAGTGCTTCGCTAACTGAACCTTTACCAAATATGAACTCTGCATTGTTGGCAGATCTATTTGCTGCTGGGGTTGTAGCTTGGCCGTGTAGCCAGTTATTACTAATGGAGGCCATTATGGCTGAATTGCTTAAATGTGCTGCCCATTCTAAAGCAGGTGCGCTTAATTGTATAGGGAAATTCTCTAAACCGCTATCCATATTCTCTATCAAGCTATCTAAATTGACATGCCCAGGGCTCTGCTGATGATAGTTGACATTCAGGTACAAGCTTAAAAGAAGGAACGGTATAAAGAACATTAAGCCCACCTTATACCAATGGCGATAGCGAATAGCAGACCTATCGGCATCAAGTTGCCCAGCTACATTGTCCCATAGGTCAGCAGGTGGGGCCATTTCGCCACTATCAAGTTGCTGCTTCATCCGTAGGTCGAATGCTTCGCCTTTATCTGGTCGTATTGCTCTCATCAGTTAACTAGCTCACTATTAAGGGTAAGTGAGTATTGTTCGTAGTTATGATAGCTGTGTAGGTGAAATGGTTGCATGGCTAAGTGTAAATTTTTGTTAAGAAGCACCGCCCTCTTTGGGTAGCTTTTGTGCTTCTATCACTTTTGCTTGCAATAATTGGCGGGCACGAGCCAGTTGAGACTTAGATGTACCTTCTGTAACACCAAGTAATTCTGCTATTTCACGGTGGTTGTATCCTTCAATGGCATATAGGTTAAATACCGTTCGATAACCTGGTGAAAGGCTTTGTACCATATCCATAAGGTCTTGCAGTTGTAAATGGTCGAAAGTGCTTTCATCCACTATATCTATCACCTTATCTTCCGAGTCTACTATACTGTATAGATTTACCTTGCGGCGATAGTGCTCTATAGAGGTGTTAACAAATATCCTACGCATCCATCCTTCAAAAGATCCTTCTTGTCTGAACTTACTTAGGTTGCGGAATATCTTAATAAAGCCATCTTGTAAAATATCTTCGGCGGCTTGCCTATCACGGGCATAACGCATGCAAACTGCAAACATGCGCGGCGAATAACGGCTATAAAGGGTTTTCTGGGCTTTTCTATCACCAATTAAACACCCCTTTATTAAGTCGCCTTCGCTGGGTTCTCCTATGTATCCAAACAAAGCCATGCTTTAAGTTAGGAAATTCTCAACGTATATTAAAACTGTGTGAATTAAATATTGCTTTAATCTTACACAGCTATCCACATTTTCAAGCGTAGAGATTTGGTTTACAGGTAATTGTTGGGTGTGGATTATTTTTTGCGACCAACATAAAAGCCTGGAATATTCAGTCACTTCATAAAAACTTTATAATAAGAGATCAATTTACCCGTTCCCAACCTATAAATTCAAAAAGAAGTATATGATAATGAAACCAATTTTTGTATAATTACGTCAGGGTAAATGATAGGCTACGGATTTACACCTGAATTTTTTATTTAATCGCTAAACATGTTTGGCACACCAAAAACCCATAACCATGAAAAAGCCTATTGCTCTACTTCTGCTGGTACTAGCTAGTTTAAGCCTTACAGCACAGCAAAGCCTAAAAGATCAAATATTCAACTCGCCAAATGCCCCACAGCCAATATCAAAACAGCAGATAGATGCGGTAAAGCAACAGTTATTTGCTAACCACCAGGCGGCTAATAATGGATCTGGAACGCGAGCTGCTATCATCAATATGGTAATTGATTATTCCACCTGTGAGGAGGAGGCAGCTTTAGATGACGGATTTGGTTATCAAGATTTTGTTTGGGATGTGAACAGGAATAATGTGGAAACCGATTATCCTAGCTTCGACTGGATATTGGTACACCATATAGGTCCAGGGCTAGGCGCGCTTGACGCGAACGCCAGCACTCCGTTTTGCCAAGACTACAGTGTACTCGACTATACACTAGATAGTGTAGTTATTCTTTCAGCTTACGAAAACATAACCGGCTCTACGGATACACTTATAGTAACTATATATGATGACGTGAATTTTTCACAATCTCCAAGACCTGGTGTAGCCCAAAATTCGCCAATGCTATCAACGGACACATTAATTTCAGGGGTTGATTTTTTTAGTGGTTCAGCCATACAAGTCGCCCCTATCACTTACGTACCTAATACTCCGATATCAAAACTAGGTAACGATGATTTTTTCGTGTATGTAGAGTTTGTTGGAGACACTTCAAATTCCTACAGTGTTTTAGCTGGTTACCGTGATGAGTGCAATGATATGGAGGCTGCGTCAGAAGGGATTTTCCCACAAAATAGTTACTATTACATAAATGCAGATTTAACGCCTTCGGGTGGTCCAAGTCTCTCCGGTATAAACTCTGTTGGGTTTACTTTTCCTACGTGTGGAGAGTTTTTCACTCAAAACTGGGGTATTCAATCTTGGACGACAGCCAATGTTGAATTTAAAACAAGCATAATACAGCTAACACCTGCTAATTGTAGCAATACTTCGGTTAGTATGGAAGCCTTTTCTAACGGGACTACATCACCGGTTACACATACTTGGAGTACTGACAATGGAACGCTTACCGCTACATCTGGAGATACTTCCACACTATTAATTCCGTCTGGACAAACGGCCCAAGTAATTCTAACGGCCAATGATGGTTTTGAAACAGTTTACGATACCTTGAACATTAATCAAGGTCAAACGCTAAGTGTGTCACTACCCGCTGCGGTGGAGTTAACCTGCGGCAACGATTCCCTTTTAATAGCAAATGTTTCTGGAGCTTTACAAGGTATACAGTACTCGTGGACAGGTCCTAATGGACAATCCACTTCGCCTACCTATACTGTAAGCGACCCAGGTATTGTTACCTTAACCGTAACTAATGCATTTGGTTGTAGCAAAACTGTACAAACTGCAGTTAGTATTTTAAGCCTTAATCAAAGTTTGGGTTTTGAGATAAGAAATGTTAATCCCAATATTATTGATAGCACTTGTTACCAAGTTGGGCACAATATTCAGCTAACAAATACAAGTTCACAATTAAGCGGTTGGAATTTTGTTTGGGATTACACCGAAGGCAATACCACGTTAAACCAACCAACGGTGGTATTTAACAATGTTTCCTCTTCTACCATGATTACTTTAACGGCTACCGAGATAGGTAATGCCAATTGTTCATTAACCTTAGTTGATTCTATAGTAGTGAACCCGCAAGGCTTCTGTGTGGATAGTATTTGCCAAGGCTTTTCCGCTTTTATTGATAGCACAGCCGATAAAAGCTGCACGCAACCTGGCTATGCTCGGGTAGCCGTTACGGGTAACAATACTCCTTTCCAATACTTATGGAATGATGGAAACACGCAGAGTGAACGCATCTTTTTAGCTGGAGGCACATACACAGTTCAGGTAACGGATACCGCGGGCTGCCAGTTTAGTGTAGGAACTGCCATTGGTGGAAATGCTTTTCCAGGATATGATCTGGCGGTAAATACATCAGGCCCATTAGGTATGCGGGTTTTATTTCCCAACTCAGTAACGGTAATTGGGCAAAACAAAGGCTGTACACCTGTATCAGGTGAAATATGCATGATCTATGATACTAGTATCGTGATGTTGGATAGTACTACCAACCCAATGCCTATGATCTCAGGAGACACCCTGAAATGGACCTTTACTGATCTTACCGTTGATTCAGGATTATTGGCTTTCTACCCGATCTTCACTCCTAAATTCACCACTCAACTTGGGGCTCAAGCGCTATTTGTAACAGTTATAAAGCCGAGTACGGGCGATCTAGACACTACCAATAACATTGATGTGTATACGGCCACTATTATTAATTCGTATGACCCTAATGATAAGCAGGTATCACCATCGCGTTGTGCGCCTACTAATTATACTTACCCTACTGAAACGCTAACATATAAGGTTCGTTTCCAAAATACAGGTAATGCCTCAGCAATTGACGTTGCCATTCGCGATACCCTGCATCCAATGCTTGATATTTCTACTTTGGAGGTACTAGCTACCAGTCATCAACCGATGATCACGGAAACCTTTGGCGATAGTATTATAAAGTTCAGTTTCCCGAACATCTTTTTACCAGATAGCGGAACTGATCTTCAGGGCAGTAATGGCTATGTATTATTTGATATTGTACCAAAAGCAGGTGTACCATTAGGCACTAAAATTGACAACCGCGTGGGTATCTTTTTTGATAGAAACCCACCTGTGATCACCAATACGGTTATTAATACAATTACCGATACGGTGCCTGTGTATACTACTGTGCTGGCCGAGCAGGCTTGTAATCAATACAGCTTCTTGGGACAGAACTATGAGCAAACTGGCCAGTACGAGTTTAGACTATTTGCAAAAGACGGATGTGATAGTACAGTAACACTCGATCTTGAGATCTTTGACGACGTATTGGTAGACCAAACTGTTAGCATAAACCAAGGTGACAGTATTTTCTTGGCGGGAAGTTTCCAAACTCAAGCGGGTATTTATTTTGATACCTCAACTACGGCACAAGGTTGCGAGAACATACTTAAAACCGAACTACAAGTAGTGGTAGGTATTGATGATTGGACCAACGAGAACATTAAAGTATATCCTAACCCAACTAATGATAGAGTGTATGTAAGTCTTCCAACCACAGATAGTGAAGTGTCGTTAATGGTTATGGATGTGCAGGGTCAAGAACAAGTAGCCCATACCTTTGGTGCCAATGAGCAGATAAATGTATCGGTAGCCAACCTGTCGCCAGGTATATATTTGCTTCAGCTTACTAATGCTGAAGGCAAGCAGCATCGCGAAAAGATAATTGTTCAGTAAGTAGTTAATTCTGAATTATTGTAAACATCCTCGCTCACTATTTGGGCGGGGATGTTTTTGTTTAAGCATTCGCATTATCTTTTGTTTCTTAGTGATAACTTTTCAACCTGACTATGGACTTACAAGACCCTTCTACAACATCAGCACCTACCAGCACAGAATACACCAAGCTAGCTGGGCCAGGTAATAGGTTCTATGCATTTCTTATCGATTGTATCGTAATTGTGATACTCTATGTAGTTGCGGTACTGTTTTTCATGTTCCTTCCTTTTGATTTTCGGCCGGTCGACCTTCAATTTTTAGTGATACTCTATTTTATAGGAATGCATTGGAAAGGTGGCGCATCAGCAGGTAAGGATACTTTAGAACTGAAAGTGACCATGATGGACGGAAGCCCATTGACACTTGCACGATCTATATTGCGATCATCGATATACATAGCTCACTATTTTGCAACAGGTTTCTTAGATGACGGAGATGGCCCCATGTCTTTTAATTTGAATTTTGATAGCTCGTCCTACGACATTTTTGGAATTCCCATACCTATATTAGGCTTAGGAGCAATAACCAGTTTCATCATCATAGCTGATATTATGACCATCTTCATTCGTGATGATTCTCGAGCACTACACGACCTGATGGCAGGCACTAAGTGTGTTTCTAAAAAGTGACCTTATAAGGTCTATTTTTACTACATGCGTTTATTCTTTCTGCTTATCCTTATTACCACTCTATGTAAAGCTGAAACGGTTACCGTAAAGCGAGTGATAGATGGTGACACCTACATACTACAGTCGGGCGATAAAGTGCGAATGATAGGGATAAACACCCCTGAAAGAGGAGAGCCAGGTTATGAGGAAGCCAAGCAATATCTGAAAGACCTAATAGAGGGCGAAGAAGTAGAACTAGAGATGGATGACCGTTCTAGTGACCGTGATAAATACGGTAGACTGTTGCGCTATACTTATTACCGAGGTAATGATGTACACATGCAACTGATACAAGAAGGATATGCCTATGCATTTACCCGATATGCCTTTGATAAGTCAATAAACTACAAAGCTGCCGAAATAGAGGCCCAAGTAGCCCAAAAAGGACTGTGGGCTTCAAATGGAGAGCACCAAGGTTTGTTTAGGGTAGAGTATGTACTTCTATTGCTCTTGTTGGCAGTATTAGGGTGGCGAGCTAAAGCATTTTTGAGCAAGTAGTTTGTGCTACTATACACTTCGCTATGCACCTGTACTACCTTTCCACAAGGCTTCGTGCTTCTAAAACCCAAAGCGGCAGGCAATAAATACTAGTTTTAGCCATTAATGCCTATGGCATTAGGTTGAAGCGTTTGCATGTTGAGATTTCGATATTTAGGGGTGATAGTACTGTTCTTGTTGTATTCGCTTGGGGCGAATGCACAAGGAGAAGGGCTTTCATTGCTTAGAGTCAAGAAATTGGCTGTGACTGATACACTTACTCTTGATAGTCTTTACATCCTCTCCAACTCTATAATAATGCGGACTGCCAGTGGTGAATTGGTAGATACCGCCGATTTTGACGTAGATATGACCAATAGCAGCATTGTTTGGAAAAAGCAACCTGCTGCTGATACAGTAGAAGTGGTCTATCGCACCTTTCCTTTCAATTTTACTAGGCGTAGATTCAAGAAAGACATTAAGCTAATTGAAGCTCCAGTAGACTTTATAGTAAATCCGTTTGCCTACACACCGGAAACTTCACCAGAGCGTGCACTCGATCTGGGCTCGTTAGATTATAACGGGAGTTTCGCTCGTGGTGTGTCCTTTGGTAATCAGCAGGATGTAGTGCTAAATAGTAGCTTCAATTTACAATTGGCAGGAAACATAACGGAGGATATTGAAGTGGTTGCTGCCTTAACGGATAATAACGTTCCG
>CAYGTK010000051.1:8524-16735 GCA_964352775.1 uncultured Chitinophagaceae bacterium
CAACAGCTACAAGAGTTCGATCAAGTATTTATCCAGATAAAGAAAGATCCACACGTGCTTACCGTGGGTGATTATGAAATAAGGAATTCTAATGACCATTTTATGCGCTTCTATAAGCGGCTACAAGGTGGTAGTTACACGGGTGAATACAGTTTAGATTCTTTTGGGGTAGTTCGTCCACAGGTGAGCTTGGCATTGGCAAAAGGTAAATTCGCCAGAAACTTATTACAAGTAAGCGAGGGTAATCAGGGGCCGTACCGATTGACAGGAGCCAATGGCGAGACCTTCATTATTGTGCAAGCAGGTACGGAACGTGTATACGTTAATGGTAAGTTAATGAAGCGTGGTTCTAACTTCGATTATGTAATAGACTATAATCTAGGAGAGATAACCTTTACCCCGAATGTGTTGGTAACGCGCGACCTACGTATATCGGTTGAATTTGAATATTCGGATAGGAATTACTTCCGATCGCTCATCTATCTATCAAATGACTATGTGCTGAATGAGAAGTTTAAAGGGAACATCAGTTTCTTCTCTGAGCAAGACAACAAGAATCAACCTGTTCAAGCCGACCTAACTACCGAACAAAAGCTGCTTTTAGCAGATATAGGCGATAGCTTGGACAGGGCTTTTTTTCCTGGAGCAAGGCCAGTAGAATTTCAATCGGACCGCATTTTGTATAAAATAGATACCATCATAGCTAATGATACGGTATATGCATATAGCACCAACCCAGATAGTGCTTTGTTTACCCTTACCTTTTCTTTCCTAGGGCAGGGTAGAGGCAGCTACCAACCAGCCCAAACTACAGCTAATGGCAGGGTATACAGATACGTATCTCCACGAAATGGTATCCCCCAAGGTTCATATGAACCAGTGATAGTGCTCATTACCCCTAAGCGGGAGCAAATGTTGACTATAAGTGGTGAGTATACCCCCAACAAGAAGGATAAGCTTTCAGTAGCATTTGGCTTAAGCAATGATGATAACAATACCTTCAGCGAGCAGGGTAATAATAATAACGCAGGCTATGCAGGCTGGGTAGGCTACGAGCGTAAATTCGCCATAGGTAGTGTAGATACTAATAAAGTGCTTGTAACCACCAATGCCAGTTACGAATACCTCAACCGAAACTTTGATGCTTTAGAACGTTTCCGTTCCGTAGAATTCAATCGAGATTGGAACTTTAACCAGATCAACCAGCAAAGTAATTTACCTACGGATAGGCGTATTGATGATAGCAATGACCAACACTTGGCAGAAGCAGGATTTACTATTGGCAATAGAAAGTATGCTTCTATCGGCTATCGTTTCGCCACCTTTCAGATCGCTAATGGTGTGTATGAGGGCTATCGCCAACAAGTAAAGGCTGATGTGAACCGAAAGGGTTATGTGTTGGATTTTGATCTCAGCTATTTGAGTTCCACTTCTACCATCGATCGTTCCAAATTCATTCGTCCCACTGTTACTGCTTATAAGGCTTTCGAAAAACTGAACGGCTGGAGAATAGGTGGTGCCTATGCTTACGAGAGCAATAAAATACGCGATGTACAAACTGATACACTTACGAATACTGGCTTTGTGTTCAGCGACTGGCGAGTGTACATTGGAGCGCCAGATTCGGCAGACAACCGTGCTAGATTAGAATACATCCGTCGATTGGAATTCTTCCCAAGAGACAATGAGATGGACTTACAGAATGTAAGTAACACCTATAATTTCACAGGGGCTTGGACGAGTAACCCTATCAATACCTTAAAGTGGCAGCTTACTTACCGTCAGTTCCAGAATCAAGACAGTACCGAGTTTACCACAGGCGATAACTTCGAACAATACTACTTAGGTAGAATAGAATATGGATTGAACGTGGGTAAAGGATTGCTAGTAAGTAACATATTGTATGAGCTGGGTAGTGGGAGAGACCAAATACGGCAGTTTGCCTACATCCCCAACCTATCGGGTCAAGGAACTTATATCTGGAATGATAGGAATGAGAACGGCGTAAAAGAGCTGAATGAATTTGATGTAGTACCCTTTGGAGGTAGTGGTTTTGATACGCTTTACGTAAGGGTTGCTGTTCCTACTAACGAGTTTGCGCCCGTAAACATCACTACTTATAATCAATCTATATCGTTGAACCCCAAAGCTAAACTGTATGGCAAAAAAGGGGTGCTTGGTTTCGTGGCTAAATTCTCTACCATTACTTCGGTTCAGCTAACACGTAAGGTGTTCCGTGGTGCTGATATATCACCTTTCAATCCTTTTGTGTTAGATGTGAGTGACGATGAATTAGTAAGCACCAATAACCTCTTTAGAAATAGCGTGTTCTTCAATCGGAGTAGTTCGCTTTATAGCGTAGAATATACCTATCAGAACAATCAGAACAAGAATAATCTAGCTAGCGGGTTCGAAACCAGAGAGTTGATAGAACATCAGTTCCGAATACGGTGGAACATAGCTAAGGCATTTAGTGCCGAAGTAAAATATACCCGCGGACAGCGCAACAGTAGCGCCGAAACTTTTACCGATAGGAACTTCCAGATACTAGGCAATGAAGTGGCCCCTCGCTTGACCTATTTGTACAAAACCAAATTCAGAGCATCGCTACAATACGATATGTTCTTAAAGAAGAACGTTTTACCTGGAGGTGATAATGAAGAAGCTGTGCAACATCGCTTACTTACCGAACTACGCTATAATGTAGTGAGTAAAAGCACCATATCAGCAGAGCTAAGTTATGCCAATGTAGAGTATACTGGCACGGCCAATACCGCCTTAGAATTCGCTATGCTTAACGGTTTACAGAACGGTAATAATTACGTTTGGAATTTCACCTTTGAGCGTACATTGGGCAACAACATACAGTTCAGTCTTATCTACGAGGGCCGACAAACGGGCGATGCAGAAACCATACACACAGGCAGGGCACAGGTAAGGGCTATATTTTAGAGTTCTATCTATATTAGCGGAAACTAACGACCTTATGAGGACATTCTTTCTTTTACTATTTATAGGCAGTATATCATTTGTGAATGCTCAAGGCTTAGAGTTTAGCAGAGTTGTAATACTCAAAGGTGAGCTTCCTACAACTGCTGTTACCATTATCGGAACTGTTCCAGCAGGTAAGGTTTGGAAAGTAGAGGCGGTGGCTATGGAGTATAACATCCGTTGGTTAGCTAATAATGGGCAAATTGAGCTCAACAGTACGGGTGATGAAGCTTTTATTTTTGCCGACAATACGGACGAAAAACTGGTGAATCCAGTTTGGCTGCCTGAAGGGGAGACCATTGAGCTAAAGCGGAATTCTAGTACCGATGGTTATTTCTTCTCTATAATTGAATTCACGGTAGGCAACTGATCTTAACCTCGCCTCGGCAAGAATTTTAACTATCTATAAAACAAAAGGAGCGTAGCTGTTTAGGCCATACGCAACTTCTGGTTTTGTTTAAGGCGACTTTCCAATACTTCTGTATCCAGTTGAATGCGATACTTCATGCGGATGTAACGGCGTATCACCTCTACTTTATGCCTTTTGCGTGCGGCCTTTTGTATGGCCTTGTCAATTAAACAGTTCATGGGTTATGGTTTTTACTGTTATATATTATAGTATACAATAAAGTGTCTCGAAAAGTTTCATCTTTTCGTCTTTCGTATTATAAATTACGAGTATAAAATGAAAAAGTCAATAACCTGCACAGGTGTATATGTGGATAGTTGTCCACAACAATGGCTGTATACATCCAAAGCTTAATGGCTATCTTTAAAGCATGCGATTTGAAGAACTGGGCCTGACCGACACATTGTTGGATGCCCTCGATTATATGGGTTTTGAAGAGGCCACACCCATCCAAGAAGCCTCAATGCCTCACATTTTAAATGGTGAAGACGTGCTGGCCTGCGCCCAAACGGGAACTGGTAAAACAGCAGCTTTCATCCTCCCCATCCTTAATAAACTCTCGCAAGAGAAGGAACATAAGGGTACACGGGTATTGGTAATATGCCCTACAAGGGAATTGGCCATTCAGATAGATCAACAGATACAAGGTTTTGCCTACTTTACTCCTGTAGAGAGCATAGCCATATATGGTGGTGGAAGTGGGATAGACTACAGCCAACAAAAGCGATCGCTAGAAAGTGGGGTAGAGGTAATAGTAGCTACCCCAGGTAAGCTGAACAGCCACCTAGCAATGGGTTACATTCAAACAGATACCATTGAGCACGTAATTCTAGATGAAGCAGACCGTATGCTCGACATCGGATTTTATGAAGATATTTTGAAGGCCTTCAGTTATTTGCCTAAGAAGCGACAGACCTTGCTATTTAGTGCCACCATGCCACCTAAGATCCGTAAGTTATCGAAGGAGTTAATGGTCGATCCTTTTGAGATAAGTATTGCTATGAGTAAACCTGCCGAAGGGGTTTTACAGGCAGCCTATTTGATATATGATGCACAGAAAACTAAACTAGTAACACAACTAATAGCTGATAAGCCTAACTACCAGAGCATACTCATATTCAGTAGTACAAAGGCGAAGGTTAATGTAATAGTTCGCTCCTTAAAAGGAAGAGGTTTTACGGTAGAAGGTATTAGCAGCGACTTGGAGCAAAGCGAGCGCGAAGCAGTACTGCAACGCTACAAGTCTCGTGCAACAAGAGTACTAGTAGCAACTGACGTACTTAGCCGTGGTATAGATATAAAAGACATCAATCTAGTTATAAACTACGATGTGCCTAATGACGCTGAAGACTATGTGCACCGTATTGGCCGTACAGCTCGTGCTAACACTACTGGTGTGGCCATTACTTTGGTGAACGAAGACGATATGTACAAGTTTGCCAAAATAGAAGAGCTTATAGAGAAGGAAGTGGTAAAAGCGCCACTAATGCCAGAACTAGGCGAAGGCCCTAAATGGAACCCTAAAAAGCAGCATGGCGGTTTTCGCGGTGGTGGCGGCGGTCGCGGAAAGGGTGGTGGGAACCGTAACGGCGGTGGTAATCGTGGTGGCGGAGGCGGCTACAAGGGTAAGCGATGATAAAGGAACTAATAAAGTATCCTACTATTTTCAGAAGATCACCATTCGTTTAGACCGCTGATGTCAATAAAGAATTGGCCTATTAGTAAGATGATCACTCTTATATTGCTTTTGGCGATATTAATAGCTTTCGGTATTAAAGTCTACACCTTTTTTCATTTCAAGTACATTATGAAGGGTAAGGCCGAGTGCATCAGGAGCGAGATCGAAAAAGCTGATGAGCAAGCCATGAAATTGCTTTTTGAGAAGTATAGAAAGATACCTTCTGAAATTGACTCGTTTAGTGCGGGAATAACTGAACAGTATTTTTTGGAGTATTGCTTGCGCAGAACAAAAATAAGAGAGGATAGCGCTAATAGTCTGATATTTTATTACGATGGGGGGAGCACTTCTGACCCTATAATAGAGATCGACAATTACCCATTTGGACACCATCTGATACATGGACGAACCAAGAATTTAAAACTGTATACATACATGCCTAAAACCGCACTTAGCTATACCTGGGGCTTTCAATTTTATGGTGAGGGTGAATTCAAAGAAGCCAATAATGCCGATATGATAAAGATGAGGTCGCAGCTATTTTCGAGAGTGCCAAAGCAAGTTACTGATACCCTGAATTGCGGCATGAAGTTTAAGGCCATAAACCAAGGAGATGTAATGCTGCTTCATGGAGTTAGAACAGATAGTTTGTGGCAAGTGGATATTGTGGAAACCAACTACGATGAGCTTGCCTGCGATACGGAAAAGCTATTGGAACTATACAGCAATTACTTAAACGATAATGACAGCACTATGCTCAAAGCTGCTATAGATGAATTTTTTATGCCATTATCATTCACCCTGCAGCTAGATTAGCTAGGTTGCCTCTTCCTTCATACATGTTATATACTTTTTCTATTTTTGGCTGACTAAAAAATAAAATATGCGGATTTTTATAATATCCTTACTTGCACTAGCAAGCCTAACATTATCAGCTCAAGGCGGACTGACCTTCAGCCAAGTACTTAATCCTAGCGGAACTTTAGCGGGTTCTAATACTGAAGTAATAGTAGGTACTGTGCCTGCTGGTAAAGTTTGGAAGGTTACCAGTGTGGGAATCGGTTCATCAGTAATTTGGGAAAAGAAAGTAGGAGCCACTGCTGTGCAATTATCCACCAGTAATGGTAATTTATTTAGCGCAACTAGTACATCTGGCGGTATGTATGCACCTGTTTGGTTAAGAGAAGGAGAAACTATTCAAATACGATGCCTTACTAGTAGTACACGGGCCTATTATTTCTCTATTATTGAGTTCAATGTGAACTGATGCTTCACCTTCCCTTGTAGTATAGCTTTAACCCAGCAATAGTAAAGTATATAGCTGTTGTATAAGCTATCACAAATATTGGGTAGAAGAAGTAGATCATAAAGTAATAGTTATATACCCCATTAGCTCGTTCGCCAAAAAATAGTGGAGCACTATACAACTGTACGGCCAGAATAGAGGGGAGTAGTAAGCTCATAAAAGCAGCCACACCCACTATCCGAATAAATGTATATTGCTTCGTTGGCTGCTTTCTGATCGTATTTCTAAGGATAAAAAAGTGAATCAAGATAATTGTCAGTATCAATAAGAAGCCGAATTTTATCTGAACGAAGAACAAGTAGACCTTACCACTTAAGGGCATCTCAGGTATATCTTTAATTATTAGCGTGTTGGTAGGTATTGAATCTCTTTCCCAAATTACTACACCGGGCTGCACCTCTTTGTCAGGTGGGCCTATGTTAGTTGTCCAGTTGTCTTTGAATTTGCGGGTATCAATAGTCAGCACCAAGTTATTGAACGATAGCCATCGCTTAGCAGGGTATAGCGAATAGCGAAAGCTATATATTTTTTGAAAGCCGCTTAGGTCTACCCAGCGTCCGCCTGTGTACTTAACAGTTATCTTATGCCTTCCGCTATCTACATCCAAGTAAAAGGCTTTCATTTCGCTTAGGTCGTAATACCTGCCGCTACCACTATTGTCTTTAATGGAAACTCCATGTTCATTGTCGGATGTTATATAGTCAAATCCGCTGTTAGGCGACACTAGCATTTCAGAAACTATTGAAGAGGCTATTAGAGAGATAGGTTGACCGTTCAGCGCAACCTCAAACCCACCAGTATGGCCTTCTGCTATAAAAAGCATTGGTATCTGTTTGCCTGATCGATGGGCATTTACATAGTAAGTGACTTGGTAGGCCGCCGAATTAAAAGTTTCATTCAAAATAATGTGTAAATGCTCCCTTTCTATCTCTACATACTCACTCAAAAATGGCGAACCATAAGTTGGACCATGAGTTAATTGCCGCATATTAGCATCAGCCGTAAGTTGCACAATACCAAGCAGTAAGCCAATAAATATCCCTCTGATGTTAGTTCTCATATTAACATATATATACTAAGATGTTGCAAACATAGTTAACTAACTTATATCCTAGATAGGGTACTGTTCTAATTTGCAAGGAAAGTTCCATAAAACATTTGATTATTATCAATATAACAATTGAGTTTAGTCATTGGTGAAGCTTTTCTTGAGGCCTAAGTTTACCACTAAAACTAAGCCCATGAGTATACTAATAGTTTATGCGACTACAGAAGGCCAAACCCGTACCATATGTGAATTTTTGGAAGAGATGTTGAACACCTTAGGTTATAAAGCCCAATTGGTTGACAGCACTATAGATCCGCCATCGCCAGATGCTTTTGATGGAGTAATAGTTGCAGCTTCTATACATGCTGGTAAATACCAATCTTCTATTGAGCACTATATGCATACCTATGCGAATTTATTGAATGAGAAGCTCACTGCATTTATTCCAGTTAGTTTAACTGCAGCTGCAGATGATGAAGCATCGTGGAAAGAACTACGAGAACATACTCAGCATTTTCTCGATCATGTTGGTTTTGCACCCGATTTTGTAGAGCACACAGCAGGCGCTCTTAAATACTCAGAGTATGATTTCTTCAAGCGATTCATAATGCGAATGATAGCGCGAAAACAAAATGCCAGTACTGATACTAGTAAAGATTATGAGTACACTGACTATAAAAAATTGGAAGCTTTCGTTAAAGAATTCGTTTCGTAAGTTTCGAGTGTTTGGGTCCGCTTTCGTTAAAGTTTAGCACCACTTTCATATTAAATTGTTTCGC
>CAYGTK010000051.1:16745-20524 GCA_964352775.1 uncultured Chitinophagaceae bacterium
CCCAACCCTTCTATTTTTTTGTGTTCTCTCGGCCGTGGCGCAAGTGCCTCAAGCCTTCTCTTATCAAGCTGTAATAAGAGATGGTCAGGGAAATCCCTTGGTTAATGAGTCGGTAACCTTACAGATAAGCATTCGCGAAGCAGCAATTACGGGCCCTACGCTATATAGCGAGATACACAAAACGGCTACTAACCAATTTGGATTGGTAAATTTATTAGTTGGTGAAGGGGTACCGCAGTTCAGTACTTTCGATTTTGTCAATTGGGATAAGAATAACAAATACCTGCAGGTAGCATTAGAGACAGATACGAACGGCACCACCAATTTCATTACAATGGGACTTACGCAGCTGGTATCGGTGCCTTATGCGCTTTATGCAGAGAACGTAGCCAATGCAGATGATGCGGATGCTGACAGCACTAATGAGTTGCAAGTACTTCAAAGAGTAGGAGATACCTTGTTTTTAAGTCAGGCTAATTTTGTGATACTACCAACCAATACTGGCTCCATCGGACCAACGGGTGCTACAGGGTTAGCGGGTTTAAATGGAGCTACTGGCCCAACTGGCCCACAAGGGAATGCAGGTGTAACGGGAGCCACTGGCCCTACGGGCTTAGGAGGTAGTACTGGCCCTACTGGACTAACGGGGTCAACTGGCTCTGACGGGTTGAATGGAGCTACTGGTCCTACAGGTATTCAAGGAGCCACTGGAACAACAGGTCCAAGAGGTGAAGAAGGGATCGGTCAGTTATTGGCTATAGATAGTCTTTCAACCCCAAACGCAGTTCTTGAATGTACTTTTCCTGCTAAAGAGAATTTGACCTTTGTGGTGAGCATAAGAAATAAGTCTGCCGCTTCTTACAGTCAACTTAACTTTAATGGTAGTAGTAATGATGATTATGGTATTCGTGTAGTTAGGAACGACCTAGTAGTATTTGCTTTTGATTCCTTAAGTTTCTTATTTATAGATGATTTTCAGGGAGGTGTGGGCGATGTTTTCTGTAAGGGCGAGGTGCTTAATCAGCCCGGTTTTACAAAGTTGGTGAACTACGAAACCATATGGGTTGAGCCTGCAAGTGGATTACCAAGTATAATTAGCGGTGGCGGTATATGGCATAATACGCAACCCGTCACCACTATTAGGATAGAAGCAGCTGCTGGTACCTATGGAGTAGGATCGTTCATTAAAGTTTATGGAGGGGATTGATATTAGTTTTTGAAACTTAATAGCTAGTAGAACTAGGCTGAGCCTAAATGTTGCTAACTAATACACCTCAATTATTAAGGCTATTAGTGAAAATGGTAGTAATAGATTCATTTGAAGACTTACTTCTTACCCAGAGTAGTAATTCATTTTTCCCAGTACTTAGGTCTTTATCAAACCTTTGTAGTTTAGGTAAATACTTCTCAGCTATCTCTTTTTCTTCTTTTTTGTTTTTACACTTACTTAGTTTATGCAAAATAGATAACATAAGTCGTTCCCAACTTTCATATCTATCTCTTCTATCAATGTAACGAATGGCATTTCTATGAAGATAATGTACAACAGAAATATTTCCGCTATCGTATTGTAGAATTATCTGCACTATACGTGCAAAGCATTGAAGATCTGTTCGGTGCGTAGTTTTTTCGTAATTGAGAACACTATTATTCCAATTGATGGCAGATGCTGTATCACCCTGAAGAAGATCGCCAATGCAAG
The DNA here is from genome assembly GCA_964352775.1 of uncultured Chitinophagaceae bacterium. Classification (GTDB taxonomy): domain Bacteria; phylum Bacteroidota; class Bacteroidia; order Chitinophagales; family CAIOSU01; genus CAYGTK01. The sequence goes on from CAYGTK010000051.1 coordinate 18,448, forward strand.
CATTATGATAGATCGATAGTAATCGACTTGAATTTATCTTGGCCTTATATTTTGATACATCCTCTGATATGGTTGACTTAAGTGTATTCAGTTTGCTCCAGTCAGCACGATTTATGGCTAATGTTATTCCATAGAATACTTGGTTCTGGAATTTTTCAGCTTCTTCATCAAAATTTTCGGAAGGTATGGTATTAGCCTCCTCTAATACGTTCGAAAAATTAGCGAATTCACCAATGCTTATGTAAGCACTTAATAAGTTGTAAGTAGCTATACGATAAGCATTTTTGTTTTCTTCTTTAAACTCTGGGTAAGCTTGATAGTGATGGTAAAGTGCTTCGTAGTATTTAACATGCAACTCAAGCTTTTGCTGTAAGCGGTAATGTAATGCCAAAAGTTTTAATAAAAGTTCTTTTTCCCTAAAGCTTATTTCACCTTCTAGGTCAATAGCTAGTTGCTCTACCTCATTTATATTGTAGTCAAACTTTTTGAGTTTTGCCCTAAAATGTATAAACAATATATCGTAGTGATATTGGTACTTTTGAAGCTTTCCAAGGCTATTCATTATTTTTTGGAATGACAAACTATTCTTCTCAATACTCTTGATGCTAAGCTTATCGCTCATAGCCAAAAATTTACGTTCATCTAAAAGAATACTGTGTAGCAATTCAAAGTATTCATACTTAATGGCAATTTGTTTAGCCTTGCCTAGCTGCTCATTTGCCCATATGTAAAGCCCTTTTTCTGATAATATTCTAGCTTCTTTTAGTAAGTGGAACACCTTGCTTTTTGGGGTGCCCGAGTCGTGAAACGATCGTAATGCCCTAAGCAATTGTTTTGCTAGATAATTGCGTAATACATGTGATCCTTCCTGTAGCGACGAAAAGTCATTATCAATTTCATACTCATCAAAAGAAGTCATATGCTCGAGTTGGTCATACAACTCTAAATAACGTTTGTTACGATTTTCCTTTTCTGAAGAAAATAGCTTGAAGTACCTTTTTTCAGAAGATGTTAACGACTGAATTAGTTGGTGAAGTTGTTTTGCGCTTGCCATATGATCTCAATAGAATTAGAGAGCTACATTTTTTAAAAAAGTGGATTTTTTACACTCTTTGAGGGATATAGATTTGACCTAAAATTAAGGAAAATGAAAAAGTGCTTAATAGTAGGATTAAATACATACCATCACGTTGGTCAACTTGCAGGCTGTACTAACGATGCTTTGTACATGAAAAAGTTATTCTCTCAAACGTTGAATTATGATGAAGTTATAAGTTCTGGATTTATAGATCCTAATCATCTAAAGAAAGATCTTCTTTTAGGAACATTACAGCAACTGTTAGTTACAGATGCTGATGAGAAAGATCCTATTCGCGTATTTTACTTTTCGGGTCATGGTGACTGGCTTCCAGAACAAGAGCCAAAGGAACAGCCCAATGCATTTGATGAGATGCTGGATGAAGAAGATGGTACCGATGAGGTTATCTGTCTACCACACTATCATTGGAATGATAAAGACTCATATATACTTGATGATGAGATAGGTGTGATTGTTAAGCAAGCATTACGACAACCAAACCCGCCTTTACCAATATTTATTATGGATTGTTGCTATGCAGGTGATAATACCCGAACAGGTAGAACTGTAATTGAACAAGAAGGCCTACGCCGGATGAAGTTTAAAGATGCTCCTCTTTCGCTTACTGACCCTTTGATAAGCCGGTTTGCAAAAAGCAGAACTCCATCACATCGATTAGATGATAATTTCACGCAAACCAATCGATTCGGTTCATGCGGTAACAAACATGTAGACAAGTATGATCATATCCTTCTTTCAGCTTGTAATAGCTGCCAGCAGGCATTAGAAGGTAAAATAATGGGAACCAGCCGTGGGTTTTTCACCTACGCTCTTGAGCAATCAATGCTTGAGTGTCCTACTGATTTTGAAGATCTATATGAACGGATACTAAAACAATTCTCGAATAAATACCTACAGCAAAGTCCTCAACTATACAGCAATAGAAAACTAAAACAAAGATTTTTTTAACCTCAAAATATTTAACCCATGAAAAGTGCA
>CAYGTK010000052.1:0-20402 GCA_964352775.1 uncultured Chitinophagaceae bacterium
CTCTGAAAGATTTTGCCCAGTGGTTGCAGGCGAGTTTCCCTGCGGGTTATTGAAGACCTTCTACCTGTCAATTATACCTGTGTTCGCATCGTCATAAGCACCATTTAAGTAGTAGCGATAATTATCACTAGAAGGGTCAGCCTGGAGATCAGCCAATGCCGTTTGACTGGTTAAGATAGCTGCTGCATCAGCCAAGAAGTCGGAATATTTAATTGCTTCGTCGTCGTCATTTAAACCATCTAAGCCTATATCTTGTACAGCCCGAATATCAGGGTCATTGTCAAAAGCATTTACTACTGGGAAGGTTTTGGGAATATTACCCCAAGCTGTTACATCTGTAGTATTTGGACTATTTGGGCCAGGTAATCCGTTCTCGAAGAAGAAACGAGAATCACGCATAACGTCCTCTGAAATATTACCAAGGTTAATGTATAGATCTCCTCCTGTAGAATTGGAATCATAAATGAATGGATCCATCACCCAAAATTCTAAGAACTCAATATTGGCCTCCTCAAAGTTATTGTTCTCAATAAATCGGGTAACACCACCCCATCTGCTTTGGGGGTCGTTCAACTCACCTGTTGGTTGAATACCAGCAGAGTTGGTCGTGGGTCCAGTATCATAGTTGTATGGGCCACGCTCTCTAGGGTAATAGGTCATGTCAAATGTGACCAAGGTATTCTGAAGATTGTTCTGATTTTGAAAATTGGGAAATACTTCTGTCTGTAGTATTTCTCTTGTGTAGTGCCCTCTTTGTTCGGCATCGTTATTACTGATGTTATCAGGAGTTAACTGATTATCGCGAAGAAAAAGTGGGTCGATATTATACCAAGAAAGTCTCGCACGGTTATAACCATACTCCAACTCATTCACCTCGGTCGCTTCTGGAAATAATACACGTCCATTCCTATCTACTGCGCCTCGTGGAGTACTTGCTAAATTCCAGTTTATAGCTGGGAATTTAAGATCATAAGAACTTCGCGTTCCTTCAAAGTCATCAATATATACTACTCCTTGGTCGCCAATAGCTTTATTATGACCTGGGTTCAATCGTGCCATTTCACCTGAAACTGTGAAAGAAGATGGTTCTTTTGTTTCGTATAATGGAAGCTTATCTACTAACCAGGTTAAAAATTGCGACTCAGTACTGTAGTTGAAATCGAAACCCCAAATAGAGTTACGTATAGGGTCATCGCCAATATTCACCTTCTGGGTAAATGGGCGTTCTTTTAATCGCATAAAGGTGTGGCCAATGTAGAACTTATCAGAAACTCGATAATCTAATCGAGCACCAAATAATGACTTCTGCTGAAATCCGAATAAAGCGTTATTCTCAAAATTCACGTTTATAGGCGTACCTGAATTCAATACACTCTGGTTAAGTATACGAACGCGACCCAGCGAATAGTCTACTTGATAATCAATACCCTCGCTCAATTGATTTCCACCAGCAGTCACTACTACTGATCCTTCTGGTATGTTGAATGCCCCAAGCGAGATCTCGGAAGAATTACTTGATTCGTATTGTCCACTTATCACAAAGCGGTTCAGCTCTGGGAATTGCTGTGCAACTATTTTTATGGAATCATACAGTTGTTGGTATACATAACGTGGTGCTAAGTTTCCATCTCCAGCATCTTTCAAAGCATCCTTTAGGTTCTCACCAAATGGCTCAACGGTTGGAAATATGATGCGTCCATTTTGTGGGTTGATAGTTATACCAGGCACAAAATCGAAAATACCGTCGGGTTGGGGGTCGTTCTGATTATTTAGATCATCCAAATTCAACACCCTTATCAATTGGCGACCTCTTAAACTACCTTCTGGTATATAACGCACTTGGCCACCACCTGGCTGTTGATATAGAATGTTTAATTGAAAATTCTCTCTCCCAATTTGGAAGCCGCCAATGGAATAGACATTTTTCATCATCAAATCCCACATAGGTAAGGTTGGCCTTACCTGTGTACTCTTCAACATTTTAAGGAAGATAATCTTATTAGCATCGCTAGTATCTGGAGCAACATCTTGGGCGAACTCACCTACACGATAGACTTTACCATTATAGGTATACTCGTAAGCCACAGCTAATACTTCATTAGGATTAAGCTGCTGATTGAGTGATAAGTAACCTAGTTGTGGATTGAAGGTATATTCCGATTGGTTCAACTTAACTGCTGAAACCTTTTCGTAATCTAAACCACCAGCAAGTCCAAGGGTGTTTTCTAAAAAGCTAACTGCTGTTGCTGCATCTCTACTATTCTGAGCAGCAGAGATCTGCCCATAAAGATTATTCGATCCGTTTCTTGGTTGAGGAGGACCACCTAACGGTGTAGTACCGTCATTTGCTATCCTTTCCGCCTTTCCCTCACCAAGGTCCATCAATCCCACTACGTTCCTGATATTCTGGGTAGCTCGTGAATTACGGTTAGTTTTCCAAACTTCTATTCTAGTTATCTGATAAAGAGAGTTGATGTTAGGCATATTAGCCAAAGCCTGATCGTAACTATCCCTGAACTCATGTGCTAAAAAGAAGTGGCGGTTATCATCGTACTCATCTGCAAACACTTCATAGTCTTGTATCTGCGAACCATTCTCTATTTGTATATTACCTGTTTGTGAGCGCTGTTGCGAGTAAACTACAGTAGCTGTCAATCGACCGAATTGCAAGCGAGAGCGAACACCAAATAGGCTTTGCGCTCCTGTTATCAATGCCGTGTTAAGTGGTAAGCTTACGTTACCCGCCTCTAATTCTTTTATGATGTCATCTTCCTCTCCCTCGTACTTCAGCTTTATCTGATTCTCAAAATCAAAATTGGCTAGTGTATTGTAATCCAAATTGATCTTCATCAGATCACCGATCTTACCAACCACGCTCATGTTGATGTTCATATCGAAATCAAAACCACCTTGGCGACGTTGGCGCTCTGGTAGTGTAGGGTTGTCTATTTTTTGGAAGTTGACCCCAAAGGTGAGGTCTACATTACCCTGTGGGCGTATTTCTATAGAAAGGTCTGAGAATTTACCTTTTCCTTTTTTGGTGGGGATGGTTAATCTAGGAGTGGCATTTGGATTTTCGATCAATGTGATCGCCTTCGCTCGTTCACGCCAGTACTCTTGTCTGTTCGTTCGGCTCTGATATTCTAAGTATTCTTCAAAGGTCATGTAGACAGGAGGCTTTATGTCTCGCCCATCTATCTGTTCTGTAATTATGTATTGACCTGTTTCTAGATCGTACTCTACATTCTTCTCAATTATCCCTGGATCGTCAAGGTCGAAAGGATTGTCATCGTCGTCATCCGTAACAAAATCACCTTCTCTATCCTTAATGGGATACTTCAGATCTAGCTTACCACTATCACCGTCCATTACTTGGCTCATCACATAACCCATTGGCAACATGGAACCAGGTATAAGCTTAGGCCCAGCTGAATGCACCAGCTGTATACTACATCCTAGCACAAATAATACGACTACTAATTTTAATGACCCCCGTCCTTTCAAACCCTATTCTATAACCTTACAATAACTTTAGTGACTGCTTGATCAAAGCTTCAACACTTGGTTGACCGCTTATCAAATTCATTGCTCTTTTCAATGCCTTTTCAGCCATTGGTTTACTGAACCCTAAGGCAACCAGTGCAGATAACGCCTCATCTACAACCGTATTGCCTAGCTTAGGTGAAATAACACCGTCTGTTGACATTTTAGCAAGCTTATCTTTCAGTTCTAAAATGATACGCTTTGCTGTTTTTGGCCCCACCCCTTTTATCGACTTCACCTTGGCCTCGTCTTCTGAAGTAATAGCTATTATCAATTCATCGGGCGTCATTGCTGAAAGCGCTACTGTAGCAGAGCTTGCCCCGACACCTGAAATAGAGATCAAATGTTGGAAAAGTTCACGCTCTTTTTCATCGTGAAACCCATAGAGCGCAATGCCGCTAAGCGATTGTGCCTCTTTCATAAAATAGGGGTGAATGAACAATTTCACCTCATTTAAGCTTTGTATAAGTGTATAGGTATTCAGGCTTACATAAACCATGTAGCCAATACCCCCAGTCTCCAAGTAAATGTGAGTTGGATTTTTATACGTTATTCTACCCTTAATGTATGCTATCATGAAATAATGGACTGCTGCTTATTACAAATCTACAAATACCCCAAAGCCTTAACATGCCGCTTATGAACGGCAACAACTATATCGCTGCCAAATTTGGACAGGCGGCAAAATTGCGAATTTTTAAGTGCTGAAACTAACGGAGCCCCTTATTTGTCGCTTTCTTGAAGTGACCAACGTAAGAAGAAGAAACTTACGAGCGTAATACCGATCCACATACCTGCCGAAGCATATTCCAAAAAAAGCAACTTTCCAATAAAAAATAGTACTCCGTAAGTCATCGCTACTCCCGATATCCACCCAACAACAAGACGTGAGAACCCACTGTTATCAACTGATAAGTTCAATGTATTGGCAACAGGTTGCCAAAAACCTTGCGGTTTAACCCGTTGGTAAAAAGCTTCAAGTGTATTGGTATCCGTAGGCTCATTTGCAAAAGTGACGATCAACCAAGTAATAGTAGTAAGTACTGCCGTAAAGATCAAGTTGCCTTCGTTAGCCAGATAGAGATTCCCATCTGCAGTATTAAACATCGGAGCTATCTGATAACTACTAATAGCAAACCATATTAAGGGCGCAATGGTAGCTGATAATTCGCTCCAAGCGCTTATACGCCACCAATACCATCGCAAAATGAGCACAGCACCTAAGCCCGCTCCACTATTTATCAAGAAGCGCGCAGCCTCATCTATCATAGTTATTTGAGTGGTAACCATAAAACCGAATAGCATGATAAACAAGGTAAACAAACGTGCCTTCTGTACTTGATCTCGATTTGCATCTTCAGCACTTCTATAAGAAGAATCAGGCTTGATGAATCTGCGGTATAGGTCGTTTGTCAAATAGCTCGCCCCCCAATTCAGTTGGGTAGAAATGGTACTCATGTATGCCCCCAAAAAAGCAGCCAACAACATTCCTTTTAACCCTACCGGCAAATGGTCGCGCATGGCCATAACAAAGCCCTCGCCAGCTTGCGCCTCTGGAAGGTCAGGGTATAATAATAAGCAGGATAATCCTACGATTATCCAAGGCCATGGGCGCAGTGCATAATGTGCTATCTGGAAGAAAAGCGTAGCCCAAAGGGCTTGTTTTTCGTCCTTAGCACTCATCATTCGTTGAGAAATATACCCGCCACCACCGGGCTCGTTACCTGGATACCAACTGGCCCACCACTGCACTGCCAAAAATGAAATGAACGCCCCTACTGTGATGCTTAAAATACCATTATCACCGCCGCTATCTCCTACACTAGGAAAAAAATCAAACCGCCAAGCAGGCAATTGTTCTTTCAACCCACTCAATCCGCCCACTTCTTCCGTTTGAACTACAACTATGGCCAGAATAATACAGCCCGTTAAAGCTAGTGTGAATTGAATAGCATCAGTAAAAGCCACGCCCAATAAACCCGAAATAGAACTGTAAATAGCAACCAGCAACATCAATCCTGCTATTAACCATAAAGCAGTAGTATGGTCCACAGCAAAAAACACTACCAGTATTTTCATCATGGCTGCATTTACCCAGCCTATGATAACGGCATTCAGAAACAGCCCCATGTATACTGCCTTGAATCCTCTTAAGAATTTTGCTGCTGGGCCAGAATAGCGGAGTTCAATAAATTCTAGCTCCGTAACTACATTAGCTCTTCGCCAAAGCTTAGCAAAAAAGAAAGTGGTAAGCATTCCTCCTATCAGCATATTCCACCACAACCAGTTTCCCGAAACACCATGTTGATGGACCTTTTCAGCTACCCAAAGCGGTGTATCAGCAGCAAAGGTGGTTGCTACCATTGAGATGCCTGCTATGTACCAAGGCAGGTTTCGCCCACCCAAAAAGAAGTCTGTTAAATTACCAGAGGCACGCCCCCTAAGCCCAATACTTATAGCTAACGACACTACTAAAAACAGGACAATAATGGCAATATCAAGAGGTGCTAACATCTACTTATCGATATATGGGTTTCAGTAGTTACGTCTATGTGTTAACTTTAAGTAACACTAACATCCCGAAGATGAGAAACTTCAAGCGCTTTGTGGCGGTAGCCTTATCCACAGTATTTTCCTTATACACTCATGCACAGACCTTTACGGTTGCCAATAACGACGTTGGGATAGACCACGTGCATGTGACCACTAACTTGATGGGAGGCGGCACAGCCTTTTTCGACCATAATAATGATGGACATGAGGACATTTACATGACAGGGGGGTACTTCCGTGATAAATTATATGAAAATCAAGGAGACGGCACTTTTATAGATATTGGAGCACAAGCGGGATTACAAGCTACCGACTCTTTTCAAACCACGGGTGTAATCACGGGTGATATTGATAATGATGGGTTTCGAGAAATATTCATTTGCACAGAAGGCTGGAATGGATTTCAGCCCACCCAAAAAAGAATGCCTAATATATTGTTATACAATAATGGAGACGGTACTTATACTGATATTAGTCAAAGCTCAGGTATCCTTCCCGACTCTGCATGGACAACTGGAGCGTCTTTTGGCGATTACAATAAAGATGGTTACCTAGACATCTACGTATCCAACTATGTAAAGACATTTGGGTTTACTTATGATACAGCTAATGTATTGGATGGGTTTGCTCATACAGGATATGGCAACTGGCTATATTTAAACAATGGAAACAACACGTTCACTAATGTTACTACCGCAATGGGTGTAGGAGATCAGGGGTGCGCATTAGCCACTACATTCACAGACCACGACCGTGATGGTGATGTAGACATCTATATTGCAAACGACTTTGGTGAATTTGTGATACCGAATACCCTTTACAATAATGAGTACCCTTCTAATGCATTCACTGATGTATCAGACACCACTGATGCTGATATAGGGCTTTATGGAATGGGTATTGCAATTGGAGATTACGACGAAGACGGTGACTTTGACTATTACGTTACCAACCTCGGAAGGAATGTTCTACTGCGAAATGATGGGGCAAAATTCGTTGATGTAAGTACTTGGGCAGGTGTTGAGAATACTTATGTGGACACCTTACTTACTACCGGATGGGGAACACAATTCTTAGATATTGATAACGACACCTACTTAGACCTTTTTGTAAGTAACGGCCAAATACCAGCCGCAGACTTCATCGCCACAGGGCCAAAAGATCCGCACAAATTATATCGAAACGACAACGCCTCGGGTACATTTAGCGACATAAGTACTTCAGCAGGCGTTAACGATTCCCTCATAGGTCGTGGGTCAGCCTATGGCGATTATGATAATGATGGTGACTTGGACCTAATGAGCGTTATAGTAACCGACCAGATATTTTACTTCCCAGGTTCTTATAGTAAGCTATATAAAAATGAAAACAGCTCTTCTAATTGGGTAGCTATGAGATTAGAAGGCACCATATCTAACAAAGATGCTTATGGGGCTCAAGTAGAATTATACACAAACGGGCGCATGTTCATTCGAGAAGTAAGTGGTGGTTGTAGCCATGCCAGTCAGAATTCCACACAAGTACACTTTGGCCTTGGATCTTATACTACAGTAGATTCTATAATTATTAAATGGCCAAGTGGGATGGATGAAACCTACCGTGACCTTTACGCTAACCAACACTACTATTATGTGGAAGGAACATCAGCCTACGTTTGGCAATATAGAAGCGATAGCATTTGTACTTACGCCAGTACTGCAAGTCAGGTAGTTTTATGGGACACCCTTGCTGGCAGTACTTATGACACTATTAACATCGTTACTTATAAAACCATTCCAGCTAGCCTTGACACTAATGCGCTAAGTATTTGTTCTGGTGATAGTGTTTTGATCTATGGAAATTACCAAGCTACCGAAGGAGCTTATTACGATACTATTCAGAATGGGAGCATATGTAGTATTTACCGAACTAACTTAAGTGTTGTTGCGCCCATTACAACAACCTTACCTACAGACACTATTTGCTTTGGAGATAGCGTGTATTATTTTGGTAGCTGGTATTCAACCATAACTACAGCAAGTGATACACTTACCGCTACAAACTCTTGCGATAGCATCGTTTTTGCAAACCTATATGTTCGTCCTGTTTCAATTCGTATACTTCCTGCGATAAGTATCTGCGCAGGAGATCAAGCCCTTATTTTTGGAAAAGCTGAAACTACAGCAGCCATCTATTATGACACTTTGGTAAGCCTCACAACAGGGTGCGATAGCTTTTTATCTCAACAACTATTCGTACTTCCCTATGCTGTAGGCACAGCTATGGCTACCATTTGTGATGGAGATAGCATTTACATAGGAGGAGCTTGGCAATATACAGCGGGCAGCTATTGGGACACTTTAACATCTAATAATGGTTGTGATAGTATCATTACTCAAGAGCTAACAGTACTAGCGATCTCTTCGGGAATTACTTCTGTAAGCATCTGTAATGGAGATAGTATTTATTTAGCGAACCAATGGCAATACACAGCAGGTAGTTATTGGGATACCTTGACTTCAAGTACTGGATGTGATAGTTTATTGGAAACCACTTTATCCCTACTACCATTCACTTTGGGGTATGATACTCTAGACCTTATTACAGGAGATAGTATTTACCTAGCGGGCGAATACCAAACTGTTGATGGCTCTTACTACGACACCCTTGTGGCCAATAATGGCTGCGATAGTATTAGAATTACATTATTGAGTTTCACAACAGGAATAGCTGATCGCTTTGAGAATTATTGGACAGTTTACCCTAACCCTACCAAAAATGAATTCCATATCCGCGCTACAACTATGGAATTATCAGGCAAACTCCACTTATATGATATGAGCGGTAAATTGATATTGACGAAAGAGCTTACAGGTAAAGAAGGAACTGTTAACGTAAGCCAATTGGCTGGGGGCACTTATTACATAGAAATGTCCCGCTCTGCGAGCGAGACATTCCGTAAAAAAATCATTGTGCTGCCTTAGTAGTTTCTATTCAAATACCAATTCCATTTCTACTCGCCTATTTTCGGCACGCCCAGCAGCTGTAGTATTATCTGCTATTGGTTTGGCTTCTCCGAAGTATTCAATAATGAACTTATCATCAGCCATTCCTTTATCCATAAAGTATTTCTTAACAGCCTCCGCCCTTTCCTTGGACAACCTCAAGTTAAGTGCATCCGAACCTTGAGAATCCGTATGGCCTGAAATCTTCAGTTTCGCATCTTCACGGTCCGTCAATACTTTGGCTAATGCATCCAAGGTTTCGTAAGAACTTGCTTTAATGACAGCTTTGGAAGATTCAAATTCAAGATCGTCAAAAGCAGTTTTTATAGCTTCCTTCTCTTCCTCTTTCAATTCAGGACAACCTTGGTTAGAAACTGGTCCTGGTGTTTTAGGGCAGCGGTCTAAGTTGTCAGTAACACCATCGCCATCAGCATCACCATAAGGACAGCCGCCGTTCTCTTCAGGGCCTTTCACATCAGGGCAATCATCCTCTTTGTCATTTATTCCATCACCATCTCTATCACCATATGGGCAACCATCATTATCAGCAGGGCCAACTTCCTCTGGACACTTATCTACATTATCAAGCACCCCATCTTCATCTAGATCACCCCAAGGACAACCGCTGTTCTCTGCAGGACCTACCACGTCAATACACAAATCAAGATTGTCATTCACACCATCACCATCCGTATCACCGTAAGGGCAACCATTATTATCTTCTGGGCCAGGAACTTCGGGGCAATCATCGTCAGCATCCAGTATCTTATCACCGTCTTTATCTGACCAAGGGCAACCACTATTCTCTTCTGGACCTGCTTCTGTTGGGCATAAGTCGTCGTCATCGTTAATACCGTCACCATCCGTATCTGGACAACCTAGGTTCTCCCATGGTCCTGGCACTTTCTTACATTCATCTTTACGGTTAGATACTCCATCCTTATCCTTATCCTTCGGCTTACCGTAAGGTATTGGCACTTTCAAAGCCATATAAAAGTTGGCACTATATATCTCATCTTCTATTGCAAGTGCTCTCCAATCGTTAGTACCCATTACTAATGGCCCTAAGCGTAAATAACCACCTATACGATGGTCACCATAATTAGTAAAGCTATATGGCAGGCCAATGCCGAACCATTTATGCTCAAAACGAGGTGAGATAGAGTAAGAACTCATGTTACGGATCTTACTTTCATCGTTCTTAAATCGAAGACCTATAAAAGCGGTAGCATTTACGTAGAAGCCCTTCCAGACATTATAGTCAGCTTGTACGCTAATACTAGTAGGCAAGTTCATTTTATACTCACCTTCATCAACATCAAATCCAAAGCGATCTTGAATAGTATCATTAAAGGAGCCTACATCATCTAGCTCAAAATTGCTAATATCCCAGTTGGTGATGTTTGCTGTAAAATTGGCGCTAAGGTCACCCTTATCGAACTTCACCCTACCGATATCTAATACAGAAAAACCTAAGCGGAGCTTGTACTTGTTCTTATCATTTCTAAGCAGCCCTGTTTTCCCGTCCATATCATACTCGTACTCCGACCTATCTTTCCTCCACTCATAAACAAACCCTAAGTCGAAACCCAGAGTAGGGTTACCTACAAACTTGTAACTTAAGTTATCTGATTCTAATTCGAAATTAGAAGAGTGACCATACTGCACATCAGAATCTACCAGTGTTAGCGTATCGTTATTCACAAATAGATAATCAAGGTCGTTAACATATAGAAAGGCAGAACCCACTCCCTGTATTAGCTTAACCGAGCCAGCTGCCTTTAAATAATGGTTGTTCTTCCAAAGTACTTGCCTACCGTAGGTAATACCATATTCCACCCACGACATGGCTTGCACACTAAAGTCTTCATTCTCCAACGGTTCTAACCATAACTCTTCAAACTTCAAGTCTTCCCAAGCTTGTTTGGCCAGCGCGGGGTCTATATTTTCAGCATTGAATGTAGTTCTGCTTTTAAAGCTAAAAGCCAATGCATTCTTACTGTTCAATGTTACCATTATAGAAGGTAAATTGATTAATGCATTCATATAGATGTTCTTGTCACTCCCATTTACACCGTCAAAATCTTCGAATAGATACGTATCTCTAAAATCACCTTGATCATCTACATTCCCGTTCCTAGCATCTTTAATTAGTGATCGGCGAAGCCCGATATAATTATTGAACAAGGAAAAATCAACGCTTACTAAATTGATGTCTATCATAAAGCGGTTATCTACTATAGAAGCAGGGTTCACTTCAAGGCCGTGTACACCAGCGTAATTACTACTGGAGTAGCCGAGATAATTTTGAGCTTTTAAAGCGAAACCACCAGCGAAAAAAAGAAGAGAAATAAGTAGGGTAATACGTTTCATGATCATTGCATTTGGTATTCTAAATGTACCTTTATTTTAATAGGAGGTCGCAAAGAAAAACGCCCGTATTTCATAAATACCAAAAAAAGCGATAGTTACTTGTCTATTGGGGGAAAAGTGCCTAATTTTGCGGCGGATTTCAGGAGGTAGTAAAACTTCGTAATGAGCAACACTTTAAGAAAGCATAGACTAGTTATCATTTTAGCCATTTTGTGCTTTGCATTCCCTACATCACTTTGGGCAGGCGGAAGCAGTGAGGGTGGAGAATTTGACCCCGTTCCAATGATCATGCATCACTTGGCTGACTCTCATGATTGGCACGTCCTTGACCTAGAAGGAGAAAACGGCGAAATGCATGCCGTTTCAGTTCCTCTTCCAGTAATCCTTTATTCTGCTGAAGGTGGTTTTGATATGTTCCTATCAAGCGCTTTTCACCACGATGATAATGGTGAGCATGTTGCGAACGGAGAGTACGTTAAATACCACGAGAAGATCTATTACGCTCCAGACGGAGAATTACAATTTGAAGGAGAAGGCGATGAGCGTCACCCTTCAAACGCAATGCCATTAGACTTCTCTATTACTAAGAATGTGGCTTCTATGTTCTTATCTATTTTTCTACTTATCATCTTATTCCGAGCTGTAGCTAAGAATTACAGTAATGGAAATCTTGCCCCTAAGGGCTTGGCAGGTTTCTTAGAACCATTGGTCTTATTCGTTCGCGACGACATCGCCTACGAGAACATACAAAGAGATAAGGCAGACAAGTTTCTTCCTTACCTATTAACCGTTTTCTTTTTCATTTGGATCAACAACTTGTTGGGCCTTGTACCATTCTTTCCAGGTGGTGCTAACATGACAGGAAATATTGCAGTAACACTTGTGCTTGCTGTATTTACATTAATACTCACTAACATCAACGGTACTAAGGCATATTGGGGTCACATTTTGGCACCACCAGTACCTGTGGCTATGTGGCCTATTATGATACCTGTTGAATTGATAGGTATAGTAACTAAGCCATTTGCCTTGATGATACGTTTGTTCGCAAATATCACAGCAGGTCACGCGTTGATCTTGAGCTTGGTGTCTATCATATTTATCATGAAGTCGGTAGCCATGTCAGGTGTAGCCGTTCCATTCATGGTGTTTATGATGGCTTTGGAATTATTAGTAGCTGCTTTGCAGGCATACATCTTTACATTGCTTTCAGCATTGTTCATAGGTATGGCTGTGGAAGATGCTCATCATTAATTAGGATCTATTAACTGTTCAATAAATATTAATCATGACTGGAACATTAGCAACTATCGGAATCGGACTTACAGTATTGGGAGCCGGATTGGGTATTGGCCGTATCGGCGGTTCTGCCGTTGAAGGTATCGCTCGTCAGCCGGAAGCTGCTGCAAAAATTCAAACTGCGATGATCATCGCAGCTGCACTTATTGAGGGTGTAGCTTTGTTTGGTGTTGTTGCTGCAACCTTCTTGGTTAAGTAATTTGACTAGAGAAGAGCTTGGTAACGGTTGGTTACTGGCTCTTCTTTTGTAATTGAACAATAGTAAAGACATAAACAAATGGGATTAGTAACACCGGGAATCGGACTCATATTTTGGACGACTTTAGCGTTCCTTATTTTATTGGTATTGCTTCGCAAGTTCGCGTGGGGCCCTATCCTATCTGCAGTTAAAGAACGTGAAGGTTCCATCACTGACTCATTGAAGGCAGCTGAGAAAGCTCGTGAGGAGATGGCAAACTTACAGGCAGAGAATGAGACCATTCTTAAGGCCGCGAAAGAAGAACGAGCCAAGATCATCAAAGAAGCTAAGGAAGTTAGCGATAGAGTTATAGGTGAGTCAAAAGAAACTGCTAAGATAGAAGCAGGTAAAATAGTAGAAGATGCTAAGCGTGAAATAGAACTACAGAAGTTGGCTGCCCTTGCAGAAGTTAAGAACGAAGTAGGTGGATTGGCCATCAGTATAGCCGAGCAATTGATAAAACGTGAATTGAACGATAAAGCGGCCCAAGAAGCTTTCGCTAAAGAAGCTGCTGCCAACTTTAATTTGAATTAAGCACATGTCAGTAATACGCATAGCTAAAAGATACGCCCGCTCTATAGTAGGTTTAGCCATTGAGAAAGGCTTACTGGAAGAGGTGTATGCTGATATGAACCATATATTGGCTGCTATTGATGTTAGTCGCGATCTTGAACTGATGTTGAAGAGCCCTATCATTAATGCAGACAAAAAGCATAATGTACTCAAGGCTATTTTCGATGGCAAAGTAAGTCCTATCACTTCTACTTTCATTGATATTTTGATCCGTAAAACGAGAGAGAGTCATCTAGTAGATGTAGCAAAGGAAGTTATAGCTCAATACAACACTCATAAGCACATAACTCCTGTTAAACTAAAGTCAGCGGTTGAATTGGATAAGGCTACTATTGATGGTATCCTTAACAAATTGAAGACGGAAGCAGGGTTAGAAACAATAGAATTGACCACAGAAGTAGATGAAAGTCTATTAGGTGGTTTTGTGTTACAATATCAAGATAAGCTTTACGACGCCTCTTTGGTTCGTGGGCTTAACATCGTGAAAAGCGATTTCGCAGAAAATAAATACATCAAAGAACTCTTTAAATAATCCATTATGGTTGACGTGAAACCGGATGAAATATCAGCGATATTGCGCGAGCAATTATCGAGCGCTAAAACTGCTACCGAATTAGAGGAAGTGGGTACCGTACTTCAAGTAGGTGATGGTATTGCCCGTGTATACGGCCTTACTCAAGTAGGTTATGGTGAGTTGGTGGAATTTGAGAATGGCGTTCGCGCTATTGCCTTGAACTTAGAAGAAGATAACGTGGGTGTAGTACTCATGGGTAGCTCTGATGAGATCAAAGAAGGTGATACCGTTCGCCGTACAGGTGTAATTGCCTCTATTAAAGTAGGTGAAGGTATGGTTGGCCGTGTAGTGAATACACTAGGTCAAACCATTGACGGTAAGGGACCACTAGAGGGTGACTTATACGAAATGCCATTGGAGCGTAAAGCACCTGGTGTTATCTTTCGTCAGCCAGTTACTGAGCCATTACAGACTGGTGTAAAGGCAATTGACTCCATGATACCTGTGGGTCGTGGTCAGCGTGAGTTGATCATTGGTGACCGTCAGACCGGTAAGTCTACTATTGCTATTGATACTATAATTAATCAGCGCGAATTCTACGATAAGGGTGAGCCTGTATTCTGTATATATGTTGCCATTGGCCAAAAAGCTTCTACTGTAGCATCAGTTGCTAAAACATTGGAAGATAACGGTGCAATGAAGTACACGGTTATTGTTGCAGCTTCTGCAGCAGACCCTGCACCACTTCAGTTCTACGCTCCATTTGCGGGTGTTGCCATTGGTGAGTTCTTCCGTGATACTGGTCGTCCGGCGTTAATAGTATTTGATGATCTTTCTAAGCAAGCAGTTGCTTACCGTGAGGTTTCTCTTCTACTTCGTCGTCCTCCGGGCCGTGAGGCATATCCAGGTGATGTATTCTACCTTCACTCCCGTTTGTTAGAGCGTGCAGCAAAGGTTATCAATCGTGACGACATTGCTGCTCAAATGAACGACCTTCCCCCTTCATTAGAAGGAATGGTAAAAGGGGGTGGTTCATTAACTGCATTACCTATCATCGAAACCCAAGCGGGTGACGTTTCTGCCTATATCCCTACCAACGTGATCTCTATCACCGATGGTCAGATCTTTTTGGAATCTAACTTGTTCAACGCTGGTGTTCGTCCTGCAATTAACGTAGGTATCTCGGTATCACGTGTGGGTGGAAATGCACAGATCAAGTCGATGAAGAAAGTAGCGGGTACTTTGAAATTAGACCAAGCACAATACCGTGAGCTAGAGGCTTTCTCTAAATTCGGTTCAGACTTGGATGCTGCGACTAAAGCGGTACTAGATAAAGGTGCACGTAACGTGGAATTGTTGAAGCAAAATCAAAGCTCTCCACTACCAGTTGAGCACCAGATAGCTATCATCTATTGTGGTACTAAAGGTTTGCTTTCTGATGTTCCATTGAACAAAGTGAAAGCATTTGAAAAAGAATACTTAGGTCAGATGGAAGCACGCCACAAGGATGTGCTAAACACCTTGGCATCAGGTAAACTAACAGAGGAAGCGACTAATACGCTAGAAGAATTGGCAAAAGAACTTTCTAGCCAATATAAATAAGCACGGATGAGCGGTCAGTTAAAAGAAGTACGATTACGAATTGCCTCGGTAAAGAATACCCAGCAGATAACCAAGGCCATGAAAATGGTTGCGGCTGCTAAACTTCGTCGTGCACAAGACGCGATCGTTCGTATGCGCCCCTACTCTACCAAGTTGGAAGGTATTCTACAGAATATTGTTTCTAGCCAAGATGATGGAGTAGAAATTGCTTACGCTATGGAGCGTGAAGTGAAAAGTGCACTTATCGTTCTATTTACTTCCGACCGTGGTTTGTGTGGTGGTTTCAACTCTAACTTGATCAAAACTGCTAAGGCAGCTATTAAAGAACAATACGCTTCTTTAAACACCAAGGATATTCACGTTATAACCGTTGGTCGTAAAGGAGAGCAGAGTTTTGGTAAGCTAGACTACTCGCTAGATACTACTCACACTGGATTAATGAGTGACATTAGCTTTGCAAATTCCGCTGTTGTAGCTGAAACTGTAATGGCAGACTACCTTGCTGGAAAATATGATGTAGTAGAGTTGGTTTATAGCCAGTTCAAAAATGCTGCCTCTCAAATTTTCACAACAGAGCGCTTTTTGCCAATAGCAAAAGTGGAAGCTAAAGAAGGAAGCAGCCCGGAAGTTGATTTCATCTTTGAACCAGGCCGTAAAGAGATCATTGAATCTTTACTGCCAAAGATCTTAAAGACACAATTGTTCAAAGCTTTATTAGATACAAATGCTTCTGAGCATGGCGCTCGTATGACTGCTATGGATAGTGCGACAGAGAACGCTAACGAAATGTTGAAAGAACTTCGTATTAGCTATAACCGTGCACGTCAAGCAGCTATTACAACTGAGCTTACAGAGATCGTTGCAGGTGCAGCGGCTTTGGAAGGATAATAAGTGCTAACAGATACGTAATTTTATAGCCACGCCTAGTGTGTGGCTTTTTTTATGAGTTTTACCCTACAACATATAGAGGCTATCATTTTTGCAGGCGAACATCCTGTAACTATCAATGAGATGGTGGAATGCGTTCAATTAGCCTTTCCAGACGAGCCTGTAACCGATGATGATGTAAAGTCTGTATTAAATGATTTGAAAACCAAGTACGAAAGCGACCTGCATTCTTTTGAGTTGGTTAGAAGTGGTGGTGGTTATCAATTCTTAACAAAAGAAGACTATGCACCACTGATAGCTCAGTTCTTAAGTCATAAATCGAAGCGTAAGCTGTCAACTGCAGCTATGGAAGTATTATCCATAGTTGCCTACAAACAGCCCATTACAAAGGCCGAAATAGAGCAGATACGTGGCGTAAGCTGTGACTATACAATACAGCGACTACTTGAAAAAGATCTAGTAGCTCCTGGCGGGCGAGCAGACTCACCAGGCAGACCCATTTTATACACCACCAGTCCAAACTTTATGGATCACTTCGGAATAAATTCCGCAGAAGATCTTCCTAAACTTAAAGACCTGAGTTCTGAAATAGCATCGGAAATGGGCGAATCACCTAGCATACAAGAAAGTAATGATGAAGCCTAAACGACCAGGAAAGAATTTCAGCAAGGGAAAAGGAAGAGGCGGGAAGTCTAAAGGACAACAAAATGTTAAGCCTGAAAGACCGACCAAAGAGCATCCTTTTAAAGCTTTCCAAAAGCAAAAACAACCCAAGCTTGATACTAAGAAGCTTCGATATGATAAGGAGCGAGAGGTTGAAAGACAACCAGCTAACCAAAGAGCCACAACTCCAGAAGAACACCAAGAGCGCTTTGAAGAAATGCGATTGAATCGCTATGTAGCGCATGCAGGGGTAGCCAGTAGAAGAAAAGCAGATGAGCTGATAAAAGAGGGTAAAGTAACCGTGAATGGCAAAGTAGTAACAGAAATGGGCTACAAAGTGAAGGTGAAAGATAAGGTGAGTTATGAAGGAAAACAGCTGAATATTGAACGTAAGGTTTATATCCTTATGAATAAACCTAAAAATGTGATCACAACCACTAGCGATGAAAGAGGAAGGAAGACAGTGGTAAGCTTAACCGAGAACGCTGCACCAGGATTACGACTTTATCCAGTAGGAAGGTTAGATAGGAATACTACAGGTCTTATCATGTTAACTAATGATGGAGAGGTAGCGCAAAAGCTTTCACACCCAAGTTACGAGGTAAAGAAGATATACATGGCCACATTAGATAAGGAGATGGACGAGGAAGACTTCGTTAAGATAAAAGATGGAATAACGCTTGAAGATGGGGCCATAAAGGTAGACCAGATAGCTTATACCGACCCCGATGATCTTAAGATAATAGGTGTAGAATTACATAGTGGTAAAAACCGTATCGTTCGCCGAATATTCGAACATGTGGGTTATGAAGTGATAAAACTAGACCGTGTTTATTATGCTGGTTTTACCAAAAAGAACTTGCCTAGAGGACGTTGGAGGCATTTGACTGAGAAAGAGGTCATAATGCTCAAGCATTTTAACTAGGGTTTAGTAACCAAAAAGCTTAGCCCGAAGGTTCCAAAAGCGTAAGAAGAATATCCAGCTTCTACAAAGAAGCCAAAGCGCTTCAATATCATGCTTCGCGCACCTAGGGAAACACCCCCACGCCAATCTTGATTAGCCTGAATAACTTCCTGCTCAGCTTCTGCTGCATTAGATCGCACATAGCTGTAACCACCCCAGCCAGATATATATACATCAAGTAACTGCTTCTTTAAAGTCTTGTTGAATAGTCGCTCAAACAATGGCATTAGGTGATAGCTACCCTTCAATCCAACTACATATTGGTGATACTTCACCCCAGAATTGGTATAAACAATTTGATCTATCTCCTGCTGATATTGACTTTTAAACTGTAAGTATGTAAAGATCGGTCCAACAGTGAAGTTTCTTCCTGGAGTAATATCCAAATGAATGTTTACTGGTAAAGTGGTGCTTCTACCTCTCAACGCCATGTAATTACTTACATTAATAATTACGCTACCTGGGCGCTGATAAAAGGGTTTGAACTCCTCTTTCTTATCCTTTGAGGTTTGATAGGTAACTTCCTCCTCATCATACTCTTGGGCAAATACAACAAATGGTAACGTTAGCAAAGCTAAAAGTAAAGCTAGATATTTCATGTGTAGCGTATTGTGTGGATAATACCCCAGTCTATACGTACTAATTGCGAGCTTGTTACATTCGGGAATGTTCTGCTTTATTTACCTTTGCCGCAAATAAGGAAACCAATGAACGAAACTTCATACCCAAAGGATAAGATAAAAGTACTTCTATTAGAAGGTATTAATGATTCTGCCATAGAGACTTTCAAAAAGTCAGACTATATAAATGTAGAACGTTTGAATACGGCACTATCAGAAGATGATCTGATAGACCGTCTACAGGATGTTCATATACTAGGCATCAGAAGTAAAACTCAAGTAACCGCTAAGGTTATAGAAAATGCACCTAAGCTAATGGCCGTTGGTGCTTTCTGCATAGGGACAAACCAGATCGATCTAGGAGCTGCAACTGAGGCTGGTGTAACGGTTTTCAATTCGCCTTTCTCTAATACACGATCGGTAGCTGAACTCATAATTGCCTATTCTGTTCTACTTATCCGTCGGATACCAGAGCGTGACCGTGCAATACATAGAGGTGAGTGGCTTAAGGATTACAAGGGAAGCCATGAATTGCGTGGTAAAACCTTGGGGATAGTTGGTTATGGCCGAATAGGCTCTCAAGTATCAGTTCTTGCTGAAGGATTAGGTTTACATGTCATTTATTACGACGTGGAGCCAAAGCTTCCACTAGGAAACGCTCATCAAAGTGTTGACTTAGAGGAACTGTTAAGAGAGTCAGATATCGTATCTCTTCACGTTCCTTCTACTGAACTAACAGCAAACTTGATAACTGCTGAAGAGATCGGTCAAATGAAGGAGGGCGGCATTATTATTAACTATAGCCGTGGTAATGTAGTAGACATTGATGCATTAAGGTCAGCGCTCGAAAGCGGTCACCTAAAAGGTGCGGCTATAGATGTCTTCCCAGAAGAGCCTAAGTCTAAGGATGAACCGTTCAAATCTCCTTTACAGGGATTACAGAATGTCATTCTTACACCACACATCGGTGGTTCAACAGTTGAGGCCCAAGTTAATATTGGTATGGATGTAGCTACCAAAATGATAAACCTACTAGATACTGGTTCTACAATGGGGTCTTGTTCTATTCCTGCATTAGCACTACCGGTACAAGATAACGTGCATCGTCTACTACATATTCATGAAAACAAGCCGGGTGTATTGTCAGAGATAAACAGCATGTTATCCATGTCTGACTTGAATGTAGAAGGTCAGTATCTTAAAACCAATGAGAAGATAGGTTATGTAGTGGTAGATATAGCTACTGACGACCCTGATGCAGCTCTAGACAAACTACGTCAGGTGAAGCATACCATTAAAGCTAGAATACTTTACTGATAGAAGACCTTAATAAACTACACCGAAGGCTCTAGATCATTTCTAGGGCCTTTTTTTGCAACCATATTAGAAAATTCTAGTACTAGAGCTATTAAGTAAACAAGCTGCAAGCACTGGTGTGCTTTATTACCAAGTAAGCATTAGATAGGCCAAAGAGAAGTAGGTACATAAAAAAAGCCATTCCAAAGTGGAATGGCTTATATAATAAATTAAGTTGGCAGCGACCTACTCTCCCGCCTTAGCAGTACCATCGGCGCAACAGGGCTTAACT
>CAYGTK010000053.1:0-20370 GCA_964352775.1 uncultured Chitinophagaceae bacterium
CTGTTGCTCATTAACCGTTTGTATGCGAGCTGTTTGGTCAACATGGCTAGCTGATGGAATATCATCAGGGTGGTTGACGTGATAGTTGATGGTCATGTGCGGAGCAATAGGTTGCTTACCGGTGAAATAGTCCATTGCCCGTTCTTCTATTACACTTGGGCAGAAGGGACGAAAAGCCTCCCTGAATTTTATTTTTTGGTTGAGCACTGCCTTCATCTCCGCTCTACATGGATTACCAAGAATACTGCGGTTACCCAAAGCACGAGGTCCAAACTCGTCGCGACCCTGAAACCATGCTACTACCTTTCCTGAGGCCACACTTAATGCCGCTACTTCTTCAGGATGATTGCAATCTTCAAATGGAATACCACAAGCATTCAGCGTAGAAATGATCTCGTCAGAACTAAAACTGCTTCCCAAATAAGGAGTGGTCATCGGAGCAATAGAAAAACCTTCATTTGCAGCCGCCAAATACGCTGCGCCCAAGGAAATACCCGCATCACTTGAGGCGGGTTGTACGAATATCTCATCAATGAATGGCAGATTCATCAACTTTTGGTTGGCAGCACAATTCAAGGCCACACCACCCGCTAGGCAAAGCTTTCGCAAGCCCGTTTGTTGATGGAAGAGTGTAACGGTGTGCACTAGCGCCTCTTCTAAATGCCGCTGTGTACTTGCCGCCAAGTCCATATAGATCTGACCCATTGGCTCCTGCTTTCTACGTGGGCCAAATTTTAGTTGTTCTTCTAGTCGTAAATTGAAAAGTGCCTCTTGCTTACTTGGCTGTGCCGCTCCCGGCAGCATTGTTTTAAGGTAGTTTTCGCTTACTGAGTAACCATCCTTTTCCAATTTCATTAAGAAGCTAAGGTCGTAAGCTTCAGAACTTCCGTAGGGAGCTAAACCCATTAGCTTGTACTCGTCACTGTCGCGCGTAAAGCCACAGAATTGCGTAAGCATAGCATAAAATATACCTAAGCTATTAGGTCGCGAGAATCGCTTCTTTACCTCTAATTTTTCAGCTTTACCCACAGCTAATTGAGTAGATACTCCATCGCCTGAGGCATCTGTGGTTATTACCATTGCTTCATCAAAACCACTCGCATAATACGAGCTTGCCGCATGGCAATCGTGATGATGATAGCGTTGTATTTTTGGGATATGACCGAATGTAACGCGACAATAGTCGGTTAGCACTTCTCCAAAAGCATCGCCCCAAGTACTTCCATGGGTAGCGAGAATGTCTACATCCTTAAAGGAAATACCTGCAATTTTTAGTACCTCGTTTATAGAAGCAAAGGAGAGTTTAGTGGGTGCATGTTTTATGCGAGTAAGGCGTTCTTCTTCAATGGCGGCAACTAATTTTCCATCGTGAAGTAGAACAGCAGAAGCGTCTTGATATCCTGCGCGAACACCGCCGTTTATGCCAAGGATATACATTCTATTTGCCTGAGTTGAAATAGCGTTCGTATACCATAGTCGGCAATATGCCCACTTTGGTCAATATCTTAATAGGGATGCGGAGTCGTTTTAAAATGCTGTAACTATTCGGGTAATCGTAGAAGGTTTTTGGAGGAAGCTTCATGATCTCATCAAACTCCTCACGGGTCATCCCTAAACGATCTAAACATAGGCGCTGGATGTTAGGGTCTTCTACCTTGTAAGGTTTTTTCATTTCCTCAATGGCGAAATTTTTCTCCATTTGCCCTTCACGAACAAGAGCGGCATAACTGCCCTTCTGTAAGTTGATGTTGAATTTTACCCGCATTACATAAGCTACTAATGCCCAATAAAGGTCATCGAAATAGTGCGCACCAGGATATACCCATTCCAACTCTGCCTTAATGATCTTCTCCGCTTCAGGTCGAATGTATTGCTCGTTGTATAACGGGGCAACAACTTTGATTCCTTTTATACCTACATAATAGGCCAATTCCTTTACTCCAAGGTGAAAGCCAGGACGATCAGCCTGCCAAGGGCGTAGTGGAACTTCACCGAATTGTTTGTGGACAGCACGCAAATAATCGCCATCAAAATAAGCCCACGAAATAGGCTTTACTCCTTCTGTTCGGAACGACTGCCCGAACAGTATGTATTTGATATTCTCTTTAGCAGCTACGCCATAAAGTGAAGCCCCAATTCCCAGGTCAGTTCCTTCATTTACATCTGGCACCGAGGCTTGCAGGACTGCTTTTTTAAGATCTTTACACTCTCTAAAGTCGGAAGTAACCGTACGCAATTCCACCCCAAGAATGCGGGCGGCATTAACCATGTTCTCACCAGCGGTAGGGTTATCAAAGCCATCGTTAAAGTGAACAGCCAAAGGCCGCAGACCATACTTTCTAACAGTAAGGTACAGCAAGTAAATACTATCCCTTCCACCGCTAATTCCTATTACACAATCCCACTTTTTGCCTTTTCCTGCAGCTTTTATCTTGTCAATTCGTTTGAAGAGTTGTTTTTGCCCCTCCTCATCGTTGGGATAATCTTCACAAAGCTTATCATGGAGCTTGCAGAAGTTACATTCACCTTCGCTATCGAACTCGATACCAGGCATACTTGTGTCGCAAATGCAGCGGGTGCACATGCGGTATTCAATGTCTTTCTCTATGCCGTTTACTACTACCAAAGGATGTTTTTACAATAGCTTATCGAAGGTATAACCTTTTTGTTGAAGCATTTTACCGATCTGCGTGCCCTTTTCAGGTCGTTCAGGCACCTCAAATTCTGCGATAGCTAAGTGACCAGCATATTCATTGAATTGCCCTTGAGCGATCACACCATCTTTACCTACTGCAAGGGAGCATCCCACCATTTTCTTTCCCTCGTAAGGCCCGCCCACTATATACCCTACGCTAGTGGTGCTTACCACAACTAGGTTGTAAAGCTCTGCCAATATCTGAAATGGCTTCAACCATTTTTCGCGGTAGGGGTCATCTTCCTCGGTAATATCATAGTCCACCGTCCACGATGATGGAGAAAGAATGAACTGCGCACCCATTCGCGCCAAGGCATGGCCAATGTGCAATCCGTCCAAATAATTATCAGCACAAATATTCAAGCCCATTTTACCCCACTTGGTGTCTATCACGTTGATGGAGTTTCCTACTTCATAATAAGGGTGTTCTACTTCCAGCAGATTTATCTTTCTGTATTTCTGCAGTATTTCTCCTTTATCATCTATAAAAAGAGCAGTGTTGTAGTTTAACTCCATGCCCTCCACTTTTTCAGTTAGGCCCACACAAATGTATATTTCATGCTCTTTTGCTTGTTCGCAGAAGAAGTCGCTGTAAGGCCCAGGAATGGGGTGGCTTTTTAATAAAGCATTGGGGTGCGTCCAAGCAAAGTCAATGGTTTCGGGTAGTAAGATGATCTCACAACCATCTTCTTTTGCTCGTTTTATCAGCTTAGTTGCTCGCTCAAAGTTGCGCTCTGGTTCGGTGCCTTCTACCAATAGTTGCCCTA
This sequence comes from uncultured Chitinophagaceae bacterium, assembly GCA_964352775.1. Classification (GTDB taxonomy): domain Bacteria; phylum Bacteroidota; class Bacteroidia; order Chitinophagales; family CAIOSU01; genus CAYGTK01. The sequence continues at coordinate 3,463 of CAYGTK010000053.1, forward strand.
AACCGATCTTTACGTGTTGTGCCATAGTTGTGTTGAAAGCTCCAAAATAAAGCCACTGCTCAAATATTGCAAACTTGAATTTGTGTAGTGCTTTTGCTAGCTTGGCATTATGCAACACTTCTACCCATTATTCACTACTACAGAATACCTTCCTCTTGCGTAAGATTAGAGCCGCCGTTATTGGTTGTGGTGTATGGGGCAGAAACTTCATTCGTCTGTTAGCCGAAAGTGATCGTTACGAGCTTTATGCCTTGTGCGATAAGGAACAGAAGCAACTGGATGAAATGCTTTTGTCACACCCTGAAGTGCAATTAAGCACAACGGACTACAAGAATCTACTTGATAAAGAAAAGATAGACGCTGTTTTTGTAACCTCGCATACATCTACCCATTTTGAACTGTGCAGTGCTTTTTTAAAAGCTGGAAAGCATGTGTTTTGTGAGAAACCCTTGAGTAAAACAGTTGCAGAAGCAGAACAACTTAAAACTATAGCAAGGTCTTCGGACCGAGTTCTTTTAGTGGGCCATACCTTTCTTTACAACAGCGGGGTGCAGTTCATTAAGCAGTATTTAGAAAATGAGTGGAGCGATAAACTACTCTACATAAAGCTAGATAGATTAAGTAACGGACCATTCCGCGATGACGTAAATGTGTTGTACGATTTCGGAGTACACGACCTATCCATCCTATACTATTTGTTCGGAAGAATGCCTAAATCTATTAGGGCTAAAGGAAATGGGAATATTGGTGTAGGAAATGCAGATGTAGTGTTTTTAGAGGCCGATATGGGAAATGATGTGTTGGCCCATGTTCATTTATCTAGAGTGGATGCCTTTAAAGTTCGTGAAATGCGATTGGTGGGAGAGGAGTGCTCTATCTTTTTTGATGATACCCTAGAACAAGAGAAAGTATCTATTTATAAAAGAGGAGCGAAGGAAATAGTGATGGATATTCCTGAGATAAAGTATACCGAGCCGTTGAAAAATGTAGTCCAGCATTTTTATGAGTGTATAGCCCAAGAGGTACCGCCAAGAACAGGCGTGGATGATGCTATACGGGTTATTGCAATGCTTAAAGCAGCCCAAGAAAGCCTGGATACCAAGGGTGAGCCTGTTTTTCTTGCTGATGAACGCCTTGTTCATTAATTACTTGCAGCAACATACCTTAGTAGGTAATTCAATTTCATCTTAATTGGCTAAGCGGAATACATTATCGGCAAAAGTAGCGTGGCATGAAAATCTCAAGGTTTGGGTATTTGTGTTGTTCACTTTTTCGGTCATTCTTTATGGCAACACGCTTTTTAACGATTACAATTTAGACGATGAGCTGGTTACCATGAACCATAGGTTCACCAGCAAAGGACTTTCAGCCATCAACGATATTTTTACCTCTCCCTATTACGAGGACGAAATGGGGTATAAGTATGAGTATCGCCCAATAGTACATGCATCATTTGCGCTAGAGCATGAGTTGTTTGGCGAGAGCCCAATGGTCAGCCATTTGGTTAACCTTCTACTATATGCACTTACCATAATCGTCTTATTCTTGGTTCTACAAGCCTTGTTGAATACCCAGGGCTTAATGTTCGTCATTTTAACAAGCCTACTGTTTGCAGCCCACCCCATTCATACCGAGGTGGTGGCAAGTATAAAGAACAGAGATGAACTATTAGTGCTGTTTTTTGGTCTACTCAGCCTTTGGTCGGCCATCAAGTTCATCGACAGGAAGAACTTTCTATTCCTACTACCCTATGTTGGCTTATTCTTACTAGCCATGTTAAGCAAGCGAAGCGCGCTGGCTTTAGCTATCATTATTCCATCTGCACTGGTGTTATTTCGTAATGTGGCTTTTTGGCAGGTATTGGTGCTGAGCCTGCCGCTCTCTGCTATAGTTTATCCTTTAAGCCCTATTTATGTTAACTGGGTTAGAGTACTGTTAGCAACGGCCTTGCCTGGAGTTCCATTAACCATCTATGCTTTGTGGCATACCAAAGCACTAGAAGCGTTTACCAATAGCTTATCTAAGCTTTTCGGTAAAGTTCCTATCGTAGTTAACAAACTATCTAGTGGAGTAACTAATTCCAGCTCAATAATAGGTAAGTCATTTGGGAAACTGATCAGCGCCGTTGGCTCCATACTCAGCTTCAAAGTATTAAGTATTTCTTCTGTAATGGCAATTCTGTTGGTTCTCTTCGAAATGTTAGGAATACTGATCGGGGTGCTTACAGATATAGACGCACTGGTTGTTTCTGGCCTTTTGCTGTGGAACTACCAGTTCTTTTTTACTCGCCATAAATTGCGCAATTGGCTACCTCTATTGTATATGATGATGGTGGCTGGCTTAGCCGTTAACTATAATTTTTACAATGCGGTTTACATTCTAGCAGCAGCTAATTTGGTCTTATTGGTTTTCTATGGAAAATACAAGAACATAAGCAACATAGCCGCAGGTATTCTTGGCCTTGGAGCGGTTTTATACTTAGATGCTCAGCTCCTAATAGTTATTGCCTTATTGCTATTGATGTATCAAATGCTAGTCCGTTGGCAGATCAAGTATGCCCACTATGCTATTTGGGCATATTTGGCAGTATTGATATTGATGGACATTACAGCCACAAAGGGAGGGCTGCTTTATTTAGTTTTCCCAATGGCTGTATATGAATTGGTCTATGCTATTTCTTTAATGAACAAACGGGCAGTGGAGCAGCATTGGTTTAGCCACATAGCGTTCATTTGTGCTTTCTTGGCAATAACAGTAAACTTGGCATTCTATCCACCACCAAGTTCTAATTTGTTGCATCAAAAACAGTATATCAAGGTTTATACGCAGATAACCCAAGGAAGCAGCTACATCGCACAGTTCCTTCCTGGACCAAGAGCAGAAGGTGATAGTGCCTATGTACCCATTGTAGAAGCAGTGGTACAACCACCTAGGACAAACAATGCCGATCAAACTCTTCTTGCAAACGACTTTAGGAAGATAGAATTCGTTGAAAACCCAATACCGTATTTGGTAGAACCAACCAAGAAATACGGCACCATGGTAAATACACTGGGGGAATATGCTCGGATGCTAACGCTGCCGTATCCCCTTCGATATTATTATGGTTACGATCAAGTCTCGGTCATCAGTATTTGGAGTGCGCGCGGAGTGTTTTATCTAGTAGTGTATTTGTCTTTACTGGTAATTCTTGGTGTGGCCCTTGTGAAAAGGAAGAGGTTGCTGAGTTTGGCTATGCTTATCCTATTAGTTGCCTTAGTTCCGTTCTCGAATATTTTTTCACCAGTAGCGGGCATTGTTGGTGAACGATTGGCATACATTCCAAGCCTTGGCTTTTGCCTTGTTTTGGTTTGGCTCTTGTTTAAGGCCTTTGGCCTGGATGTTCAGGCCACAAAACTATCAGAGCTGAGTTGGAGAGTTAAACTGGTGTTCGGGGCTATTCTTTTGATCTACGGGCTAATAACGGTGAATCGCAATTTCGATTGGAAAGATCGTTTCACCTTATTCCGAAGTGATATGCCCGACCTCCTTCGCTCAGCTCAAGCCAATAATTTAATGGCGCATGAATATGCCAAGTTAGCATCATCATCTAACCTTACCATGCAGTACGAAATGGCGGCTCAGTATTTTGCTAATGCGGTAGCAATTGAGCCCAACTTCTTTAATGCGCATTACGATCTGGGCCGAATTAATTTAACCTTAGGAAAAGACGAAGAGGCACTAGAGCAATTCCTTATCGTAACAAAAATGGATAGTGCATTTACAACCCCAGCACTTCAAGCTGCTATGCTACTAGATAATATGGGGAGACCAGAAGAGGCCCTACCCCTTTATGAACAGGTAATTCGAATTACCCCGTATAAATTGCAAGCGTATACTAGTTTGAGTTACATGTACTACGTTAATGGTTATTTTGAGGAGTCTGTTTTCATTTGCCAATTAGGTATGCAAAGCCTTCCACAAGAGTATTCTTTGTATGTTAATGCCACTAGAGGTTTGATGGAGTTGGGTGACATCCCACAAGCGAAAGAAACAATACTAAAAGCAAACGACTTACGACCGAATGACCCTGAAGTGCTAGGTATAATGCAACAACTGGGCATCTAACACAGCAATGCTTTACATTTGCTATAGCTATGGCACACCGCGTATTTAACAACGATCATTATGAACGCCGTTTTCGGGAAGATGGCTTTGTTCGCTTACCTAGCGACCACAATATTCCTTTGGCAGACCTTTTAAAAGTGTACAAAGAACAAGAGCCTAGTTACGACCAAGGTTTTCATACTACCATGTTTGCCGAGAGTACAGAAGTTAGGGCAACAGTTCATCAACGGATCACGGAGGCACTATGGCCAGTTATTGGTAAACACCTGAACGAATATGAGCCGCTGGTAGGCAATTTTATAGTAAAAGAACCAGGTGAGAGTAGCTATTTAGAAGTCCATCAAGATTGGACTTTTGTGCAAGAGCCAGACTTTGAAAGTGTTAATTTTTGGTTGCCTTTAGTAGATGTGAGCCCTAGGAATGGCTGCTTAAGATTTTTACGAGGTAGCCATGCCGTAGAGAATTATTATCGATCGGCTACTACGGAGTTTCCGTTCAAGGAAAATGGTGCAGAGATAGAGGAGAACATGGAAAGCCTGTACCTGAAAGCAGGTGAGCTAGTGGCCTTCAGCAGCAGAATGATTCATGGTTCGCACTTGAACAATAGCCAAATACCTCGCGTGGCGATAACGTTCAACACCAAACCTAAGGCAGCAAAGCTTATTCATATCTATCGACCTAATTGGGAAGGAAAAACGGCAGAAGTACACGAAGTGCCAGCCAACTTCTATAACGATTATAAGATAGGGGAAGCCCCAAGAAATGGAGAGAAGATAGGCGAGGTAGAATTACCAGTAGTTGAATTGAAACGAAATGAAACGATCAACTCTGCCAAGGATGTGGCTAACTACTACAACGATTGGCTAGGCAGATACCAAGATGCATACGGGCATTTCATTCAAGCATTTCGCCCAGCGGATGATGATGAGTTGATGCGCTATATGGTAGAAAGTATCAGCTTAAAAGAAGGTGATAAAGTATTGGACGTGGGCTGCGGAATTGGTGGCCCATCCATTTATTTAAAGGCGCACTATGATATTTCCATTTCAGGGTTGAATATATCTTCTGGTCAGTTGGGCGAAGCTCGTAAGGCTGCTGAGGAGAAGAACCTTGACATCAATTTTATAGAGGGAGATTATCATCAAATACCCAACTATTTTGAGGGGGCTACTTTCGACAAGTTGTTGTTTTTCGAAAGTTTGGGCCATAGCCCAGAACCTGAAAAGGTAACCAAGGGTGCGTATGAAGTGCTAAAGCCAGGTGGAGAGATCTACATTAAAGATTTCTTTTTCAAAGAAACCTACAGAGAGGATTTCAGGAATTACATCAAAAGCATGGTGGCTAATATTGACGAGCATTACTGCTATAACACACTCGACTTTTCTGCACTGATGTATTATTTGCGGAAGGCAGGGTTCGAGATCACTTTTATCAGGCCATTTACTTTTGATACTGATATTGCCGTGCGCAGTAAATTTGAGGAAGACAATAACATAGACTTATTTGAAGGCCGACGGAGCTTTCCATATGCTGATTGGTTGGAAATTAAATGCCGTAAGCCACTATACGAATTTGAGGAATGGGGATAAGAAGACAGGTGTTTGCTGATGCGGAATTGAACAAGACTTTTGAACGAGAAGGTGTTGTACTAGTTGACCTATTGGATGAAAACGACCTTGCCCAGTTAGGAGAAGTATACCAACGGCTTGACCCTAAGCTAGATAATGGTTTTTATACCTCGCTTTGGAGCGCGGATGATGATTATCGCGAAGCATCGAACAGAGAGTTAACAGCCATAATGCTATCAAAAGCAAAAGCGCTATTCCATAATTACACCTCGCTTTTTGCCGACCTTATAGTCAAGCGACCAACGCAAGACAGCCATATTGGTCTACACCAAGATTGGCAATTCGTTTCGGAACCTGATAATACTTCGCTAATAGTTTGGTGTCCATTGGTAGATATAACGGAAGAGAATGGCGCATTGCAAGTAGTTAAGCGTAGCCATCGTTTCTATGATCTTCCTCGTGGGGCAAATATTCCACCACCATTCGGCAACTTGATCGACCATATTAAAGGAGAATACTTAGATCCTATTTACATGAAGCGCGGTCAAGCATTGATCTTCGATCATAGTATGATACATGGTTCGGAAGCTAACAAAACACCGAACGACCGTGTGGCTTGTGGTTTAGTTATGGTTCCTGAAGAAGCTCAACTGTACCATTATCACCGAAAGGGAGATGCAGATAAAGTGGAAAAGATAAAAGTAGACGATACCTTCTACCTCAACTACAATTTCAATAAAGACTTTGTACAGAAGATAATGGTAAGTGATGTGACCCGCCCACCCGGTGGGGAAACCGAAACTTGGCTGAACTACGAACCCGAGTGGACCACACAGGAAGAATTTGACGAGTTGTATAGAAAATATAACCAGAAGTGATGAAAGTCATTGCCTTTGCGCACAAATGGAAGTACTTTGGTATTGACGCTGAATAGTATGCAAACCGATAACACCACTACCTTACCGTTTACTTACGTTGATGAAGGTTACTTTAAGTACCGCATTTACGATAGTGCTGAAGATATTGACCCAAGTGAAGACTTGATGCAAACCATGTTTAAGCTGGGGGATGTAAATGGGGTGTTGATTAAGAACGCAGTATCTAAAAGCGAGCTTAAAACCATAATGAATGCAGCTCCTAAGGTGGATGAGTTTAAACTCGGCAATCAAAATGGGTTTACAATTCCCAAACCATATGCCACCGCATTTATGGGCGAGGGTGACCCTGAAGAAGCAATAGGAGAGCATTGTAAGCTATGCACCCAATTTAGAAAAGTATATCCTGAGCGTGCGGGTATTGATCTGGAAAAGAAGGTAGCTGATGTATTACAGCGACTAGGAAATAACAGAAAAGTATCGCCCCCAAAAGGCATTACCGACGAAACGTTCGCCTCATTCACTTATAGGGTGCTATACCCTTACCAGCAAGGTATTCACGTGCATAGCGGTAATTTATTTCAGCATCTTTACCCTGAGTTTTATAGCATTTTGGATAAGCAGGTGAAGGTGTACGACCAAATGAGTTATTTCATAGTGGCACAGGCTCCAACACACGGTGGTCGCTTGTTGATCTTCGACCTTTTTTGGGAAGAGACTAAGAAGGATCTAGATAGGTATATGGAAACCAACGAAAAAGGTGCGTTCCATTTAAAGGATGAAAAGCAATATGCCCGAGTGGCCATGCCAATAGAAGAAGGCGATATGTTCGTTTTTCAAGGCGGCCAACAATGGCATTTAGTAGAAGATATTATTGGCGCTAAGAACAGGGTCACCATAGGTGGTTTTGTAAGCTTTGCCGAAGGAAAGGATGAATTAGTGATGTGGTCATGAGTAAACGAAGAGTCTTTCTGGATGACGAGGCCAATGCTTTTTTTGAAGAGCATGGATATGTGTGCTTACCTCTTTTAACGCAGGGAGATGTAGCTGGGGTTCAAAAGCTTTACGAAACCATGGATAGCGGTATCCCCGGAAAGTTCTATGTCTCTACCCACAGTCCAAAGAAAGAATATAGAGAAGCTGTAAGTAATCACTTAACAGACTTGTTAAATACTCGCTTAGGCAAGCATGTGATCGATTACCGCCCCGTTTTTTCAAATTTTATGGTAAAACACCCAGGAAAGGACAGCGGTATTCCTTTTCATCAAGATTGGACTTTTGTGGATGAAAAGCAGTTTGTTGGTATGAATGTTTGGTGTCCATTGATCCACTCTAATGCCGCTAATGGGTCGATGCAGGTACTAGAAGGTTCGCAACGTATTGAACTACCTATTCGAGGTAGATATGTGCACAATGTTATTGCCAATATGGACCTTAGTGAATACGAAGACCACATAACTACAGTAGACCTAAAGCCTGGCGAAGCTTTGATATTTGACACCAAAATAATTCACGGTTCTCAAGATAATTTAACAGACACAACTCGTGTTGCGGTTTCTGTCATTTCCGTGCCCAAGGAAGCAGAATTGGTTCACTACCACCTGCCTGAGGCCGATGTAGATCACCTACATAAATTCAGTGTAGACGCGAAGTTTTTTGTAGAGAACGGATCGGACGATTTTCAGATGCCAGAGGGAGGAGAGCATATTGAATACTACCATCGCGACGACCTTATACCCTTTATTGAGAATAGGATAAAAAGCCACTTTAAACAGCATGCGACCATTTCTTAAAGACAGCGCTCAGCAATCAGAATTTGACGAAAAGGGCTATATAGTGCTCCAAGATTTTCTAAGTCCAGAAATGGTCAAGAAATTGCACGACTATTACATGCAGCATCCCAACCAATTCGATAAAGGATTCCATGCAACAGCAAACAGCAGGGAGGCAGGTTATCGACAAGGCATTCACGATTTTTTAAGTACCACTCTTGCGCCTCAATTGGAAGGCTTTGCAGAAGACTATCGCATTATTCTAGCTACCTACGTAGTGAAAGAGCCAGGAGAGGAAGGGTTTTTCGACTTTCATCTCGATTGGTCGATGGTGGATGAACATAAGCATCGTTCTATCACTTTTTGGTTTCCTTTAGAAGATGTGGACGCCGTGAACGGAAACTTATGGGTGGTGGAAGGCAGTCATAAAATGGACCACACGCTTCGTGGAGGGCCAAGCATGTTCATTCTATCCGAAAGCAAACCACAAGAACTAATAGAGCGGCCATTTAAGAAGGTAGAATTACCAATGAAAGCAGGAACATGTGTGCTGTACGATCATCGTTTGTTCCATGGCTCGCCCGCTAACATGGGCGACCATACCCGAGTGGCTATCAATTGTGCTTTAATCCCAAAAGAGGCCGAATCGCTCCACTATTCGTTGGATGAGGATAGAACCAAGGTAAAAGTGTTTGAGGTAGAAACCGACTTCTATACCAGCTATATGCACGGCAAAGGTGTGCCTGAAAATCCTAAAGAAGAGATAAGCCTTGATCAACCTAACTTTTTGCTAAGCGAACATATTTCGCAACTTTACTAGCACATGTTATTATCGCGCATTGTTAAGGCTTGGCCTATTTGGCTATCCGTACTGGTATTTGCCATATGCGCATACGTAGGTTTTTACTTTGAAGAGTTTACCGATATAGCTTTCCTTACTGCTCTCAGCGGTACGTTTATGGGAGGAAAAGCCAATTCCTTTTTCCATAACTATATGTACTACACAGGTATCAGCTATGTTACTAAATGGCTGTTCAATAATTTCCCCAGTATACCTTGGTGGAGTTATCTTATGTTGCTCAGTTTGTTGTTGAGTACTGTTAGCAGCTTAATGCTGTTGCGAGATATTAGCTCATTTATTTCAGGAAAAAAACGATGGGCTTTTCTTATTGTTGTTGTTTCAGCTTGGCTGATCTTTCTTGCGGAGCACCTTATACTAGTACAATTCACTAAGGTGAGTTTATTGCTAGCGGGCATACCCATGGTGCATTGGCTGCTGATAAAACTGAATTCAGATAAGCTTCAATACCCCAAGTGGTTCTTTTGGTATTATAACGTACTCATCATTTTCGCGGTAATGTATCGCTTGGAAACAGTCACATTACTCTTCGGATTGGTGGCAGTCTTTTTGTTAGTGCGGCCTTCTTTTAAGTGGAAGAGCGTTCTAGTCTACCTTAAGTGGTTTTGGCCTTCTATTGCGGTTACTCTAGTTATATGGGGGCTATTTAATGTAGAGTTGACACCCACCGATGAACGCTATGTAGAAATAAGAGCCTACTCCAATACCCTTTGGGATTTTGGGCAAACCCCTACAGGGTTGAACTTAGATACGGAAGAAGATTCGGTTAAATACTTCGCCTTGGTAGATTTCTTTCTGAATGACCCTGATAATTTGAATGGTGATCTACTAGCAGAGCTTAATGTGATCGCTTTGGATAAAACCCCGAGCGACTTTTTAAAATACTTTGATGATTGGGAATACCGTAAACAGAAATTTGGCGATTTCTACACTCATTTCATTGGTAGAAAGCACCCGTTTTATGGCCAGATGTTTCTGTTAACGCTCACCCTTTTTGTGGGTTTTCTTCTAGTTATGGTTAAACATTCCTTGCTTTTGCGCTGGTTTGTGTTTCAAGTTGGCTTCTGGTTAATGCTTTCGGGCATAGCGGTAATGATGAAAATGGAAGACCGACTGTTTCAGCCGATGCTGCTTATAAATGTCTTATTTAGCCTCACATTTCTGTCTAGTATCTTTCCCTCTATTTCTTTGAAGAATAAGAAATTTGTTTTTTCGACTTTTGGAATGTTTTTACTCATTTTAGGCCCTGTTTTGGTTAGAAACACTTCGTTTTGGGCTGAAAAAGCACAAAAAAGGATAAGAGCAGCAAACTATGCTACAGCTGCAAAAGCAGATATTGACCAACGTTTTTCAGGAAAAAAGATATTCTGGAATATGTGGGCGTGGAATCTAGTCTACCCTACCGTTTTAGATGGAACTGGCTTTGTGAACACTACAAACCAGCACTTTTGTATTGATAATGGTGAAACCTTCCTTTACCCCAATTATGGGGAATATATGAAGGAGCATTTTGGAACAGACAGCAGTGTAGAGATACTCAAACAGATAAAGAGTGGTCCAGAAGAGGTTGTCTTCCTTTCCTCCCCCATTAGGATGGAATTATTGACCAATTACTTTAGGGTGGTTTATGATTTGAAATTAGAAACGGAGATCATTCCAGCACCTATATTAGACGATCATCAGCACAGCTATTTGAACTGGGAAGGGAATTTTGGCTTTCATTATTATAAGCTGAAATAGTTACTCTACCTCAAATTTTAGTACGAGCGGACCTGGGAAAGAGCGGAATTTCATCTTATCGATAAACTTCTCTGATTCCGAGATCTTGAAGGTGAGGATGCGGTCTAGCTCTTTTACTACCTCACTTTGTCCATCTACAATAAATATATGGATCAAGAATATACCCTTATTCAAGAAGGGTGCAGGGAAAGTGAACTTCAAGTTGCGATGCCCTAAATTGGTGAAGTGATCATCTGCATCACCAAGTAATCGGGTGGAGGTCAGGAATACGGGGAAGTCGAAGTGATTTTTGACCATGATACTCATCCCATAATCGGATGGAGCTTTTACCGTATAGCTTATAGATAACTGGAGTTCCTCCGCCATCTTTAGCTCTTTAGAACCAGGGTTGGTCTTGTTGTCCAGCTTTACCTGCCAGATGGTTACTTTGTCGTTATCAAACAATGCCTTTTCAGCCGAAAGACCTTCTTCATATTTTACACCTCGCTTGAGTACGAACTGTTTTATCTCTTTTTCAGCTAACTCTTCCGCACTTTCTTTCGTTTCTTCTTCTGCTTCCTCTGGCTCTTGTTCTGCTAGTGCTGCATTGAGTTCTTCTTCCTGCTTTTGCATGAAGATATTCTCGATGTAGGAATTGGTTATTTCTCCAGGCAAACCGATCTTAACCACTTTGCCTTTCTCCAATAGCATAACGCGGTGGCATAATTGCGAAACGGTACCAAGATCGTGACTGGCTAATAAAAGGGTTTTGTTGGTGCCCGCTAGTTCCTTGATCTTCTCATAACTCTTAATTCGGAAGGATGCATCACCCACGTGCATTATCTCATCTAGTATCAATATTTCCGCATCAAGGTGTAGAATAATAGAGATAGCTAGCCTCAAATAAATACCGTTGGAGTAGAATTTTACGGGAATATCTATCAGGTCGTGTATCTCACTAAAGGCGTGAATTTCCTCAAAACGTTCCTCAATATCCGGACGTTTCATCCCGAGTAGCTGCCCGTTCATGTAAAGATTCTCTCGCCCCGTAAGCTCAGGATGAAAGCCAGTACCAAAATCAAGAATAGCGGCTACTTGCCCATTGTTATGTATAGTTCCAGAAGTAGGCTCGGTGATGCTGCTGAGTATTCGCAGCAAGGTACTTTTACCAGCTCCATTGTCGCCAATAATACCAAAGTTCTCGCCTTGTTTTACTTCAAAGTCTACATTGTCTAACGCTATCAATCCGTTTTCGCCAGGCTGCTTTTTCCCCATTACGCCCTTGAAACTATCGGTCACAAAACTCTTAAAGCTACTGGTGCGCTTAAATGACCCTGTGAAGATCTTGCTGACCCCCTGAACGCTTACCGCTACTTTGTTATTTAAGTCTTGCCCAGCCATTATATGTTATCTACGATCTTTCCTTCCACTCTAGCATAAACAAATACGGCCCCAACCAAAAGTAAACCACAAGCCCCATAACTTATAAAGTAAGTAAGTGAGGGGGCTTCGCCACCAATTATCATCCATCGGAAAGTTCGGATGATACCTGCTACTGGATTATAATTAAGTAAGAATTGGATCTTCTGAGGGATCATATGCGATGGGTAGAAAACGGGAGAGATCCACATGCCGATCATTAAAAGGAAGGGGATTATCTGATGAAAATCGCGGAAACGGATGGTCAGCAGGTTCATCCACAAACCAAAAGAGAGACCAACGATAACTACCAAAATGAGTAGCAGAGGAAGAAAAACGATGGTCCAATTGGGCGTCATATTGTAGTAGAACAGAAGGAATACCAGAATACCCATTGACACTAAAAACTCGACCAACCCCGTCAATACTTTTGATAAAGGAAGGATGATCTTTGGGAAATAGATCTTCTTAATGATCTCTTGATTATGCACTAATGACATCCCCCCATGGCCTAATAAATAACTGAACAAATTCCACGTGGCTATGCCTGTAATAGCTATTAATGGATAAGGAACACCACGAGTATCAATCACAAACACTTCCGTAAAGAAATACGTGAATATCAATAGGTTGGTAAGGGGTTGTAGTATCGACCAGAACAAACCAAGGAAGGTTTGTGCGAACTGTATAGACAGGTCGCGCTTGGCGAAGGTGGCTATTAATGCCCTCTTGTCAACTATTCGTTTGATGTAGGTCTGTAAGTCCAAAAAGACGGGTTGATGATAATCTAAATTACGCTTTATTGGGCTACCGCGCTTGCCACATGGTCGGGTGCGCCGTAGTAGACCACGTTCACCTTTTCGTTCTCATATTTTCGCCAGAGATCGATAACCGTGCAACCATCAGGGAAAGGATAATCCTTCATCCAATCGTGATGGTGGCTAATTAGGTAAACAGCATCGGGGTCGCTAATAATAGTGTTAAGCCCCATCTCAGGATCATGGTAGCTTAGCTTGCCACCATTTTGCTGCACATAGTGCCCCGTAAGTAAAGCATAAGAGCCATCGGTTAAACAAGTGCCTGGCTTGTATGTCTGCCCCAATATCACCACATGGTCAGCGTAACTAAGGGCCTTTTTTGCTAAGTTGTTGGCTTGTTGCTCGCGGCTTTGCATAATAGCATCGAAAAGGTCATAACCTAAGTCGAGCTTTTTAGCCAAGTAGCGCAAGGCAATATTATCTCTTGGGTGACACGGACCACCATCACCAATACCTGCGGTAAGGTAGGCGGTGCTGATAAGTCGTTTGTCTGATCTTCCTAGTGCCTGTGTAACCACATCCACGTTCATGTTACCCATTCGTTCGGAAACATCCAATATCATATTGGCAAAACCGACTTTGAACGAAATAAATGTATTGTAGAATATTTTTATGGCTTCCGCCTCTTCCCAAGTACCACCTTCTAATCGTAGTTCCTTGATCGCGAAAGAGCTGTACACTTCCATCAGTTGTTTCACTTTACCATCAAGCGAGCCGTTTTCCGTTCCCATGATTATCATCTCAGGATCGCGCATGTCGTTCTTCACCGAGCTCATGGCGATGAGGTAGGGGTTGTAGATCAACGCCACTCCATTTAACAAGGGTTGTATTTTTTCACGGATGGTTCCAGGTAAAACGGTAGAGATCAACACGAGCGTTGAGCCCTCTTCCATATGCGGAACAGCGTCTTTTACCACATCCACAACAGTAGCGTAACCAAAATCCTTAGGGGTTAAATGGCTGGTAGGGCCAGAACCATCATAATCTTTATGATGCGGAGTAGGCACAGAGATGAACACGAAATCTTTTCCAGCAACCAATTCCTTAATGGAGCTAACCGCTTTGAACGCTTTTGTTTCAAAAGGTTTTACATCGTAGCCTTCCACCTCATAATGCTCGGCCATTACCTCTGCACAGGGTAGTCCTAATTTCCCACAACCTATAAATCCTAGTTTCACGCTAGTAGTCTTTTTTCGGCTATTTCATTTACCAATTCGGTCGCCGTTCGTTTAACCCATTCGCCTTGTATCAGTCGTTCTCTGTTACGCAAAAGCTTGGGCAATTGCTCCTGATATTTAGCGTGTAATTCTTCTATCGGCAAGTTACACAACCTTTCTGTTTCCTGCACGATGTGCCTTAGCCTTTCCCGCTTGGTAGTCAGGGCATCATAACTTTCATCTATCATTCCGTCAAATGTTTCAAAACCCCATTCCGTGAATTTGGCCAAGGTGCCTTTACAACCCATCACCATAAAGGGGTGCATATAGTATATCGGCTTAAAGCATTTTTCGGTGATGAAAAGAAATGGGCAAACTTCCTCATCTACGAAAGACTCATTGATAATGCTGAAGTAGCTATCAAGGATGAACTGCTTTGGTAAGGCACGATCATTTTTTGCTAACCCTTCCGTATCCAAGTCAAGTAGAATAGGGAGCTGCTTTCTGAAATGCTCAAAATGCGTTTCAATTTCTTTTGTCTTGCCTTGCGGAAGATCGTGGGTGTATTTATGAAGTTTTATGGGGTAGCCATTAATATTTCGATCTAGCAGGCTGATATGCCCCTTGTCTTGAATTCCCTTACGATAGAGTTCTGAAACCAAATACAATCGGTGATCATTAGGTGAGCCATTCAAACAGAGGAAATGCTTGTTTCTTTTTCGGTCTAGTTGGTCAGTTTCAGGATAGACTCCATCTTCTTCATTTCCATCTAGATAATGAGGTTTGATGTAACTGTAGTAGTTGTAAGCGAAGTAATTATAGCCGATAAAGTTGATCTCCTTATCAGCTTTCATATTCAGATCAGCGCTTACTAAATAGACTTGCTGTAATGGAATTTCTTTTGCTGAAAGTGCTATTTTAAGGTCTTCCAAGTACCATTGATAACGATTCACATTTTCATCATGGCGATGGTGGGTGTGTTCTTGCCCGTTCCAAATTATCAGCTTGAAGCCGTCTTCTTTTATTCTTCTGACAGCCTCTTCAGAAAGATTCTCCCAAAAAGGGTGTTGTTCTATAGCCCCTTGAATTTTGTGAGAAACATCTATCGGTAACCAATTCTCTTTACTAGGGTCAATTGGGTCGTTAAAATTTTTGATAGTCACTTGCTCCTGAAAAAGCCCAAGGTTGGTGTAAAGGGAATCGGGGTTACTTTGAAGGTGGACGATATAACCAGCATCGTAGAATGACTTCCAGTCGTTTTCATCTGTTAGGTGAGGCGGCAAACCATTGGTCAACGGACCATTTGCCGACCAGTTTTCATAATAAAGATCAATTAGCGCCATAGGGCCTAGGCAGTTCTAGAAGAGTAGACTTTTTCGACCAGCGCATCCACACTTTCTACTTCAAGGTACATTACCACGGCTTCCATCGGCGCCATATTCATCATGTTGAAGAAATCATCCTCGCGAAAATCACCTCTTACCCGCTCGTAAATGGCATCTATCTTCCCTGTTATCTTTTCGAAGTAGGTATCCTTTTCATCAGCAGGAATAGAAGGGTCTTGACTTACTTGGTCGCGTAATTTTTTGAAGACCAATTGTCTCAAGTTCAATTGCGACAATGGAATTTCCTGAACAGGGTTAGGCGTTTCTACAACAACATCTTCCTTAACCTCTTCAACTTCATTTGCTTTAGCTTCAGCTGCTATTTTTCGTTCTTCTTCGGTCTGTTCTCTAACTTTTGCTTCCTCTAACCAATTCTTTATCTGTACTTGAGCTACGTTTTTGTAGATCTGAGTATTACGATCGTGCATGGCTTTTGAGCAACTATTTGGTCGCTCGAAAGTAACGGGAGAAAGGGTGTCATATAGTTCTTGAAGATCAGCGCTAGGTAAAGTCACCAATGCTTGATCTAGCGGATAATCGATGGTGTTGAACCATAGTGGAATATCACGTTCATTGCAATAGCGTACAAAATCAGGCAGCTCGCGCCAGTTTTGGCGCATAGGGTTTGCCATTAGGCAAATGGTCGTTTTTCTGCTCTTAGCATATTGAAGGAACCACTCAAAATTCTCTAATACCCTATCCAACTTCCCACGAACCCTAATGGTCTCGTAACTCTCGGCACTCATGCCATCAATAGAGATGTTGAGGTGGAAATTTCCACGCTCCAAAATATCTTTTACCCGATTGTTTAGTACCGAAGCATTAGTAGCGATAACTATTTTGATCTTCGGGTTGATGGCTAGCATCTTTTCCCAAATATCAAAATAGATAGGTATCAAGAAAGGCTCACCGCCATTAAAACGTGCTTCCTTTAGGTGAGGAATGAATTCTTCTAGTTGATCTACAAAATCTGAATTGTAGGGTGTTTCTATCGGAGGAAGCTTCTCTCTGTTTCTTCTAATAGAAGAAGAGAGTTCACCCTTACACATCACGCATTCTAAATTGCAGATGTTGTCCAGCTCAAACTCCATCATGGCAGGATAGTGCGCTGGTTTGTAAAGGTCGTATGCATTTGCCAATACCGAAACATGGTTGCCATGCTCCAAATTGTATTTACACATCTGGCACTTCTTAGAGAGGTCTTTCTCTTTTATGTAAGTACGGAGTTT
>CAYGTK010000054.1:0-19986 GCA_964352775.1 uncultured Chitinophagaceae bacterium
GAAAGGATACGATGTGGCACACCATCAAAAGCCATTTCGCCTTCAAAAGAAAGCACGGCAACCCTATGTTCGCCATACTTTTTCATCAACTTTTTCAAGTCGCCTAATATCAATTTATTCTTGGGGGCATAGTGCGATGCCAACATACCAGGTGCTTCGGGTACTTCGATTATTTCGTTGCTTAGGCTTATTGGGCCAACAACTTCTTCCAGTTCTTCTTGACTAACACCACCTTCACGCAGTATAGTTACTTTATCACCTTCTACCTTCACAATTGTAGATTCTACCCCTATTTCACAGGCACCACCATTTAATACATAGCTCACCTTTTTGCCCAACTGTTTTACCACATGCTTGGCCTTAGTAGGGCTTATGTACCCCGATGGATTAGCACTAGGAGCAGCTAATGGAAAGTCGAGCTTACTCAATAGCTCCAAGGTAAGTGGATGCCGAGGTATGCGAATGGCTACCGTATTATGGCCTGCAGTAACTATATCAGGCACAATATCGCTTTTGGGCAGAACTATGGTTAATGGACCAGGCCAGAATTTTCTGCCTAACAGTCGGGCTTTCTCTGGAACGCTTTTAGCCAGTTTACTAGCTTGATCAAGCGTAGCCACGTGTAGTATCAGGGGGTTGAAGCTTGGGCGTTTTTTCGCCTCGTATATTTTCACCACGGCATCGTGCGCTAAACCATTGGCAGCAAGCCCATACACCGTTTCTGTAGGTATAGCCACCAACTTGCCTTTTTTCAGCAGCTGGATAGCATGGTCTATATCCTTTCCTTTCTCGTCCATCGTTGTCGCCATAAAATTACGCTAAATTTGAGCCGATGGCACGTAAAAAACAAGCATCTAATAACCTCCTTTGGATACTGATGGTAGTAGTTCTAGCTATAACAGGCTGGCAATTCTTTAGTAGTCAAGGAAATAGGATGAAGGAATATGAGCAGCGCGCTTTAGAACTTTACGGTACAGATAGCACCCAAACACCCACAGAAGATGCAACTGAGCGATAAAGCCATAAATACCCTCCTCTTCATAGCAATGGCAGCCTGCTTAATAGGCGCTACCGCCGATGTATTACTCCTCTATAGCCCCAACGGGGGCTACGAAGACCAAACCTATAACTTCCTGCGCACCATTAGCCCAAGCCGCTTATTGTGGGGGCATTTCCTAGGAGTGCTCTTCATCCCTTTAGAGTTGTTAGGGCTATTTCACATCTATCGGGGCTTACAACCTGCAGGCACCAAGTGGGTGTTCCCTCTTCTTATTATAACCATATTCACTATTTTTCCAGGGGTTGCCTACCATGCCACTTGCGCATTCACAGCAACCCTGCTACAAATGCAAGCACAAGGCGGCGAAGAGGTCCAAACCCTAGTAGTACAGCAACTATCCTTCCTCAAAAGCCTATTTGAACCACTAGGCGGGTTTCTCGCCATAGGTATGATAGTACTTTCCCTACTATTTGGCCATATCGTTTTCTGGAAGGAGACCTACTTTAAGCGCTGGGTAGCCTTTGCCATGCCACTTACTTTCTACATCATCTTTGGTTTGTTTTACCTGTTGTGGCCTTCCATTGGTAATGTGCTTATACCTGCTGGATTTAACCTCGCCTTTTTTGGGATGTTTGTTTGTAGTTGGTTGGGGCGAATAGAGTAGCTCTGTTTTAGCTATCTATTTTGTATATTTATACGATACAAATTCTATATCAAATGAAATTATTTCTAGAAGAGGAAACCCTACTTGAATCTGATACTAAAGAAATTATCCTTACCACACATCGTATTAGACAAGACCGAAGTTATGGCGGCTTAAAGACAATTATGCTAGAACAAGTTTCTTCTATTGAAATTGGGTATCAAAGAAAATTTTGGCTGGCTATAGTAGGAATAGTGCTTATCCTTGCATCAATTGGGTTGATTCTGGAAAACGAAGGAGCTCCAGGGTTGTTAGCTTTGGTAATTGGTATAGGATGTATAGCATATTCTTATTACTCAAGAAAGAATATTGTCTCTATCGGAACTTCAAGTACTAAATTGGTTTTTCAAACTAAAGGAATGAGTAAAGATAAGGTCAAGGAATTTGCAGAGACTATTGAAGCCGCAATAGAAGAAAGGGTTCGAAAGGTTTACAAGTAGAGTAAATCTATACTAGCACTCTGCACAATCCTAATGCTGTAGTGCTAAGGATGTATTAGCCTTACTTTCTAAGCTATCGACCATTCCCCCCGATTGTCTTCGTTTATAACGAGGATGAAACGAAGGCGGCGTTTGTAACGCCAGCAGCGGTAGTGAGCGATGAATGACCTACCTTGCTCAGCACACCCGCCCTTCGAATATTCCACTACGCTTCATGCTTAGGCCAACAGCTTTGCTATTTAAACTGTGGACAGTTGACCATTCCCCCACAAAAAAAGCCCCACCAAAAGGCGAGGCTTATAAAATGTCTATCTACTAGTTATTACTTCGTTCCCATCAATCCGTAGCTGCGGTTTAAGAACTCGGTTAGCTTAGCGCCTTTCAACATGCCTTGCGAAAGCAGGGCTAGGTCGAATAATTGCTGAATTTGCTCCTTGCGTTGCTCTTCGTTCTCCTCTTTCAAAATGCTCTCGCTAAGGGCGTGGTTGCTGTTCACTACCAAGTTGTAGCTATCGGGCATAAAGCCCATGTTCTGTCCGCTAATGGCAGCCATATCCTTCATGCGTCGCATAAACTCCGACTGGGTAATGGTAACAGGCTGGTCGTCGGGTGATAGGGCTTTGGTTTGCACCACTACACCTGGCTCGCTTATTTGGTCAGTAAAGAATTTCTGTAGCTTTTCTTCTTCCTCTTTTGAAAGAACCGAAGCCATTACTTCATCTTTTTCTATCAACTTATCTAGCGTATCTGCATCTACCCGCTTAAAGTTGGTATTCTCTAATTTAGCCTCTAGCTGATTGATGAAATGCTGGTCTATCACACTATCCATCTTTAGCACATTATAGCCTTTAGCCTTAGCCTGCTCAATGTAACCGTGCTGCGCCTCAGCATCTGTAGTGTACAGTATTACTGTTTTACCATCTTTATCTACCTGTGCATCTTTTATTAGTGCTACGTATTCCTCTTGGGTGTAGTATTTCTTATCAATATCTTCCAACAAGTTGAATTTCAACCCTTTGTCGTAGAATTTCTCGTCGCTTATCATGCCATACTTCACAAATATGTGCATGAACTCCCACTTGCTCTCAAAGTCTTCACGATCAGCCTTAAATAAGTCGCCCAATTTGTCGGCTACTTTTTTAGTGATGTAGCTGTTTATTTTCTTCACATTGCTATCGCTCTGCAAGTAGCTACGCGATACGTTCAATGGAATATCTGGTGAATCGATAACACCATGTAGGTGCATCAAAAATTCTGGAAGGATGTTCTCTACTTGGTCGGTAACAAAAACTTGATTGCTGTATAGCTGCACCTTGTTTTTCTGCACCTCAAAATTCTGGCTCAACTTAGGGAAGAATAGCACTCCCGTAAGGTTGAAAGGATAATCAACGTTTAGGTGTATCCAAAACAATGGTGGCTCAGCATAAGGGTAAAGCTCGTTATAGAAGGCTTTGTAATCCTCATCTGTCAAGTCGCTAGGCGATTTCGTCCAAGCTGGTGCAGGGTTATTGATGATGTTCGGAAGGGTTATCTTTTCCTCTGTTTTATCATCTCCTTCACCCTTAGTTATAGTCTCTTCTTTAGTGCCAAATTGAATTTCTACAGGAAGGAACTTGCAGTACTTGTTCAGCAACTCGCTAATACGAGCTTCTTGCAAATACTCTAGGCTTTCGTCGTTAATGTGAAGCACGATGTCGGTACCGCGCTCTTTCTTATCGGCATCGTCAATGGTGTAGTTAGGCGTACCATCACACGTCCAATGCACGGCCTTACCTCGCTTGTACGATTTAGTGATGATGTCTACATTTTCTGCTACCATAAAAGCCGAGTAAAAACCCAACCCGAAGTGGCCAATAATGCTGGTAGTATCTGCTTTGTCTTTCTTCTTGAATTTATCCAAGAACTCCTGCGCGCTCGAAAATGCTATTTGGTTAATATACTTTTCTACCTCGTCGGCAGTTATACCCACTCCTTTATCGCTTATGGTAAGGGTCTTGGCTTTTTCGTCTAATATTACCTGAATGGTAGTATCGCCAAGGTCGCCTTTCACATCGCCTAGGGTTGATAGTTTCCTTACTTTCTGTGTAGCATCTACTGCATTGGCTACCAATTCACGCAAAAATATCTCGTGATCGGAATAAAGGAATTTCTTGATTATCGGGAATATATTCTCCGTCTGTACATTTATCTGACCTGTCTTCATAAGAAGCTGAAATTTTGGTTAAGTGAATTGCTAATAGCAAAGGCTATGCCATGGGGCTTTATCTGACATTTTGTCGGGGATAATTAAGAAAGACAACTGAAGGAAAGGCCTTAATTTAACTGCCCTTAGATAAATATGGGTGTATGAGCATTAAAGAACTAATTACTGACTTAGCAAGTGAGAAATATTGCGATGAAGATGGTGATGAGTTCTCTATAGAGCTGCTAGAGGGAATGACCGAAGAGGAAGTAAGCGAATACGCTTCGCAATTCCCAAATTCATACTTGCCTGATGATGTGCGAGAAGTATTGCTTACGTGCAGTGGTTTTGAGTTCTCGGCTAATCGATTTATGCTAGATACTAAAGGACATATTGCTTTTGAAGATGTGTTTCCGCATTCTGTACCCTTATGTGCCGATGGACCTAGCAACTTTTGGATAGTGGATATAAATGAGCAAGGCAAGTGGAAGGGCATCTATTACATTTGCCACGACCCTGCTGTAGTGGTGTATCAAGCCAAGGATATTTATGAGTTTTTAGGGCAATTAAAGCAGTATTGCAAAAGCCCAGTAGATAATGTAATGAACGATGTTCGCCAGAAGCATTCCTTCCAAGCTTGGGAAAACGAGGTTACTGAATTGAGTAAAGACGAGATGCCCAGTGCCTTGATATCGGCAGAAGGCATGGACGACCTACCCGCTAAATTCTTTTTAGCAGACCTTAGAAAGGCACAAGTAGGAGATGGGTTTGCTTGGGGAATATCAGGACCAAACACTCAGCTGATACGCTTAGGAGAGGAATCGATATGGGTGGTAGAAGCTAAAGATAGGAGAGGGTTATTCGCGAAATTATTTGGAAGATAAAGTAACTATGAAACTATTCATCACAGGAGCAACGGGGTTTATTGGCAGGCATTTATGTAGGAAACTGCACGAACAGGGACATGATATAGTAGTCTTGCTCCGCAGTCCTAAAAAGGCCAACCTATTACCTGAAGGGGTAGAATTCCTGAAAGGCGACTTAAGCTCCTTCAAAAATAAAGACTTTGTAATTCCTGCATGTGATGTGGTTATCCATCTTGCAGCAATTATTGCAGGGAACAAACGGGCCGACTACATCAATAACAATTACCACTCTGTAGTAGATGTAGTAGAATGCATTCAGCGACAAAGTTGGACCCCTAAGAAGTTCCTATTTGCCTCCTCGTTAGCCGCTGGTGGGCCAAGTAAAATAGATAAGCCAATAACGGAAACCATGCCCGACCAACCTATAGATGCCTATGGGGAGAGTAAAATGATGGCGGATAACTACTTAAAGGAGTGGAACATTCCTACCATCTCCTTCCGACCTACTATTGTTATTGGCCCAGAGGATAGTGCCACGTTCACCCTTTACCAAATGGGACAAAAGGGCCTAGCTATGCGACCAGCAGGCACACCTCAGCAACTCTCCATGGTATACGTGGAAGACCTAGTAGATGCTATTGTGTTGATGGTAGATATGGAAATGGGAGACAAACTACATGATACCTTTTATGTATCTGCACCGGGCCTATTCACGGTAGAAGATTGGTTTGCCGAAATAGGTAATGCTGTTGGGAAGAACGTAACAGTCTTGAAAATTCCGAGGGTGTTCCTAAAAGGACTATCGGTGAGTATGACAGCATTGGCCAATATTATCCCATTTACCAATCAGCTAGATGAAAAGCAGTACACTCAAATGACAGTAGAAAGCTTTGCCTGTAGCGGCCAAAAACTAATGGATGAACTAGGTTGGAAACCTAAGCACGATCTTGAAAGCGGCACAAAGGCTGCGGTAGATGGTTATCGTAAAGCGGGGTGGTTATAGCTAAAAGATAAAGTCTATAGTAGCTTACTTTGAGGCTAATTTTGAACCCTTGAAATTGGATAAGCCGCAACGAAGGAAATCAGCATATTCCTTTTCGTTAGGTGTATAACCAACAGGCAGGGTAAGCATTTTCTCATCAGGAGTAACAAGCACATAAAAGGGCTGGCTGTTATTCTTAAAGTTACTTATCTGGAAATCTGTATTTCTATTACCAATGGTGCGAACCTTTTTATCAGTAGCTTCAGAAATGTATTGCTCTTCTTCTGGCAGCATCTCCTTATCATCCACATAAAGTGAAATAACTACATAGTCCTCTTTTAACATTGCCAATATATCCTGATCGGGCCAAACACTCTCTTCCATTTTTCGACAATTAACACAAGCATAGCCGGTAAAGTCGAACATAACGGGCTTGTTCTTTTTCTTCGCAAAGGCAAGTCCCTCTTCCAATGTCTTAAAGCATTCCAAATTTTGTGGGCACTTACTTGGGTGAATGAAACTATACCCAGCAGAAGGCGCTAAACCACTTAATAGGGTCAACGTTCTGAAGGTTCCAGTCTTTTCGTTGTACATAAATCCACTTGCCAAATAACCTGTAAAGCCGATGGCAATAATTGCTACTGCTATGGCAAATTTACCTGGCTTTTCTCCCTTACTATCGTGCGGAAAGCGGATGAGTCCTAATAGGTAAGCAGCTATACCCAATGAGCAAACTATCCAAATACCTAAGAACACTTCTATTTTAATGATACCCCAATGGTCTACTAGATCAGCATTAGATAAGAATTTTATAGCCAAAGCAATTTCTGCAAAGCCTAGCACAACTTTTACTTGATTCAACCATCCACCTGATTTAGGAAGACTTTGAAGATATTGTGGGAAGGCAGCGAAAACTGTAAACGGTAAGGCCAGTGCAATACCAAAACCTACCATGCCTACAGAGAGGGCGATATTTCCACCCTCGGAATTCAATGTGCCCACTAGTAACGAACCAAGTATTGGCCCAGTACAAGAAAAGGAAACAATAGCCAAAGTAACTGCCATAAAGAAGATACCCAAAGCGCCACCCACATCTGATGCTGAATCAGCTTTGTTAGCAATGCTGCTTGGCAGGGTGATCTCGTAATAACCAAAGAAGGAAAAGGCGAATATCAAAAACACCAAGAAGAACACCACATTCAACCAAACGCTGGTAGAAACCTCGTTCAATACATCTGGTGATATGTTGAATAAAAAGAAGGGTACGCTCAATAAGAAATAGATAAGTACAATACTGAAACCGTAGAAGCCTGCTTTAGCAAGTCCAGCTTTCCTGTCCTTTCCTCCTTTAGTAAAGAAGCTAACTGTTAGCGGTATCATAGGAAATACACAAGGCGTTAGCAATGCCAGAAGTCCACCAATAAACCCTAAAAAGAAAATGCCAAGCAGTCCTTTTTCTGGTTCCTCTTGCTCTGCTCCACAAGAAGTTGGGCAGCCCCATTCACCATAACAGCCATCTTCATCATTCGAAACTATTGATCCGTTATCATCACCTTGCGGCGTTGTTATAGTTGCTTCACCAGTAGTTAAGTTCGCTTCAAAATCAATATACTCTGGTGGTAAACAGCGCTCATCATCGCAGGTCATAAATTCGAAATACCCCTTTATCTCCTCATCACCTGGCTTTATTGATACTAGCTTCTTAAAGGTTACTTCTTTCTTAAATTTCTTAACCTCAAATCCCCATACCGGGTCCATTTTTTGAGAAGTGTATTTACTTATCTCCTCTGCTAAACCTTGCTGCTGTATTGTGTCTAGCGACTCAAAGGTGAAGCTGGTGGCAACCGGGCCAATTCCATCCTCATCAGCACCTACAGTTTGTGAGTATACGTACCAACCCTCGTCAATCTTAGCTGTAAATGAAAAAGTAGCCGTTTTATCGTCAGTCTTATCAAGTGCTATAGACCATTTAACGGGTCTAAGGAAGCCCTCTTGCTGGCCGCCTATATCGCCTATGGTATTAATGTCAGACGACTCTTCAGAACTGATACTACCTGACGAACCACCAAGTTCAAAAGTAAAATCAACAAATTCAGGAGGTAAACAACGTTCATCATTACACACCATGAACTCTAGGTAACCTTTTACAGTAGTATTACCTTCAGCCTTTACCTTTTGTCTAAAAGTGGCTAACTGCCCGAATTTCTTTACTTCAAATCCCCATACTGGGTCTAAGCCGTCTTTAGTTTTCTTTCCTGTTTCCTCTACTATCCCTACTAATTCTGCGCTGCCTAATTCCTCGAAAGTAAAGCTGGTAGCTACTGGCCCAATACCATCCTCATCAGCACCAACGGTTTGTGAATAGACGTACCAACCTTCTTCAATAGCCACATCAAATTGTAGTGTATACTCGCCTTGAGCAGTTTCTTCATGGCTAAACCTCCATGCGGTAGGTTCAAATACTTGAGCAAAAGAAAAAGTAGTAGTAAGAAAAGTAAGTAAGAGTATAGCTATATGTCTCATCTATCGGTAGTTCTGTTCGTCAATGTTTGGATGATAGCTAAAGGTTATTATAGGTAGGTGTTAAGCGGTTTGCATCACATTTTTAGTAAGCGACTGGAACATTGCTAGTCCATCTGTATTTCCTAAAGCATCTTCAGCAGCCCGCTCTGGGTGAGGCATCATGCCAAAAACATTTCTGCTCGCATTGCATATGCCTGCTATGTTCTCTGCGCTACCATTAGGGTTTGCCTCTGCTGTAATGTTGCCTTCTTCATCACAGTATCTAAATAGCACTTGGTCGTTATCGTTCAAGTTTTTCAATACCTCTTCATCTGCATAAAAACGTCCTTCAGCGTGTGCTATAGGTATAACTAACGGTTTTTCAGCGTCAACATTGCTTGTTAAACGGCTATTGGTGGTTTGTGCCTTTAGGGGTACATTTTTACAGCTGAATTTTTGGTGATCGTTACGTAATAAAGCTCCTGGCAGTAAACCAGCCTCACATAGTACTTGGAAACCATTACAAATCCCTAGCACTAAGCCACCATTGTTAGCATGAGCTATTACTGCATCCATAATTGGAGAAAAACGTGCAATAGCACCAGAGCGCAGATAATCACCATAGGAGAATCCACCTGGTAGTACTACTAAGTCTTCTGAAGTAAATCCTGGCAGTTCTTTTTCTTTATGCCATATTTCGTGCACTTCACCACCCATTACATCACGTAATACGTGTATCATGTCTTGATCGCAATTGGAGCCTGGAAATATTACTACGCCGAATTTCATAGTCGCTTTTTTATGGTCAATTCCAAATAGCCGCCCATATATGAACGGACAAAATAGTAAGGAACAAACACCAGTGCAATAACTCTGCAAATTTCAAACGATACTGCACTAGCCAGTAGTTCCAAAAGAAAGATAAAGGTACGCTAATTATAAGAAAATGGCTTGCTGTAAGCCCATTGAACAAAGGGTAAGTCAACAGGGGGACAATAATGGCAAACAACATTAATTGCACCATTTTGCGGAATAAAATGGGACTTTTAAGATAATTGGCTTGAATGTATGCTGCACATATCATTAAGAAAAACACGACTGCCCCTAAGTTTATCTTATCGCTAAAACTTAGCACAGGAAGTTCAAAATGTATGCCCCAGCCTTCGAATAAATAAGCGGCATAGTGCTGAACGCCTTCCAAACCAGTGAACAGGTAGTAGCCAGTTCCAGTCAAGAAAAGTACCGTTGCCAAACCAAAGAAACCGATAACCCACTCTCGCCAAATGAAAGGTCTAAGTATGGCAAAGCCTAAATACAATAGTGGCAAAAGCACAATGCAAGGTGGATATAATAACACACCGATACCCATAAGCAAGCCTAGATCGAAAGATCTTCCGAAACAAGTGGCTTTATCGTAAGAGTTATAAAGACTTTGATAGAAGAACAGAAAAATGAAGTTGGCCACTAAAGGGGCGCTTAGATCGGCAAATGCTGGAAAAAAACTGGTTGCTAGCAAAAAAACCAAGGCAGGAATGTAGGTAGGTCTATCAGTTATTTTAAGCGCATCCATCCAATTATTGAATAGTAGGGCTTGAAAGAATAGAAGTGCTAAGGCGATAATGCGCGTTAGCCATCCATAACCACCTAATAAGTTGGTTACCAAAAAGTGTATTAATTCGCCAAGTGGTGCATCAGAGCGGTATGGCTCTATTTCTCCAATAAACAAGAATGGGAGGCGAAGAACTATCGCATAAGCTACTAACAGAAATATTAAGCTGGGTGCATTGGAGCGGAAGAGTCTGATAAGCATAACCTATCAGAAACTTAACTTGAGAAGTGTGAGATAGTTCTTTCGGAAAGACGGTATTATTATTTCAGTACTAGATACTTGGAGACCAGCTCTAGGAACTAACACCACATTTTGGTCGCCTGTGTTAAACAGATAATTTCTCTTAGCAGACCCTGTTGGGTCAATAGCCATACTGTTAACATCAGCTTTTGAGTGTATTTCTTGATTATATATCAAGTATAAGCGGTCAGCGGTATTTAGCATAGCGTAGCTGGAATAATAGCCATCATCATCTTCAGATATTTGCTTCTTGCGAAGTATCTCTGTCCAATCATTTTCACCATCAGGACCTATTGATAACATCAATACATCATTATAATACATCACACTGATGGTTCTAAAAGTTGGTCCTGCTGCAGGAACGAACGATGGAGTTTGGATCTCTTCCACACTTTTATAGCGTGATTCTGCAACCAGCACTAAACCACCATCAAAGCGGAGAATAATGTCAGAGATCTCAAAAGAGAATAAGCCTTTGTTGTCACCCTTCAGCTCTTTACCCGTTATGTCATAAAGCAGGTCGTCGGAATAACGTGTATACTTATTGGCTATCATTTTACCTGTATTCAGGTTTAGGGCGTGATGGAAATAACCTACTGACATATCCTTATTATTATCAGAGAATAATCCTACGGCAACTAGTTTTCTATTTTCATCATCTACTTCTACAAATAGCTTGTCAAATATTGGTCTTGAAAAGCTGAAGGGAAGTTTTACAGCATCATTTCTTCCAGCATCTACCATATGTAACTGAAATCTATTGGAGTTTACTTCTCCTTTACGTTGCTTCGCTATGTCTTCTATAAGAAGGAATAATTCTCCCTTATTAGATACTAATAACTTGCGCAACACTACTTTACCAGTTACATCTCTCAGGTCGATATTACCTTGCCATTGCGGCTCTAGCATATCGTTCATGTGGTAAATGCTTACTGTTTGAAGTCTATCGGTGCCAGCATAGTTAGCCGTGTAGATCACAAGTTGGCTTTGGTCGGTAGAATGAACGATCTTCATGTTCCTCACGTCGGCCCTGTTACCTACTATGGAATCAACCAGTACTGTTTGCCCCTTTGGCTGAAAGCGGCTATCATAAGGCTGCACGTAATAGTGCATTTTACTACTCACTTCTTTAAAGTAGAATACCAGACTGGTTTCTGGGTAGATTATGATCTTGCGGATACTAGTACCGTCTCCCAAATTGAGATTACGTTTCCATTTTAAACGCATATTGCTTGAATAAGCATGCAGTTGATCGGTATCACGCCCAAAATTGTAGAGGATAATGCCTTCCTTATTCTTACCTAGGATACGGAATTGAGGTGCTTTGGTGCTTAACTTTTGAGGTGTAGAGAATACCATTTGCTGAGCTGAGGCCCCAAAGGCAAATAAGAACACCAATACCGATAACACGAAACGCAGCATACCGGAAAATTAACAATTAGGATAGAGAAATATTGTACTACCTATCACTTTTTCAAGCGAGGATCTAATGCATCGGTTAAACCTTCACCTATAAGGTTGAAGATAGTAACTGCTAGAAAGATGGCCAATCCAGGAAATATAGCTAACCACCAAGCACCAGGGGCACTGCGTGCGATCGATAGTAGTTTACCCCAAGTAACAGTATCGGCGCTAACACCAATTCCTAAAAATGAAAGGGTCGATTCTATCAAAATTGCAGATGCAATACCAAATGCTACACTTATAAATACAGGGTTCAATGCATTTGGTATTCCATGCTTCAATAATCTGCGGAAGTTAGAATAACCAAGAGCTTCTGCAGCCTCCATAAACTCTAAGTTCCTTACACGAAGTAACTCTGCACGGATGAAACGGGCAATACCTGTCCAAGATGTTAGTCCTATGATCAACATCACAGTAAACAATCCCCCCGTTTTGCTTAATGACAATACCGACATGATCAATATCAAACGAGGTACAGATACAATGATCTCAATTAAGCGAGTTACAATAAGATCTACAGGTATATTGGTCTTCTTTCCAAAAACTGGAATACGTTTCAAAACTGAAGCCAAGGCATTTCCTACCCCAATGAAAGCTAATAGTATTAATAGACTTAACAGCAAACTCAAAAAACCGCTACCTGATCCATCTTCAAATGCTTCAACAATAACTAAACTACGTGCTACAAATGCATAGAAAAAACCAAGAACAACAAAGATGACATTTAGCCACATCCGTATCCTTGACATCTGTATTCTATCATCTCCAAAGAAACCCGCAAGGGCTCCAAAAAATATCCCTATTAAGGTGGAGATGCTCATGGAAACTATACCTACTAAAAAAGCTATACGCGTACCATGTATCATGCCTGATAGTACATCTCTACCCAATTCGTCAGTACCCATCCAGTGATGCCATTTAGCTGAAGGAACATCTTGGTCGTCGCCTGGGCCAACATACTGGCTGTTCATAAAGTCAAGGTTCTGAGGTGTATAAGGCACTAGAGGCCAAACTACCCAATCAAACTTCAAGTCTTTCCATGTTATGTTCTGAAATTCAGGTTGCCATTTCGACCCGAACCAATCAACTGCATAGTCTTTAAATACTGGGAAGTAAGTAGTTCCTTCAAAGCTGCAAGCTATAGGCTTGTCGTTAGCAATAAAGTCAGCAAATACTGCTACCAATGCTAGTGCGCCCGCGAAGTACAAAGAAAGTACAGCCAACTTGTTCTTCTTGAACTGGCGTATTACATAGGCCTTGAAGCTTTGGTCTAAGTCTTTATTAACGAACTCCCGCTGGTTAGTAGCAGCTTGTTCTACTTTATCGTCTATCTCTTTTTGTCTATTGAACAGTTTCATCCCCTCGCCCCTACTTTTTACTACTGTATGATATTCTTGGATCGACCACTGCATAAAGTATGTCGGCCACTAAATAACCTATCATGGTTAATACTGCTGCTAAAAGCATAACAGCGAACACCACGGGATAATCTTTAAAAATAATGGCATTGTAGCCCCAGCTACCCATTCCTGGAATACTGAATATCACCTCAATTACCACCGAGCCACCAATAAGTAGTGGGAAAACGTTAGCAAATAGAGTGATAATAGGTAATAAGGAATTACGGAAGGCATGCTTCCAAATAACTGTTTTCTTTTCTAGTCCTTTAGCATAGGCAGTGCGAATGTAGTCTTGCCCTACTACGGAGAGCATACCACCTCGCATTTGGCGGGATAGGAAAGCAAAACCACCATACGTTAAACAGAATACTGGAAGAACATGATGATAAGCGCTAATGCTAAAGGCCTCAATAAAGCTCGCGCCCTCTGGTATTTTACCTAAACCATAGGTAGGAAACCAATCCAGATAATCACCTCCACCTAAATAGGTTATCAATAATGTAGCTATCCAAAAATTTGGTAAGGAGTATAATGCGAATAGAACACCTGTAGAGATCTTATCAACGGTAGTTCCCTTATTTACTGCTGAAAATATACCGATAGGTATCGCTATTAAATAGGTTAAAACAATTGATATAAGACTTAGGCGCATGGTAACCCATAGCCGCTCACCTAGCACCGTGTTAACTTTTCGCTTGTCTTGATAAGACACACCAAAGTCGCCTCTAATTATACCTGAAGTGTAAACTGCTCCCTTACCTGTTATCCAGTTACCATCGCCAAAAACCCAGCGGTGGTATTGATTTTTACCGTTCCATGCTAGGTAGGGTATGTAGGTTTTCCAAGTAGTAGCCTCTGCCTTTACAGTAGAATAAGCGGATTTTGCATCTGTATAAAGTGAACTTAAATGCCCCAAATTATTAGCAGCTACAATAAGCTCATCTAACTTGCTCATTGCCGCGTCAACCTTTTCTGGTTTATACTCAATAAGTAACTCGTTCACCTCTGCTTTTACATCGATCAAGGCCTCGGAGTTCAAGGAGTCTTTTTTAGTAGCATAAGTAGCAAGATCAAGCGCTCTCACCTTATGGTAATAGGCCTCTATTTCAGGCCAGTTTCCATATTTTGCTACCATATTACCCAACATTTCACGATGAAAGGGTTTAGCAATAAGTTGTAGCGTATCAGGTTGTGCGTAGGTGCTCAACGAAAAGTAGAACACAGGCAGGTCTAGCCCCAGTTGATGACGCATTTTATTGTACGTCTCTTCGCTAGCAAGTTTATCAGCTATTCGCCCATCACCAGTTGTGGTGTTTAGCATTTGCTCTACGGGGTCTCCCTCAGAGTTTACACTAATAGCAAATGTCAATAGCGTTATCGCTATTAGTGTGGGGAAGAATATCAGAACCCGCTTAAGGATATATAAGAACATATCAGCCCCTATTTAGCATCTGCACTAGCCAAACGGAAACCCGCTCTCCAGTAACCTGGGCGTTGCTCTGTACCGTAAGCATTGCTAAAACGCTTATGTATCGCTAAGCGCTGCTTAGTAATATTCAAGAAAATGTAAGGCACATCCTCATGTAATATCTCTTGCATACGTTTGTAAAGCTCAGCGCGCTTAGTGGCGTCTAATTCTTTACGTAGGTCCTCTATCAACAGATCGCTTTCAGCAGTTCCAAAACCAACATAGTTAGATCCATCGTTGTAAGAGTCAGTATGCCATATCTGTTTAGGGTCGCTTTCTACAACACTACTTACCCATCCGCCAATGTAGGCCTCAAAGTCATGCTTCTTAGTAGTTTCTAAGAAAACAGCCCACTGTAATTCACGAATGCTAACAGCAATACCTGCTTTGCGAGCCTCTTCTTGGAAGATCAAACATACTTTCTGGCGACGCGCATTACCCGCGTTGTGAATTATCTCTAAGGTGAATTCTACACGTTCGCCATCTATTTCTTTGTCTAGTGTTCCGTTACCATCGCTATCTTCCCATCCGTCAGCAGCTAGCATTTCTTTCGCTTTAGCTATGTCATACGAATATGGCTCAATACCTGTGTGGTAAAATTTCTTGTTAGATGGGTGGATGAACCCTACCGTGCGTGCGCCTAGTCCGTAATAGATCGTTTCAATGATCTTGCTTACGTCCATAATGTGAGCCAAGGCACGACGGGTTTCTTTACTTTTCAGCTTGTTGTTCTTCATGTTCAAGCCGATGTATTCATAGGCCATGAAGTTTGGTGTCTCTAGGTTGAAATATTTGTTGATCTTATCTGACTTAGGAAAGTCTTTTACAAATATTTTAGGGTCGATACTACGCATTACATCTACCTTTTGTGCTTTTAGAGCGGTAATAGCTGTAGCGTCGTCGTTAATAGTCTCAAAAATAATGCGGTCTGGGCGTGGGCTTGGGAACAAGGTATTAATGTTCTTTAGGTTATCTCCCCACCAGGACTCCTTCTTTTTAAGGATCATTCGCTCGTTAGTTTCCCATTTTTCCAATTCGTAAGCTCCTGCTCCGGCGACTACTTCACGAGAGAACTTCTCAGAGTTAAAGAAGTTGGCATAACGTACAATGTCTTCATCGTTAGCTAACTCATCAGCTTCGTTACTAAGCTGCTTAAGCGTGAATTTCTCCATAATGCCTTCTGGGTCATATATGTAGGCTGGGTGAATACCAAAATCACCACTTCCATTCTCTGCAAGCATGTAAGCTTCTTTACAAACGAATGTGAATTTCTTAGGGTTTTCAGCATCATAAATAATGTCTTCAATAAACTCGAAATAAGGCTTAATACGCTGGTTATCTACTTTCGGGTTCTTTATCACTTTTAAGGTGAACTCAATATCCTTTGCTGTAATGGTCTCCCCATTATCCCAAGCGGCTTCTTCTCTTATCTCGTAGGAGATAAGCAATTTACCATCTTCACGTACCTCTAGCTTAGGTAGCTCCTTTGCTATAACAGGAACTATTTCCAACGATTTAAAATCAATACCTAACAATGCTGGCTGCATATAGTAGCCCATGTAGGTAGTTTGCTCACCTTGACCGTTGATCAAGTTAATAGACTCCGCATCACTTAGTTCGCGGGCCGTTACTTCATACACTTGACTAAATTCAACTTTTTCATCTGTGCCGTTATTTCCTTCGCCACCATCGCCGTCAGAACTGCCTCCACAGCCGCTAAATAGCAGTGCTGCGAACGACGCGGCAAAAAAGATCTTCGAAATTATTGAACCGTTCATGTGTATAGTGTTTATATAGTGGTTGGAAATTGTTTCAAGTGGAGGCAAATATAACCAATTTCGGACTTATCAAAATGCCCTGAAATAGGGCGCACAAAGGCTATGCGTATGGCAAATGAAAAAGTTTTAATTACAGGAGGAAGTGGGCTTGTAGGTACTCGACTTACAGATCTTCTTTTAAATAAAGGATATAGGGTAGCTCACTTAAGCAGAAGCCCCGATAGAATTCAGTTAGATGGAGTAAAAAGCTATAAGTGGGATACTGCTGCTAATTACCTAGACAAAGATGCCATTAAAGGGACTAACTACATTATTCACCTGGCTGGTGCTGGTGTTGCTGATAAGCCTTGGACCAAAAGCAGAAAAGAGCTTATTCTGAATAGCAGAACTGATACCGCCGACTTACTTTACAATACACTTAAGGAGACCGATCATCAAGTAAAAGCATTTATCTCCGCGTCGGCAATAGGCTATTATGGCGACAGGGGAAATGAATTAGTTACTGAAGAAAGCGCAAGGGGAAAAGGGTTTTTATCAGATGTATGTGTAGCCTGGGAAGATTCAGCATTTCAAATAAAAGACTTGGGAATAAGAACAGCCGCAATACGAATAGGGATTGTGCTTGCAAAAGAAGGTGGTGCTCTGAAAGAAATAGCTCGCCCCGTAAAGTTCGGGGTAGGGGCTTACCTAGGCGATGGTAAACAATACTACTCTTGGGTACACATTGATGACCTATGTCGCATATTTATTCAAGCACTAGAACAGGAAGATATGGTAGGCATATACAATGGTGTAGCACCAACACCAGAAACCAATAGGCACTTAACTGAAATGGTGGCTAAGGCTATGGGAAAATTCAATATACCCGCTCCTGCTCCCGAATTTGTGCTGAAGCTTGCCATGGGCGAAATGAGCGAGGTGGTGCTAAATAGTCAAAAGGTATCAGCTGAAAAGATACTTTCCACTGGTTTTAAGTTTCAACATCCTCAATTGTTACCCGCGCTGAAAGAAATTTATAGTTGACCCTCACTTTTAAACAACTTTTCCATAAAGTCATTGAAGTTGTCGGCTAGCTTAACAAGAGTAGCGTAGTTGTATTCATCTTGCACAGCTGTGTGCTTGGGGTGGTCAATGTCTTCTAGTATGGTGCTTATGTCATCATACTTGTTTATCACCGTATTTTGTCGCTCTTCAAAAAAGACCTTACTGCATGGGTGGCTCCAATGTACATCATAGAAGTATACATGGCCATAGTCGTCAAGATCAGCCTCATTCCCTATCACTAGTAGTCCATACTTAGCAGTGCGGCCAATAACAAGTACTGAACTAGGTAGCACCTCCTCTTGCATAAAGTGTAGGTTCTCTCTTATTAGCTCGTCAGGATAATCTCCTTCTATCAAGTCGGTATCTGGGGTACGCACACCAAACAGCTCAATTACACTATCACGTTTATTATCAATGTTTACCGAAGCCGAACGATAGGGTACATTGGTGTGGAATGAATATTCACCTTCAGCTAAAAAACCACCATTGTGGTGCATTAAGAATTGCAGGTATTCTGCTGGTAATGCATCTAAAAACTCATAAAGTTCTGGGCTTAGGTTATTAACATCAAGCTTTGGATACGGGTCTAAAGTACTGGTGATCACGGTGTTTTAATTTAGAAGCAATAATAACAAAAACTACCTAAAAATAAATTTGACGAAAAGGGTATTGTTGATATTAAGTAAAACTTTATTTTTGACTTAATATGTACCGTTACTTTCTTGTCTATAAACCTTTTAAAATGCTCTCGCAGTTCACACCAGAGAACGACTATACTGCATTGGGCGATCTAGCAGATTTTCCTGGTGATGTTTATCCGGTTGGTCGCTTAGATGCTGATAGCGAGGGACTTTTATTACTTACTAATGATAAGAAGCTAAATGAGCAACTGCTTAACCCAGAGCACGGACATGAACGTACCTACTTGGTGCAGGTAGAAGGTGAAATTGATGATGGATCCATAAGCACCCTGCAGAAGGGAGTTGTGATAAACATGGCAGGATACCCCCATGTAACTCATCCATGTAAGGTCCGCAGAATAGGAGAACCAAACCACCTTCCTGACCGCGATCCACCTATCCGTTTTCGTGCTTCCATCCCTACCAGTTGGATAGAGATAAAATTGACCGAAGGAAAGAACCGACAAGTACGAAAAATGACAGCTAAAGTAGGTTTCCCGACTTTAAGGCTAGTTCGCGATTCTATCGAATTATTGGATATGGAAGATATGTTCTCTGGTAAAGTGGAAGAGCTAAGCCGCGAAGAGGTGTATTATAAACTGCGCTTAGGTAAGTTTCGCAACGTACGTTGATCTTTTAAACCAGCCTATACAACACAGGTTTGCTGGGGCTAGCATCTAACTCAAAACTTGCTATCTGTAAATTAAGCATGTAGGTGCCATCAGGAATAAAAGAAGGTACGTATATCAATTCCGTAATGGTACATTCTTCTCGAATGTCATCGGGGTATTGCCAGAATGCACGGTGCCCCAATAGTTTTCCTTCATCACTTTCCCTATCTATTGATGGTGTATCCACCAATAAATGTTGCACCCCTAACTCTACTAAGTAACTAATGGCTTCGTGATGAATGTATGTTGGGTTAGTGCCTGAGTATTGATGGCGCATTTTAAAAAAGTCGTTCGGTAAGGTGCGTATCACTACCGCTTGTGGGTTCTTGCCCTTTAGTAAGCTTTCCAATTGATCTTTCTGAATTACTAGGTCGTTGTTTTCTTCATCAGGGTAAATGCTGATCAACTCAGCATCAAACCAAAATTGACGCAAGCATTCATTTATGGTAAATCGTTCCTTAGAGATATGTCCAACACACTCGGTATGTGTTCCATTACCATGAGGATTAAATTGTACATCCGTAAAATTAACACTCCCCCCTTCTCTTACCGAGCCTACAAAGTCGCCCATACGAACGGGCTCAGCAGTTACAGGTTTTGCCCACCATGCATTTACATTATTAGGCCCTACACGTAGTGGAATAGAAATATCTAGCGGACGCGAAAGGTCTATTTGTAGTTCTTTACCTTTGTGATATATAGCAGCTATCATAGCAATAGTTTAGTGATACGTCCGAAAATAGTTGGAATTAGCCGAAAAACGCGTTTTGACGAAACTGTTCTACCTACTTTTACATTAACTAAACCATAATTGCACATGAAGCTTTTTAGAATTAGCCTTTTATTTTTTGCACTTAGCAGCTTGTTTTTTG
Source organism: uncultured Chitinophagaceae bacterium (assembly GCA_964352775.1). GTDB lineage: Bacteria > Bacteroidota > Bacteroidia > Chitinophagales > CAIOSU01 > CAYGTK01. The sequence goes on from CAYGTK010000054.1 coordinate 19,902, forward strand.
TGAGTTGCCAAACTGCGAATGAAAACACAGATATGAACACGAATGAACCAGTAGTGCTTGACGACTCTACTCAAATAGCTCAGTT
>CAYGTK010000055.1:0-19751 GCA_964352775.1 uncultured Chitinophagaceae bacterium
AAAGTAGTGCGATGGAAGCTACAACAGGCATTTTTTCAAAATGATAAGCGGCCCAACTTTTTTTGCCCTTCAGTTCGGCATCTTCCGTATTGTAACTGTTATTCAAAGCCAACCCAGCTTGTAAACTTCTCTGCTCACCTTCATCCAGTAGCGATCTATCTATCAACCATTGTCGCAGGGCTATTATCTTGTTCTCCAACTCTTGCCCTAAGCCACCATCAACTAGCAGTCGGGTGGGGGTGTCGGTATCTTTTTTGTTCTTAAGCGATCCATTGTCTTTATAACCTCCGCTTTCATCTATTAAGCGTTGGCGTAGGGTATCTACAAACTCTACGAACACCTCCACTTCTCGCTGCACCGCTTGGGCATCATCAAAAAATGGCGCGGCGCGGTCAGCATCATTTGCCTTCTTTGCCGCTAGGCTTTCCATCAATTGGTCCGATCGTTCTATCAGTCGCTTATCAGTTTCTGATAAGCCATCATCTATCATCTTAAAAGCATTCAATACTTCAGTAGAAACGTTTAGCGCCAATAGGGCAGTTAGCACGATGTACATCATGTTTATCATCAACTGCCGGGGCTGTTTGGGTATTGCCATAGTTTGTAAATATTACGGGTGAAAAAAATAGTAGCTTTAAATAGAAAAGGTATATATACATAACGACGGGGATTACGAAAGATACATGTGCGGCTGAATATTAAAGGATGGAGGTAATTGAAACTCACTAGTAGAAGGGGCTAGGGAGGGTTTATCGTTATCAGTAAATTGGGCAGCTGTGCTATTACTTAGCCCAATAACTCCCGCAGAAGTAGGGAGAAAAAAAAATACCTAATAGGACAAATTACCCTATTGATAGGCATAATACGAACCGGCTACCAAGCAATGGGCGAAACGATAGCTAAATGGTTAATGGAGAACGATCTTGTCCCTAACGATACCATTTAGCAGCAGCCACCACCATCGTAAAACCAAGTAGACTCTGAAATGAAGATGTCTTTCCTTTCTAATTTGGCTAGATCACCCGCAGTTTTATCGCAAACAGCTAGTGGCTTGTCGGGCATTAGTACGTGGCCTTTCTTATCATCAAAGTATTCTTCCTGGCCGAAATAAATGGCCGACTTACCGGTGAATATACAAGGGCCATCTTCTGGCATTGGGTCTTTAATAGCACATACCTCAACACTTTCAATGAAGATGTTCTCATCAGTATCGTAACGTTCAGTATCTAAGATGCGGTAAGGGCGTTTGGCTCGAACTTCTATCGTACCGAAACCAACGTCGGTAAGTAGTTTCAAATAATCCTTTAAAGGAAGTGAGCCACTTAAACACAGCGCACGAAGTTGCTCATCATGCGTTAAGTGTTCAGGCATATTCTCTGCAACAGGATCGGATAATACTAGGCGACCATACGGTTTAAGAACACGATACATCTCTTTAAGAGCCTTCACCAGATCATCTTCTCTAAAGATATTGAACAGGCAATTCTGCGCAGCTACATCAATACTACTATCATCTATTGGCAGGTTAAGGGCATCGCCCATTCGCAGGTCTACAAATTCACTTTTAAACCAATCATTCTGCTTTTCCGCTTCAGTAAGATTCTCTTGGCACGCAGTTATCATTTCAGGTACTACATCCAACCCGATAACACCGCCCGGTTTTCTACTGAAGTAGCTAAACTGAAGTACCTCCATACCACCACCTACACCTACATACAATATGTTGGGTTGGTTAACCAAGTCGCGAGGGTGAACGGTAGTGCCACAGCCGTAGTTCATGTCTAGCATTTTGCTGGGCATGTTCAGCCCGGGTAGTTGCCAAATAGGGCTAGTGGTGCAGCATAGGCCTACATCGGGCGTAAGTGCTGCTTCTCTGTAAACGTCTTTGGTGGTCTGTAAGTAAGTATCCATTATTATGTTTTAAACCAATGCTCCTTGACAGCTTGACCCTGCCCCGGCAGTACATCCATAGCAGTGTTGACCAATTGCAATAGTTCTATTAGTAATGTTCTCTAAACTAAAGTCGCGAATGTGTTGCGGCGAACTTTTCGCAAGAGGAAGGTCGAGCATTTGGTTGAAATCGCAGTCGTATAAATGCCCATCCCAGCGAACGGATAAGGTGTTTCTACACATTACCCCTTCAATAGTGCTAGGGTTAAAGGCATTCACCAAGGTTTCCATGTATTGCTGATACTTATCAGTAGACACTAGGTAGTCTAAAAACCTACTTATAGGTAAGTTAGTAATGGTATATAGGTTATTAAAAACAAGGTTAAGGTCTTCTTTTAGGCGCAGCTTATAGTCACGCTCCAATCCAGCTTGATCTCCTGCTATTGATGCCCCAACGGGGTTGTAAACTAAGTGTAGTTTCAAATCGCTATCAGGTTGACCATAGCCAAGTTCATTCAATATGCGTATTGCTTCTATCGATCGGCCGAATACACCAGCACCACGTTGTTTGTCTACATTCTCTTGCGTGTAGCAGGGTAGCGATGCGATAACAGTTACGCCATGTTCTTTTAAGAATGCAGGGTAGGTTCTGAATTTCTCATTCGAGACTAGGATGGTCAAATTACTCCTTACGATTATCTCCAACTTCCGTTTCGATAACTCTTCCACGAACCAAAGGAAATCTGGGTTCATTTCTGGTGCACCACCTGTAAGGTCTACTGTGTGTACATCCGAATTATCAATGGCGTTCAAGCAATGTTGCATTACTTCACGCGTCATTATTTCTTTGCGATCGGGCCCAGCATCTACGTGGCAATGGGTGCAAACCTGATTACACATATAGCCTACGTTCACCTGAAGTATCTCTACACCACTAGGTTGCAAGGGATGCATACCCAAGTTGGCCAGTTTATCTTCAAATTTGCTTAGCCCTGTGCTATCACTTTCCAGCAGGGCCACTTGCTGCTGTGGTTGGGCAAGTGAATTACCTTTGCCTAACATCGATCGTTTACTGTCGCTCATAGTACCTTATCCTTGCACCAAATGTACGGTTATCTACCATCAAGATGTGGCAGGATGCCGACAAATAAGAAACCTAGAATAGAATTTTAAAGAAAGAATTACTTGCCCAGTACGATATGCATTTCCATTGCGTAGTGATCAGAAAGGTCGGTGTGTTTTCCTTTTTTATGCCAGTTGGCTCTAAAGGTTTGAATGCGGCGCTCCATATTTTTGATGCGCACTCCATTTTGGCGCAATAAGATATAATCAAGAACACTTATTTCTATCTCCTTTTTTATCAAAGAGTTGTTCAGGTCGTCGAAAGTGAGCTTGCGTTCGTTCGTGACATCACCATCTTGGCAATCCAGCCGTTTCAGCATTTCTTCATAATAATGCCACTCTCGCTTACGGGTGTTAAAATCACCACAGAGTAGCTGCACCACACCAGGTTTCTCATACTTTTTAATTAGATCGTTATATAGCTGAACGTACTGCTTAAGTCTAACATCACGGAATTTCTGCCCACCACCACTATTCATATGGGTATTCATCAGTTGGTAGGTAATACCGTCTTTTTCCACCTCTATCATAAGTGCTCCCTTGCGGCCGCTACAATCTACCCCCTTACATTCTTCAAAACGTATAGAGTCGATAACGGTCATAGGGTAGCGACTGGCCACAAATAGACCGCTGTTGGTCTTTATTCCTTTACCTACAAAAGCTGGCCCATAGCGATAAGGGAATTCATCGGCCAATTCTGCTCTAAAGCGACGGCGGATGCGTTTATCAAATACTTCTTGAAGCACTAAAATGTCGTAATCGGAATTGTTGAGCAGCTTCATTATAGAATCTGTTCGCTCTTGTTGCCCTGTTTTCACCTTGGGGCTAGGTAGCTTCATGGGCAGCATATACACATTCCACGAGAGTACTTTAAGCCCTTCGTGACTGGTTGGTGGTGGATTATCTGCGGAAAGAAAAAGAACGAGAACGAAGAGCGAAAGAAGGTATTTCATGATGGGTTAGAAGCTGAAGATGATAGGGATTGCAAAAATACACATATCTACCTATTGCTAGGTTTGATAATACAAGCCGATCGTCATAAAAATGTTAAGAAGCGGGGGAGGAGCGTAATTCGTAAATGCGTTTGTAGGCAAAAGCAATGTTATCAATGATGTCGGTAGCTAGCATACTTTCTTGGCCAAGCTTATCAGCTGCTAGGTCGCCTGCCTTACCATGCAGCCAAACGCCAAGTTTAGCTGCTTCATCGCTAGCATAGCCTTGGGCTAATAGACCAGTTATCATTCCTGTGAGCACATCGCCACTACCAGCGGTAGCCATACCAGGGTTACCTGTACTGTTGAACCACACATTACCATCGGGCAAAGCGATAGCAGAATGTGCGCCTTTTAATACGATAACCAGTTGCAGTTCTCTCGCTTTACGTTGCAGTAGGTCTAACCGATCGAAATGGTTATCCGTTTTACCAAACAGACGCTCAAATTCTTTTGGGTGTGGGGTAAGTACGCTTAGCTTGGGTATGTTGTTCATCCATTCAGGATGTTTGCTCAATATGTTTAAAGCATCTGCATCAATTACCAAAGGTTTCCTGAATTCCAGAGCTTTCTCTAACATGGCCATGGTAGCAGCTTCTTGCCCAATACCAGGGCCAATAGCTATAGTGCTAAAACGGTCTGCTTTTTCAGGAAGGTCAGTTAATATCTTCTCATCACTAGTACTGCACATTGCCTCTGGAAGTAGCGTTTGCATGGTGGTGTATCCGCAAGCGGGAATGTGCATGTTCAGTAGTGCTGCGCCTACCCTTAAGCAGGCCTTTCCGCTCATTGCAGCAGCGCCAATGCTGCCATAACTTCCTGCTACTATCAAGGCATGCCCGAAGATGCCTTTGTGGGAAAACTTGCTTCGCTCTTTTAGTAAAGGAGCCACATCATGATCGGCCAGATAATGGTAGTCGGTTTCTTGATCTTCAATGAATCGCCTATCCAAGCCAATACTCTTACAGGTCCATTCACCTGTTGCGATATGATTTTCGGGCAACATAAAGGCTAGTTTGGGCAGCTCGAACGTTAAGGTATGTTCTGCATGAAAGCTGATGCCGTCGCTGTGTTTATCAGCATATGTCCCACTAGGAATATCTATAGCTACACGGGTACTTCTAGTATTGTTCAGGTAATGTATAAGCTGCGCCACCCAGCCTTCAATGGGACGTGATAGGCCACTTCCGAATAGGGCATCAATAACGTATGCACCTTGTGGTATTTCTGGGAAGGGATCGCTCTCTAAAATATCGCTTACCACTATTTTTTGCAGAAGGTCTAAACGCTCTTCATTCTCCAAGAAGTCGGCTGATGGGTTATCGCTGTATCGCACTTTATAGATCAATACTCGGAATCCTTTTTGATGCAGCATTCGAGCTACGGCTAATCCGTCGCCACCATTATTACCCATTCCAGCGAATAGATAAATGGTTCTGTCTTTGTCGAATTGCATGGTGAACCAATGGGCAAACACTCCGCTTGCTCGTTCCATCAAGTCGATGGAACTTATCGGCTCTTGATGAATAGTATAGGCATCAGCCGCTCGGGTTTGTTTGGCACTTAGTATGCGCATTACAATAGTCGCTTTATGCGGGTCAGTTTGTGGCTGTATTTTTTGCCTTGCTTGCGATGGATGCCGTAATGGTCGAGTATATCAATGCGCACCTGTCCGCTTGCGTGGATGATCTGCTTATCGGCTAATACAATACCAACGTGGTGCACTCTGCCTTCTTTATTTTCAAAGAACGCTACATCACCTTCTCTGGCAGTATCAATAAAATCTACAGGTTTACCGTACTCTATCTGTTGGTAGGCATCTCGTGGTAAGGCTATTCCCAATAGCTTGAACACCTGCTGGGTGAAACCAGAACAGTCGATACCGAAGGGACTTCTTCCACCCCATAGGTAAGGGGCATTCAAATAGCGGAGGGCTACTTTACGAAGTAGGCGAGTGGGGTCACCAATGTTACTGCTATCAATGGCTTGGCCATTGTATACCATCTTCTCCTTCTTCAGCTTAAAGTTCATGCCATCAAAATCAGGTAAGTCACTACCTATCAATATCGATAGGTGTCGGTTAGCACTCACCGCTGCATTCATCATATCCAATGCCACCGGCGACTTTGTTTGCTGTAGCTTATTGTAGTAATCGTCTTTTATGGGTAGGTATTGCTTCTCGTCTATCCAGCCTTCGTAGCCGTCGTAGCTCAATTTTACCCGCACCCAGGGCGACTTCTTTAGTAGAACCTGCATGGTTTCCCCAAACAATACTTGGCTTACCATTTCAGCCTTATCTGATGCTTCGGCCCTTACGGGTACTACACTCAATTCGCAGATGCCATATTCCATTGTACGCAAGTTAAGGCTTCATATAGGGCATAAACACATTGGTTTTCAACAGCTAAAAAGGGCGTTGAAGAAAAAAATATGCCCGAGCCTGAAAAAAGAGTTGACTTTACTTCTACCCCATATTACATTACTGCCATTGAGCGTTTGAATAGGAGAGTATGATGAAAAGTTCTTTAAAAATTATAACAGGTTTGGTGCTGCTTTTAGCATTGGTTTCCCTTCAATCTTTTTACTGGTTACCTGGTGATGAAGAAAATAAGGAAGCTGCCGACATTATAGCTGAGTTAGGTATTAGTACCAAAGTGAACGAAGCGGAAATGAGAGCAGCTTATGGTGAAGTAGTAATAACTGCTTCTGAAGAAGGAAACTTTGCCATTAGCTTGCCGCGACTGTTTACCAATACCGCTAGTATAGTAATACTGGATGAGTTGGGAAACACTTTGCTTTGGGATGAAGCTGCTACTAGCGAGCGGTGGACATTACCTAGCAATGCAGTAGCGCACTTAAATACCTGGGTATATAAAATAACTATTGGGCAGAATACTTACTGCGGTAAGTATAGCAACCAATAAACCTCGTATTCATGTTGGGTTTAATTACCTGAAAAGGGTCTGGAGTCTCTCTCCGACCCTTTTCGCATTTTAGGCAGTTAATTTCTGCAGTCTATAAAGATGATAGGCGTTTCTACGGGAAGGCTGATGTTCCCACTTCTATCTCTTAGGCGCACTTCAAATCGTGCAGTATCAATATCGGGATTCTGCCCAACTACACCTCCATCGGGAAAGCATAGCACGTTAGCAAAGGTGATAGTGATGGTGCCTGAAATGGCAGCGGAACTGCCTTTGGGGGGTATTTCTGGAAGATTGAACGGTACGAAGCAATTGGTCCGCTTATCAATTACGATGATAGAGGTAGTCCCATTAAAGAAACAAGTACTGTCGCAATTATCAACGTTAGCTCCAGTACAACTGGTATCGCCATCCTCGTTCAACTGACTTTGCGAGAAGCCTAGATCACCATCACCATCAGTGAACGATACGCGCACACTAAAGGTGTCTACTATTTCATCGATGGTATCACGCGAAATACTCAAGAACTCTATCTCTGGCTCAACGGGGTAAGTAGGTGGATCGATACAAGATGAAACACCTAGAGCTAGTAAAGTGAAAAATAAGAGTAAATTCCGCATATGCATATAGTCACTACAACTACAATATTAGTGAATTATTGCTTCTGCATTGGTCACCATAATGTAAGATAAAAGGGCTTATGCTACTTCCGTCAGCTTTTCTACAGCTGCTTTACGGGTGCTTACTTCTTCTGCTTCAATGGCTAATCGCTTAAGAGCATCTTTGCCACTTATGCGACCAATGGCATTTTTACGAAGAGAAGTATGTTGTGTATCCAAAGCAAAAGTTACCAATACATTCTCGTCTTCAATTCGGCGTATAGCCATTAATGCTAGCTCAGCGTCATCGGTTTTCAAAGCTAAGTCGCCCAATAATTGCGGCTGACGGATCTTCCAGAAAGCTTGGTTCTTTAATTCCGCATCTTGAATAGTTGGCAGTAAGTCGTAACATACTTTCTCATCCCCAATTCGCGAAAGTATCATTTCTTTCATCTCCGTAGAACCTTCCATTTCCCAAAGCTCCAATAAGTCGCGGTCGCTTTCCATGCGGGCAATTATCCAGCTGCGTAGCTCGCTGAATGCTGGTAGTGCGTATCTGTCTTTCAATAAACTAGTACTAGTGGTTTTGTGCAATACCACGCGCAATACTTCCGCATCATCGCATTTGCTCACTAACTCGTTTATGCTATTATTGCTGTTCAATCGCCATGCCGCTGAACGACGAACCACTTTGTCAGGATCATCCAATGCAATAGTTAATAGAATACCTTCATCCTCCACCTTTTCTAAAGCGGCTAGGCGCACTTTACGTTCTTTAGCGTGTAGTGCTACATCTTCTACTATGTGTCCGTTTCCGTTTATCGGCTTGGTTTCTACTGCTACGTTCATGGTATTTGCTGTTTTCGGGTTGTCAGTATTATCTTTCTTCGGTTCGACTTTAACAACATCATCGTCATTGCTAAGCTCTATCCGAAGGGTCTTGTATTCTCTTTTTATCGGCGCTTGCTCTTCGGTAGATCCCTCTGTAGCCTTAGGCATAAAGGCCGAGTTCTCTTTTACATTAGGGTCATTCATCTGTATCCTGGCTGCATTCCGCACATGTTCACTCTCCTCGTTATCACGTATCATTTGTAAGAACATCGGGTCGTGTACTTTGTACACAGCTGCTCGTCTTACCTCCTCACTCTCATCGTTCTCGGCTAACCGTTTAATTACGGTTTGGTCAGTTAAATGCTGCAGTGCAGCAAGGCGAACCTCCATAGCGGGGTTCATCTCAATAATGGTGATCAGATCATCATTATTCCTTAACAACTTGGCTGCTTCAGCACGATTAAATTTGTCATCGTCCGTCATTGCAACGTGACGAATTAGGCTTTTGTCTACCAGTTTTTTTATGGCGAAACCTCTGGCGTAATTGCTTTGGGCATATAGAGCCACTATTTCTAAATAGGGCTGGTAAGTTTCTTTTTCAATTACATCCAGATCGATATGTAACTTTTCGTATAGGTCTTCACGGAGTTCCTCTGCCTCAATACGGGAGATAGCCGCTAGCCGAACGTAGATGTTCTCATCCTTTTCAGCCACTTTACGCAATACAGTAACATCTGTATGCTCCAATACAGCTTCCAATCGCTGCTTGGGGTCGCTCACTTTCCAAACGGGGCTAAAAATGTCTACTAGGGCCATAGGCATGCTTTATAGTTCTTCGAAAATAACGCTGCCTAGGCTGGAATAATATTACAGTTATGCCCCACTTATTAAGGGGTTGTCTACTTTCATGTATTAATTTTCACAACTCAACCACAGGTATAGCGTATAAGCCCATATCTTTGTAACAAACCACCACCCATGAAACTTTTGATAATAGTATGCACTATGTTGGGCTTAAGCTTTGGCGCTTCCGCGCAAGACCAGCATTATGTGGCTTTCAGTGTGCAAGTAGCAGCCAGTAAAGTGCCTATTGCTAAAACGCACAAGCTATACACCCAATTTGAAGATTTGAAAGAAGTAGCTGGCGATGATGGCTATTACCGTTACATGACAGGTAATTTCGAATCGGCCTATGAAGCGGAGAATTACCTGCGCGAAACTGTAAAGCCCACTGGCTATAAAGATGCCTATGTAATGGCCAACCATAAGGGTAAGCTAATGACAGTAGATCAGGCTATTGATTTTATTTATAGCGACTAGTAGCTCCACTAAAGGAAATTACTTAGCGCCTCTTGAAACTCCTTGGTGCGGTTCAAGAAGTTATGACTGCCCCCTTTTATGGTTATTAATTGATGTGGTGCTTTCAGCTCACTAGCTAACTTTTCGGCATTTTCATAAGGTATTACCCTATCATTCGTTCCGTGGAACATTAGTATGGGGTTATTGAATTTTTCCAAGTATTTATCAGATCGAAGAGGGTAGCGCAAAACAAGATCGGCTGGTAGTATGGGGAATCGAGCTTCCGCCAAATATTTCATGCTGTAATAGGGTGTTTCCAATACCAATTTGCCTGGTTTGTTCTTAGAAGCCACATAGGCAGCAAAACCGCTTCCCATAGATTTCCCATATACTACAACATTACTTTCCTCATATTCTTTTATGGCTTGTTTGTAAATGTTATCGGCGTCAGTTAGCAATGCTTTTTCGCTCAGTTCACCCGTGCTTTTTCCATAGGTGCGGTAATCGATGTAGAGCACGTCGTAGCCTTTTTGCAGGTACACATCTAAGTCGCTCATGGTAACAGCGCGGGTCATGTGCCCACCATTTCCGTGTAAGTAGTACAGTAATTTTTCGCCCTTATTAGTAAAGAATACCGCATGGATATTTGCACCGTCGTCCATGGTATAGGTTCGTTCTTCAAAGGGCTGTTTGAAGTTCAAATGATAGCCGTGTTCCATCGGCCACGGCATGAACAGAACTTTCTCTTGAAAGAAAAACAGTCCGATACAAAGTCCTAAATAAGCAATGATGCCTACTCCTAAGAGTAGTTTTAAGATGCGTTTTGTATTCATACAGCTAAGTTAAGGCTAAGTGCAGTAGTCGCTGAGTTAAAAGATGTGAATTTGGTTGATATGTGAATAGTTAAGGACACCTGTTTACCTTAAACACCACAAGTTCCACCTTCGGTAAAGTCGATGCCTAAGAAGCTGATGATGCGGTCGCCTCGTATTTCCTTGCCATTTTCAAGCAGTAGAAACTCTTCACTATTTCTAGTTATCCAATCGGTGGGTTTGCCTTCGAATGTATGTTGGTCTCCATCTTTTGAATAGATGATAGTTCCGCTTTTTCGAAGAACTATGGCAGCCTCAATATGGTCGTGCAGGCTACAGGCGATTGGTGTGTAAGTCGTTCCCATGCCATTATAACTTAAAGCTGACTGGAAAAATTCAATTGGCGGAGTTATTGAGCTTCTTCTCTTAATTCGGCGCGAACGCGTTCTAGTATTTTACCCAACTTATTAAGGCCAGTTCCATCTTGCCCACAGCCCCAGTAGTAGTCACTTCGGGCATTTTCAATTATGGGTAGCCCTTCGGTGTCTAGCAGCAGCTCTTTTAGTCTATCATGCGTACTTATCTTCTTTTTTACGGCTAAATACATGATGTTGTCCTTCACTTTTTCCCAATCGGATCGTAAGGGCAATTTTCGTGATCTACCCATATCAGCTACTTGCTTTGGGCTTGGGAAAGCGCGCATTTTCTCCTGTGTTGCCTCGTCTAGAAATTTCTGTGCTTGAAAGTAGTGTTCTACTGTTGGCCACCACCTGCCATCCATTTCAATTCCATAGGGTGAAAAGTTGGAAAACTCACCATAGGGAGCACCTTGTGCATAAAAGTATATCGCATCCATTTGTTAAAGATAATGCGAGAGGATGAGCTTATCTAGCTACCCTCTTCCATCGGCTTCAATACCTTGGCATCAACATAAAAGGTGCCGAATGGTATCAGGCTGCTAAGTAGTACTTTCCAAGTGGTTTTGGTGAATTTCCAGCTCATAGAAATGGACACCATAATGGTAAGCAACACAAAACCAAGGAATAGCACCCCGTGTATAGGGCCAACTATTTGCACCACCTCGGGCATATCCATCATGCGTTTTAGCGGTACACCAATAAAGACAAGGATAATGAGCGACATACCCTCAAAAAATCCCAGCAAGCGAAGTCTCCCAAGGGGAGTTGTCAATAATTTACTCATGTATGTAAAACGGTTTTTTCGCCACTAAGTTCTCACCAGTAAACGATGTTTTATCAGCGAACGTGCTTGGCTAATATACGAGCGTTTTCTTGTTTTACTATGGGGTCTTTCTTCATAGCCCACAGTTCTTTGTTCGCCTTTCGTGAACTGTCTCTTACATCAACTATCGGTTTGGGGTAGTCTTTCCCTAAATGGAAGTTGTACAGTTGTTGTTCTAAAGGGCCAAAAGTCCAAGGCATGTGAACTAGTTCATCGGGTACATTAGCCAATTCGGGCAGCCATTTTTTAATGAATTGCCCCTTGGGGTCATGCTCTAGCCCTTGCTTTACAGGGTTGTAGGTTCTTATTGTATTAATGCCAATAGCCCCTGCTTGCATTTGAAATTGTGGATAGTGTATACCAGGTTCAAAGTCTAGAAACTGACGGGCCAAGTGTATAGCTCCATCGCGCCAATGCAGCCATAGGTTGTGTGTTAAAAAACTTACTAGCATAGCCCTCATTCTGAAATTTAGGTAACCCGTAGCATTTACACATCGCATGCAGGCATCTATCATGGGTACGCCAGTATTACCTGTTTTCCAGGCCTCTAGTTTTTTGGCATCGCTTTCCGTTCTTATGCAGTCAAAACCTCGGTTCATATTCTCAAATTCCATGCGGTCTTCCATCTCAAATTTTTGAATGAAATGGCAGTGCCAGAATAAGCGTGATCGGAAGCTGTTCAAAGCTCGCTTGAAATCGGAATCGGGATAGATATTTGCCAAACTTTGGTATACCTGTTTCATACTTACAGTGCCCCAAGCCAAGTGCGCCGATAGTCGGCTACAGCTCGCTCTACTTTCTTGCACTTTGCTTATGTGCTTGTTGTAATTCCTCCCGCGCTCGGTTAAAAAGCTGCGCAGTAGTTCTTGCGCCCTGTGTTCTCCGCCCTTTTGAAAAACAGGGTCGTTGGTCAATATATTTTCTGGCAAGGCAGTACCTGCTAATTGTTTATACAAGTCATCGTGAAGAGTAACAGGCTTAGCCTTTTCCCATTTGGGGTCGTAGCAAGGTGCAGTGTGGGCGGCTATCCATTGCTTGTTCCAACCCTCTCGGTCTTTTAATCCACGGGCCACGCCGTTGGTCTGGTATTCGTGCCAGGCTATTCCCTTTTCCTTACACCATTTGGCTACGGCCTTATCTCTATCGTAGGTTATCTTTATTCCTGTCTCTTCGTGGCTGTAAATGCTATCAATACGGTAGTGTTCACTTAGCTGCTCTAGCACGGGCAGCGCTTCTTGGTGACATCTATATACCTGTAGTCCGAAGTTATTCAGTCTTACATCAAGGCTATCTAAACACTGTCGAACAAATCGAAAATGTCTAGGTGAGCTGTCGGCGGCATTCATCCAGCTGGGTTCAAAGCAATAGAGTAGCAATATTGGTCGGCCAGCGCGTATAGCCTCCATAATAGGTCTATGGTCAGTAGAGCGAATATCTCGTTTTAGCCAGATAAGTGAAATTGCCTGCATAGGGAATTAACAGGGGCTTAGCCAGTATTGTTGAGCTTACTGATATACAGGTGTGTGCTGTGCAGTAGTCCTGCTTTTCGTGTAACTTTACAAAGCTACTCCACTATCAATAGCAAAAAAATATTGTTATGTATTCTGATGAGATAAATGCCCTACTAGAAGCTGTAAAAGCATCACCCGATAACTTGCCTTTGCGTAAGCTATTGGCTAAGAAGTTTTTAGACAGCGGTAGACCCAATGATGCCGAGATAGAATACCTGCAAGCCATTAAAATGGATAGCAATGATGTAGGATTAAAAATAGGCTTAGCCAAAGCCTTTCAGCGCCAGAATAAATTCAGCGCGGGCTTGGTGTTATTGGAGGATACTTTGGAATACAACCAAAAAGTACCTGCTGAACTATACCTAGTATATGCGCAACTACTATTGGCTAATGATCAAGGCGCGGAGGCGATAGATGCTTATGAAAAGGCACGGTTGATAGACCCATCGCTGCAAGATGATGACTTGGAGGAGGAACTGAATAAGTCGGAGACAAGCAAAGCCCGTGAACCCAGAAAAGCTACCCTTGGTGGACCGACCGACTACGATGAAGAGGAAGACGAGGAAGATGCCGAAAAACTTGCAGAAGTAGAACGACCAAAAATAAACTTTAGCGATATAGGTGGATTGGAGAAACTGAAAGAAGAGATACGCCTAAAGATAATCCACCCGCTTAAGCACCCAGAAATATATGAGGCTTATGGTAAGAAGATAGGTGGAGGTATATTGATGTATGGCCCACCAGGATGTGGAAAGACTATGATGGCCCGCGCAACAGCGGGTGAGGTAAATGCCCGTTTCATTAACGTAGGTATAAACGATATACTGGACATGTACATTGGTAATAGCGAGCGCAACTTGCACTCTATATTTCAATTGGCTAGGCGCTATGCACCATCTGTTCTCTTTTTTGATGAGGTAGATGCCCTTGGTGCCGACCGAACCGATATGCGCCAGCATGGTGGTAGGCATTTGATCAACCAGTTCTTAAGTGAATTGGATGGGGTGGAATACAGTAATGAAGGTGTATTAATATTGGCCGCTACCAATGCCCCGTGGCACTTAGATCCTGCTTTTAGAAGGCCAGGTCGTTTCGATAGATTGCTATTTGTTCCACCACCAGACCAAGATTCTCGTGAAGCGATATTCAAAGTACAGTTGGAAGGAAAACCTCAAGAGAAGATCAACTACAAAGAGCTAAGTAAAAAGACAGGCGAGTTCTCTGGCGCTGATATTAAGTCGCTGATAGATGTTGCTATAGAGGGCAAGTTAGAGGAGGCTATGCGATCAGGTATACCTAGCCCATTAATACAAAAAGACTTGATGCGTGCAGCAAAAAGTGCCATTCCAAGCACTAAAGATTGGTTCTTAAAAGCAAAGAACTACGCTCTATATGCTAATGAAAGTGGGCTTTATGATGATGTGCTGCGGTATTTGAAAATGAAGTAGGGTCATTCTAGTATCTTACAAACACCAATGAATTTATAGCCAATATGGAAGGGTTTCAATACTTACAACGCGCACAACTACTATTTCAACAAGGTAGACACATTGAGGCTATAAAGGAGGCTGAACTGGCACTCCAGTATATGCCTGATAGTACTCAGCCCTTCATTATTCTGATACATAGCTACTTAGAGACCAATAGGCTGAAAGAAGCAAAGCAAATAGCCGATGACCTCCTACGAAAAGCTCCTGATGATGGGGCGGCCCATTATACTATGGCTGTGGTGTATGGTAGAATGAAGCAGCGTAAAAAGGCAATGGAACATATTGAAACGGCTATTTCGCTAGATCCAGATGACCCCGATAATTACTACATGAAGGGGGCTTTACTGTTAGATCAAGAAAAAAAAGAGGAAGCCTTATCTGCCATTGATATAGCTCTAAATATATACGCTGAACATGAAGGCGCATTGAACTTACGCACCATTATTCTGCACCAAATGAGTAATAAGGAAGCTGCTGGACAATCAGCTGATTATATGCTTAATAAAGACCCTGAAAATGCGGTGGCACATGCCAACAAGGGTTGGGTAGAATTGGATAAACAAAATTACGATCAGGCTATAGTGCATTTCAAAATGGCATTGAGCAAAGATCCTGAGTTGGGTTATGCGCTCGATGGAATGAAGGAAGCTATTAAGGCTAAGCTTCCTCCTTATGGCCTCTACTTTCGCTACCTGATGTGGATGAGCCGCTTATCGGATAAGCAACAATGGGGTTTCATAATTGGGATATATGCCATCTACAGGTTAGCAGCTTATTTGTTGGAATCGAATCCTGCTTTGGCACCTATCATGCTGCCTATCATCATCGTGTATATTTTCTTTGCCTTCACTACTTGGATAGGGGAGCCAATATCGAACGTGATACTCTTCACCCATCCCGATGGTAGATATGCTGTTACACCAGACCAGCGGATGGGGGTGTATTTAATTAGTGCATTCCTTTTAGCAGCTACTGTATTTGGAGGGTTATATTTCTTCAGCATCCCTACTTATGTTATGGGCTTTTTGGCGGTGTATTGTGTAGGTATGTTGGTGCCAATTGGCGGTATGATGCAGTCTGACCCAGATAGTAAGGCCAGAAAGATAATGGCTGCCGTAGCCTTGGTCATGTTCTCTGCTGGCCCTATAGTAGCCCTTTTACCAGCGGATAGTAGTCTTCAATTCGGTATAATGTCAGCTTTTGGCTTGGGTGTGTTCTTCTACAGTATAATTGCCAATTTCATCATTAAAATGGACTAAGCTTGTGGGCTTATTAATCCACCGTAATGGTAGTAGTTACTGTATAGCTAGAACCTTTTTTGCTGGGTTCAGAAACGGATATGTGCTCCACTTTGGTCATCGTACTTATCCATCTAGATGAAGTATTGTAGCTATACTGGCTAGCCGATCGATAGTCCATCCCAAAGTCCATTATCTCCGCTTTTTTCTCTTTACTAAGCTTGGGTAGGCCTTCCGCTTTCAATAGCTCTTCAGCATATTTAACTACCTCTTTCAAAGCGCTTGAAAAGTCAACGTTGGTTACTTTTTCTATCTGATAAGAAATAGGACTTACGGCTTTTACGCGAATGCTATCGATCATATCAACAGGGTTGCTAATTATCTCAAAAACGGGGTCGTCTAATGCTAGCTGATCTTTACGTTCAATTACAATAGTATCTTCCAAAGAATAGTATCGGTAGAAAGGCTCAAACAAAAAACCGATATGCCGTTTAATGTATTGCTCATAGCCTTTCTTGGTGCGGTAGGGTTCAAACAGGTCAGTAATATATGATGCAACTAATTCGCCCTCTCCGCTGCCTTCTTCTTCTACCACACGTTCCATCTTCGCTATCTTTTCTTCTACCGTATTCACCACCCGCCAATTCGGAAAGCTAAGTGCTCCCGTCTTTCTGTTCACTCGGCAGCTTATTTCAAATTCATCAGCTCCATCGTCCAGTAGCTTTTCCAATTTACCTTCTTCATCCAGCATCACTAGGGTGAAGTACTTCTTACTTTTTTCAGCTACCTGCACTTTATAGCTCACCTCGCTCACTAATTTACCGTGCATGGTATCGGCTTGCATTTCAATATCGGTTCGGTGAAGGGTAATGGTCTTTACATCTCCCTTTTCCCAGTTGGGGGTGAAGTATAGGTCTTGAGCTTGTAAGGCTATTAGGGAGGAGAAAATAAAAAGAATAGTAGCTAGGAAGCCTTTCATTACTCAACTATGTAGGTAGTGCGAATGGTTTTTACACCAGAAATACCAGCATAGGGGGTATTGGTATAGTGAACTGATTCTACGCGAGTGGTCCACGTACTTTTCATATCATAAAAATAGTTGTCGGTCTGTGTCATTTTAACCGACATCATATTCATCTTTTCTACCTGATTCTGCAAAGTGCTATCGCTCACACCAAAGGAGCCAGTAAATTGCTTCATCATATCTTCCATGGCAGTTACCATGTTACTCATATCGGTTTCTACCTTCTTGTTGATTACGCTGGTTTGACCTTTTTCGTCAACTTCAGTAAGCGTGTAAGTGGCATTCTTAACTACATCGGCAGTAAGCGGCCTCTGCAATATGGGGTTCTCGTTACTCACCTCTTCCGTTATCTCCTTTGTTATCAATACTCCTTGTTTCCATTCCTCGCCATAGGCTTCCATTAGGTAGCTTACATTACTAAGTATCTGTTGCTGAAGGTCATTATTGTCACTCACTAACTTTTTAACAGGCTCTACCATCAATCCCGCAAAAGGACTTTTTTTATCTCCTTTTCTTGCTTGTTCAACAAAGTAGGCTAGTCGTTTTTCTATCATTCCCTCTAACTCCGTCCAGTTATTTAAAGTGGCCTCTCCCGTTTTTTTATTGACTGCCAAAATAGGGGTATAGGTCAATATTTCTACTCCATCGTAGCCATTAAGAATAGCTAGCATATCCTTAGTAATGCTAGGGTCATTCAATTCTACAAAATACTGGTCTTCGGTTTCGCTAGCCACTTTTAGGCTAAAGCTCGATGTATCAGTAGTTACAATTGGTATACTGTCGGGCAAAAAGCGTTCCGATGCGCGGATGATAGTAATGGTCTTCTCTGTACCTACTTTCCACTTGGGCTGAAAAGTATAGGTTTGCGCCCATGAGGCAGTAGCAATAAGCAAAACGACAAAAACACTTCCTAATATCCGCATATACAATGGCCTTCGCCCGTTAATTATTCCATAAAGCTAGCGTATAGTGTGTCAATAAGGAAAAATACCTTGAAAGTCATCAATACTGCTTAACTTAAAACTATATGTGCCTACCTCCCGCAACTGATGAAAATGAGATGAAACTTAACTCGGTTGGAGAAGCCCATTTTAGAGGCTGGGCTTTTATTATAGATGGATTAGTATTGTATTTCCTGTTTTTGATAATAATGTTTAGCGGGCTAGATTTTCCGCTTTATACTTTTGATATTGTTCTCTTCATGTATTTTGTTATTATACTTTGGTGGTTTGGCGCTACACCTGGTAAATGGCTTACAAAGTTGCGACTGGTAGATAAGGGAGGTAGTAGAGCCAATTTATTTCAAGTTTTTATCAGGCAGTTACCGTTATTATTGCTCACTTTACCGTTCAACTTTATTGGGAGACTTCACCAATCCCATATGCATGAAGAACTAAGAGCTGCTCATGGTGATGATATTATGTGCGGGCTTCCTGCTGTGGCTCTGTTCTTTGGTCATGTATTCATAGCTTCTCTATACATTATAGATCCAGTATCTATGTTTTCCAATGAAAATAGACGAAGGTTTTCTGATGTGTTTGCTAGAACCAAAGTAGTCAGCACTAGAATAAATAGTTTATCTCTAGCATCTTCACTAGCTGGCTTATCTAACGATCGTTCTCTAGCTTTGGAAGATGACAATGAAGTTTAGTTCCGTACCTACTTTGGTTGATATAGAAAAGGCCCACAAAGCCATAGCACCTTATATCCATCGAACTCCTGTGCTTACCAATTCGTATTTGAATGAGCTAGCAGGTTGTAGTATCTACTTTAAATGCGAGAATTTCCAGAAAGTAGGGGCTTTCAAAATGCGGGGTGCAGCTTGTGCGGCCTTATCCTTAAGTAAAGAGGAATTGACCAAGGGTTTATGTACACACAGTAGCGGAAACCACGCCCAAGCAGTAGCTAAAATTGCTCAAGCACTGGGCACAAAGGCCTACATCGTAATGCCTGAAGGTTCGCCTGTAAGTAAGAAAGAGGCTACCCAAGGTTATGGGGCTGAGGTAATACCTTGCGAGAATACCCTTGCTGCTAGAGAAGAAACACTTGCTCAAGTACAAGAGCGAACGGGCGCGAACTTCATTCATCCATTCAACAACTATAACGTTATTGCAGGGCAGGCCACTACAGCTAAAGAACTGATAGAAGATACCGAACAATTGGATGTGCTAATGGCCCCAGTAGGTGGGGGAGGGCTGATGAGCGGAACAGCTTTAAGTACACATTACCTATTGCCAAAAGCCATAGCAGTAGGCAGCGAACCTGAACTAGTGGACGATGCCTACCGATCGATGCAAAGCGGAAGAATAGAAAAGAACACCCGAATAGATACCATTGCCGATGGATTACGCACCAACTTGGGCGACAAAACCTTCGGCATTATTAATAAACATGTAGATCGCATAATTCGGGTAACAGAAGAAGAAATAATAGCCGCCATGCGACTGATATGGGAGCGAATGAAGATAATTATAGAACCCAGCTGTGCGGTGCCATTAGCTGCCTTATTGAAAGAGAAAGAAGCCTTTGCAGGAAAGCAAGTGGGCATTATTTTAACGGGTGGTAATGTAGATCTAGAAAAACTACCCTTTTGATATGATGTGGCGGATGGTTAAATGGGTTTTAGGGCTAACAATTCTGCTAGTGATAATAGGCACTTTATTTTTGAGTTTTTACACGCCAGCGGCTACAAACACTACAACATTACTAATCGATCTTGAAGCTATGGGTCTTCCCGCTTCCCCAACCCTTGGATCTGCCAGTCAAGGATCAAGACATGA
>CAYGTK010000056.1:0-19661 GCA_964352775.1 uncultured Chitinophagaceae bacterium
ATCGGGCGGTTGCGGTACTTGCTCTTATCAAAAGTGGAGAAACCACGGTGAATGGCAGCTATCTTATTTATACCAGCGCCGTGAATTCGCTCAATAGCCCCTATCCATAAGTTCAGGTCGGGGTTAATGGGGTTCTTTACCAGCACGGGTATGTCTACTCCCTTTAAAGCATCCGCTATTTCTTGAACGGTAAAAGGGTTTACTGTAGATCGTGCCCCAATCCATAAGGCATCAATACCATGGGCTAAGCAGCGTTCTACATGGTCGGCATTGGCTACTTCTACTATGGTTTTCAGTCCCGTTTCTTGCTTGGCTACTTGCATCCATTTCAAGCCAACTGCCCCAATTCCCTCAAATGCCCCTGGTCGGGTTCGTGGTTTCCATATGCCTGCTCTAAAATAGGCTGGGTTCAATTCCTTCACCTGCTTAGCTATAGCCAGTACTTGTGCTTCCGATTCTGCACTACATGGCCCGGTGATCAACATAGGTTTCTGTCCTTCGGGAAGCCAGCTTTTATTCTCTGCCAAGTCTATCTTCATCTTGTAAATTTAACCATAGCTCCATTAGCTATCGTTATATAAACATTCCTAATTTTGCACTTGTTTAAACGGCACTATGAGCAATAACACTTCTGCCCCTATTTCTTTCGAGAATACCCAAGTAGCCTTCGCCCATAAAAGCGATGCAGAGTTACGCCGGTCTAACTGGTTGTTTGGCCTATTTGGTAGTAAGCTATTAATACAACTGGGCACAAAGCTAACCCCACTGGCACTTAAGCTGCACCTACCCATTAAGTGGCCTATAAAGCACACTATATTCAAGCAATTCTGTGGCGGTGAAACTTTAGAAGAAGCTGTTCCCAATATTAAGATAATGGGCGATAGAGGCGTTTACACCGTGCTTGACTACGGCGTAGAGGCTAAGAACAGTGAGTACGAATACAACAAAACCCTTCAAGAAACATTAGACGCTATTAGCTATGCTGAAACGCATGGCTATAGCCGAGCAGTAGTGGTAAAAGTATCTGCTTTTGGTAGATCGGAGTTATTTGAACGTATACATGCAGGCATTAGAATTTGGAAAGATGAAGAGGCTGAATTTGAACGCATAAAAGAGCGAGTTTCACAAATATGTGCCACCGCAGCTAAGGCTAAAGTGCGCTTATTGTTTGATGCCGAAGAAACTTGGATACAACAACCCCTTGATGATATTATTGAGCCCATGATGGCTAAATACAATAAAAAGAAGGGGCTTATTTTCACTACTATACAGTTGTATACCATCCACCGCTATGCTTATTTAGAGCAGCTGATAGCTAAGGCAAAAAAGGAAGGATTTATAGCTGGCGCAAAACTAGTACGTGGTGCCTACGTGGAAAAGGAACGCAAGCGTGCCAAGCAACTGAACTACCAAAACCCCATACAGCCCAATAAAGAGGCTACCGACATAGAATATAACAAAGCCCTAGACCTCTCTTTTAAAGAGATAGAACACATCGCCTTTTACGTAGCTAGCCATAATGAATACAGCTGCCTGTATGCAGTAGATAAAATGAAGGAAATGGGCCTTTCGCCCGAGCATGCTCATGTTACCTTTGCGCAATTATATGGCATGGGCGAGCATATTAGTTACAACTTGGCCAACAGCGGATACCGAGTAGCCAAGTACATGCCCTACGGGCCAGTAAAAGACGTTATTCCTTATTTATTAAGAAGGGCGGAAGAGAACTCAAGCATTGATGGGCAAGTAAGCCGCGAGCTAGGTTTAATAACAAAAGAGATAGCACGTCGAAGAAGTAACTAGGCCACACCACCCATTACAGATATGATCGCATCCACAGTTTTCACTAAGATAGCTATGGTTGGTAAGATGAGGAGGAGCATAGTCAATTTGTATTTTTTGCTCAGCATCTTATTTCTAAATATCGAAATAGCGGAATAGATCATAAGGCCAATAGTTAATAGGCCACATGGTATCACAATAATCGGATTTGTGGCAATAAATGCTGCGCCTATGGGTATAAGACTTAAAAAAGGATAAAGCCCTTTAACTCGCGTGAGTTTAGTATTCTCTATTCTTTCGATCGATTGATAATCAGTTAAAAGGGTTAGCAGTTCCGCCCTATTATTAATTGCTTTGGGCAAGGCTATAAAAAGGCCCTTGTCTGCAGTTTTAATATTAACGACACCATTATACCACTCCTCAATTGCTATAACAGTTTCACGCTCTATCGTTAAGGGCGGCAGGTGGTTTTGATGACGTTCAATACTATCCTCCTTAATTATTAACTCAAACGTAAGCCAAGCTTCCTTTTGCTTTTTTAAGGTTATTGCTAGGGTATATGCCCCAACGAGCAAAAAAAACAATAGTAACCCTACCAGCAAAAACCATGGTATCAGTACTCCCCCATCATCCCTATAAGTGATGATGATGAAAATAATAACTACTGCTACCAGATAAGTTAGCATCAACCTTTTTATGGTCTGCTTTCTTAGTTCTTTCAACCCTTCCGTATCCAGTCTAAATCTTTTTTCCATTGTGCTTTTTCTTAACACATAAAATTAAGCACAAAACTTGGAGTGAAAGTAGCTTAACTAATTCTTGGTTGCCGCTACCGCCCAAACATCTTAACTTTGCCGACCTCTCCGCAAGAAAATGGTCCCGTAGTACAATGGATAGTATATGGGTTTCCGGAGCCTAGGATGCAGGTTCGATTCCTGCCGGGACCACATTTTTAAATTACTAGCTGAGTTTTCCCGCTACAAAACCCGTGCTCCAGGCGGCTTGAAAGTTGAACCCACCAGTTACGCCATCTATATCTAGCACTTCGCCCGTAAAGTATAGGCCTTGGTGTTGGGTGCTTTCCATGGTGTTTTTGTTTACCATGCTTAAGTCTACCCCGCCGCAGGTAACAAATTCTTCTTTAAAGGTGGTTTTTCCTTTTACTTCATACACATCATTCATTAGTGTATTAACCAGTCGGTTCTTGCTTTTTTTATCTAGCTCTGCCCACCTCACATTTCCATCTACAGCACATCTATCTAAAATGTAGGTCCATAGTCGGTTTATTAAGCCAAAGGGATTTTTATTGGCTACCTGTTTGGCTGCATGCTCGTCTATTATTGTTGGTAGCTGTTCTCGTAATTCGTGCTCCATTACATCGCCCAGCCAGTTCACTTGGGCTTTGAAGTTATAGCCTATAGCCGCCAATTCCTTAGCACCAAAGGCTGATAGCTTGAGAATTGCAGGACCGCTCATGCCCCAATGCGTTACCAATAGTGGGCCTTGCGACTTCAACTTACTACCCTGTATGCTTACCAGCGCATGTTGTGCTACAGCACCCATTAGCTTAATAATAGGCTCATTGGGCATGTTAAAGGTGAATAACGAGGGCACTGGCGGCTGTATGTTATACCCTAGCTGTTCTATCCATGCAAGGCCTTCGCGCTTGGGGCTACCGCCGCTGGCAATTATTACATGGCTAGCCTGTAGCATATCGCCACTTTTTAATTTTAACGAAAAGCCCTTTTCTTGGGGAGTAAGCTCTACCACGGGTGTCTTCATCTTAATAGTTACCCCTAGCTTATCAGCTTCAGCAAACAGACAGTCAATAATAGTTTGAGAGCTGTTAGTAGTAGGAAACATTCGCCCATCTTTCTCGGTCTTTAAAGTAACATCTCGCTGCTCAAACCAATCGATGGTGTCTTGCGTGCTGAATTGTTTGAAGATGCTTTTCAGGAAGTTCTTACCACGAGGGTAATATTGCACCAACTTACTATTCTGAAAGCAGGCATGGGTTACATTACAACGTCCACCGCCTGATACTTTTACTTTAGCTAGTAGTTTGTCGCTTTTTTCATAAATAGTAACCGTTGCCGCTGGGTGATGCTGCTTGCACGATAGTGCTGCAAAAAAGCCTGCCGCTCCGCCACCTATTACTGCCACATTTGGTGCATCCATTCCCATTGCTACAAAGATGGTAATTTACTTCAGCAAGCCTGCTGTTGGCATTGGTAGATAAGTTGTTGAGGGGCCTTTTAGTTACTTAGTTGCTAATGATCTGTTAAGAGACTCGTATATTTGACGCAGACTATAAATGCGGAGTGAACGTTCATTCCAAAAAATGAGAGCGTAATGGAAGATACCTTAACAGCACCAACTAAGGAGCAGAAAGTTGACCTACCCGATGGGTATACTAAAGTTCGCAAGTATTACGACATACATGATGGTAAGGTTGTAAAAAGCACTACCGAGGGAGACCTGACCCAGCACTCTTTTTCTTTCAAAACCAGAGAGAAGGCTTACCCAGCCGATGACCTGTTTGATGGGGAATTGATAACCTTGGTTTTCGACATTAACTATTTGAACCACATTGATAGTATCCTGCGCCAGTTCAACTTACGCGAGGATGTTTTCTACTTCTACCAGCAGTGCCAAGATGTAATTGCTGTGCCCGAGTATCACGTTGACGAGAAAGGAAATGGAAAGATGGCCTTCCAGAGCTACTTTCATAATATTCCTCACTCGCTTTGCTCTATAAATTATACCGCCTTGGTAGTGGCTACCCTTCACGTAGAAGAGGCTAAGGGCGATGCGCCTAGAAACTACCACTTAGTTAATTACATCCACGTAAATAAGTTCGACTTTAAGCCCGACCCAACCAAAGATATATTAGAGCCTGCCTTTTTTTGGAACATGCTACGTATTAGCGAGCGTACCATTAAGGGAGAGCAGATATACCGTAGGCAGAAGATATTCAATACTGTTTTCTGGGTATTGCACGATCTTACCTATGAGCACAATGTAAAGTATGCCTACGCTAACATGGGGCGCGAGAACGATAGCATTGCAAAATCGTTACGTCAGAATTCTAAACGCTGGAACATTGCCTTTGAGCGCCTACCATTTAAAATGTACTCTTTAATAAATAGAGTAACTGGTAGTAAAAAAGCCGCAAAACGCTTAGTAAATATTACAGACGACCCCGACCGCTTAAGGGACATGTACCAAAAGGTACACAGCAAGATGAAGAACTACTTGTTCTACCATTACTTGACTGAAGACCATTTTATGGACTTCATCCAAAAAATGACGGGGTACTCTAAAACTAGTGGAGTGTATTGCCTAGAAGATGAGAGTGGTAATATGACAGCTTGCACCGTTGCTGTTAACTGGGGCGACTACCTCACGTTCATGATCAAAAATCCAACGGGGGTGTTTAAGGTTATCCAGAAATTCGAGATCATGAAGAAGTTTTTGTACTTCATGCTATCGTGGGGAGAGCCAGCAGAATTTAGACAATTGGTAAAAGGATTGAGTCATAAATATTTGAAAGAGCAAGGTGTAGAAGTAACCATACAGCCTGCTTTTAAGGGTGACCCACATTACGAAGTTAAAAAGAGCTTATTAGACGACGATTACGCTTATTTTGTGATTACACACGATCAACAAAAAATGGACGAGTTTAAGAAACACGCCTCTGATAAAGATGGTAATGTAATGCTCTTCTTAGATCAGCCAATACCTTAAAAGGCACGAACATATTCTAGCTAGTCTGCTTCTTCCTCTACACCTAGCACATCGTTCACCCAGCAGAATATGGCCGACTCAAAGAACGATTGGGTGTTCATGAGTTGTTCGGCTAATGTATCGTATTTACGGATGGTAGAAGCACGTAGTACTGCCATAGCATAGCCATCGTTAAACCACTCTCCACCACCATATAGTTTCGGTAGGTCTTCTGTAGAAATACCCACATTAGCTGCCCAAGTGGTTACATAGAAGTAAGGTTCATCTACCGCTTTATCAGATACCGCTAACCCTATATTGAACGACTTGGTTACTTCTCCATCTTCAAATTCAATAGGTATGTAATTACCAATATCAAAGTGATGCGGCCAAGTGCGCGTTGGGCTGGCATCTTTGTAGCGGCTGGTAAAATGTTCTAATATCAATAGGAAATTGGTTCTGTTCCGAGCAAATTCTTCGAAATAAGCTGGGTATAACATTTTGAAGGGTTCACCATTATCTGTTTCATGTGCTGGTATATCGTAATGTAGGTCCATATTGAACTTACCATCATCGTAGCCTTTCTTCTTCAATTGGCTTTTTATCCATTCTACTACATCTGACTTAGTTCTTCCATTCAATGAAAAAGAGTCGGTAGCAAACTTGTCGTTATTCAAAAAGTGTAGTTGCAGTTTGGTTACATCTAGAGCCAAGCTAAATGGCTTATCGCCCTTTACTTGATGCCCTACTAAGTACTTTTGTTCTGGTAACCAGCCCATATTAGTGTGACTATCATCGGGCTCATTTTCTACAAAATATTTACCCATCATGGCTATGAACTGCGCTGCAAGATGCAATTGCGCTGTAGAATGGAACATCTCAGCACCAGGGTCAAGACATAAGGTTTGCCATTCTTTAGAAGAGGGTATAACTATCATGGGTAGTTCTGTTAGGTAGAAGAAACACTAAAATAGAGAAATAGCCTAGGTATTAACTAAAGTGAAACTTATGGTGCTACTGGAGCTACTTTAGCCTTCTTCTTCAGCTTGTAAAAGAACCCGACCGAGTGTTGTGCTGCTGCTAATACGTTCTGTAGTTTAGTGGCTGTAGTGTATCTGTAAGTCACTCCCCATGTGTCTTTATGTACGTAACCTATTTCTGGTCCGTAGGTAATGTATTCGGCATCGCTGGCAAATAAACCAACTGTACCATCACTAGCATCGGGGTTTCCGTTTAAGAACGACTCTACTGCATTCAGTTTAAAGGCTAGTATCAAACGTTCTTTTACAATGTATCCCGCCTCAAAGTCGTAGCGAAATTCATCAGAGAATCCTTTGGTCCGTTGGTTCACTCCTATCGATGCATTTATCCATGCACCAAATTTGAAACCATAACCGAAATCTACCTTAAAGTATTGATTGAATTCACCATCGCCTGTTAATAGACCGAGTTGGTCTTTACTATCACCAGTAGGTATACCGAAGTAAACAGATACACTTATCACAAAGGGTTGGTTTTGCAATATGCCTACCTGAAAACCTAGGTCAATATCTCCAAAGGCATTGTTTGCTGCTCCTGGTTCCAGTTCTCTTCCTGTGGTTCTACCTTCTAAAGCATTAAAGGTATTTCGGCTAAAGAATGGGATATAAGCGATAACAGTCAGCCTATCTATAATACCGTAAGAACCATATAGGCTGGTAGTGTAAGTTCCCAAAGTACGAATAGGAATGGAGTTGCCATTAATATCTCTGAAGCTACTGCTTCGCAGTATAGATTGATTCAGGCTGAAGAATCCTTCTCCCTTTTTCTGGTTCCAACCACCTGCAAGAGTAACCGTTGGCAGCACCAGCACTAGTAGAATTATTGTGATAAAATTTCTCATGATAGGTTGGTTTAGTTGTTAAGCTCTGCTGATCCGAATACTCCACCAACTGTAATGCAGTAAAGCACCACGTGGTCGTAATCGTTTATATCTATTCCTGCGGGAACAGTATATTGTCGAGCGCCATCGAAGTTGGTTATTCGGTTCTGGGTAAGTTGAGCACTTAGATTATCTATCTCATTTCCACCTGGTGTAAAGTTGAAGGTCCCTGTATTAGATCGGCCTAAAAAGACATAGATACCTGGGCCCGAAGTCATTTGAAAATCGCTACTAAAGCTTACTATCAATTCTCCGTTCACTTCTTCCAAAGTAGCCATGCCTGAAGCCTTGTAAGGGCTAACCCCATCAATAAAGCTCCCTGTTCGGCTCAATACCTGATTAGTTACCCCTTTGGTATTCAACACTAGCGAATCTGTAACTGCACCTACAGCGGCTATTATAGTAACCGAGCCAGTATCTATGGAAGTTGCCAATCCATCGGCATTTATGGTAATGCTATTTGTATTGGTACTAGTCCACGTAATAGTGGTATCCACGGGGTCTCCTAATTGATTGTAATAGGTGGCAATAAACTGTTGTGTTTCCCCAACAGGTATACTATCTATCCTTGGGGCTATTTCAATTATTGGGTCTACCAAAGTATCATCTACCAAGTCGGTGCCGATACAACTGGTGAGCAGACCAGCCAGAAGAATGAAGAGTAAATAGCTATTTCGCATGATGTTGTTGTTTTGCAGTTAAGGGTTATAACGCAAGCTTGAATTTTTCGGTCACTAAGTTCCTCATGTTCTATTGATAGATGTTGTGTAGCTGACTTTTGCTCTATTAGCAATAGCTCTACACCTATTATCAAGAATAGCGACACTAACTGAGCAAAGAAATATAAATTGGGTATTTTCATGCATCCCCTTTTGTTTTTCCTATTTACTTAATTCTAATTGTCTGCTACTATGTGGTTGAAGGTGTTATTAATAATTGTTGGTGTAATTGTAATTCTTTTGGGTGGTTTGTACCTGCTTTTATTTGGTGATAAAAGTAAGGAGCGTGAACGCCCAGCCTATGATGAAGACCATGAACCTACTAGAGCTGAAAACTACCCCCCGCCCTTCCCTAATGGCTGGTTCAACCTTTGCCCAGCAGCTGATGTAAAAAAAGGGGAGGTAATAGAAGTAGGTGCCTTTGGCCAAAAAATGGCCGTATTCAGGGGCGAGGATGGTAAGGTGGGAGTACT
This sequence comes from uncultured Chitinophagaceae bacterium, assembly GCA_964352775.1. Classification (GTDB taxonomy): domain Bacteria; phylum Bacteroidota; class Bacteroidia; order Chitinophagales; family CAIOSU01; genus CAYGTK01. The sequence continues at coordinate 8,622 of CAYGTK010000056.1, forward strand.
TGATGTATACTGCCCACACCTTAATGCCAATTTAGCTGATGGTAAAGTAGTAGGTAATAATTTAGTATGTCCCTTTCATGGATGGAACTTTGAGCACAGCGGAAAGTGTGTTCATATTCCTTATTCGGAATACGGACACCAAGAAGAAAAGACCAGTGCCAAAAGCTGGATAGTAAAAGAGAATTGGGGGCTAGTATTGGTTTGGCACCATAGTGAAGGTAAACCACCAACTTGGGATACAGAACCCTACCTAAAAGAACTGCAAGACTATAAGTATTACGGAAACACCAGCGAAACCCTCCGTATTCACCTGCAGGATTTTGCAGAGAACGGTGCTGATTATGCCCACTTCGGTACGGTACATAACCTATTGACCATACCATTTGCTAAGAACTTCTTACACATAAAGCACACTACCAATATTGAGTTTGGCGAGGGAGAAGAGAGCCACTTAGCTTGGTTTACTGACATTGCTGAAATAGCCCGAAACAAAGATGGCTCTGTAGTAGAGAATGCTGGCGGTAGAGCTAAAGTGACCTATTATGGACCAGGGTTCTTGGTATTCGCCTTCCAAACACGATTGGGTAACCCCGTTATTGTAAAAACCTTTACTCCAGTAGGCAAACTGAAAGTGCGAATGGAAGACCACGTTTTTGCACCTAAGGGTTCTTTCCCACTTGCAATTAAATATGTAGTGGGCGAGGCTGCTACCCAGTTTTACGATGACATAAACATTTGGGAGCGTAAAAATTATGCCACTAATCCTATTCTAGTAAAAGGTGATGGCCCTATAATGAAAATGCGTAAATGGTATAGCCAATTCTATAGTACTCCACCGGCTAAAGGCATTAAAGAAAATGGGGCAATTGTAAAAGAAGAAGTGGAAGTAGTTTAAACTACCCCATCCATTTTCTATTTTATTCTTATTCTAGAACTCTTAATTCACCACCAGTTCTTACAGTAAGGTCAGCAGAAGCATTTACTGATATAGTTTCGCAAATACCTATCACACCGTTGTTAACCTCTGGGCTAAATGGTGTACCTGCTGGAATTACTACATCTACTGTTGAGCTAGGAACACAATTTGACCAGTTCTGCCAGTTGGTCCAGTCTGTATTTACTGTACCAGTCCAAGTAGTAAGACTAGCTTGAGGGTCAATACCAACAGTAGTACTGCTAGTAGTAGAACATCCATTAGCATCCGTTACAGTAACCGTATATGTTCCAGCTGCAAGACTGTTAATGCTCTGTGTAGTTGCGCTATTGCTCCAACTGAACGTATAGCTAGGTGTTCCACCTAATGTAATTGCATTTACACTACCATTGATAGCATCCACACACGATTGGTTAGCCGTTAATGTAGCTGTGGTAGATAGCACTGCTGCAGGCTCTGTAATGGTTTCACTAGTATTTACGGAAGCATTAGAAGTACATGACTTAAAGGCTTCAGATACAGTTAAGGTGTAAGTACCCGCGCTTAATCCGCTTTGATCGAAAGAAGAAGCACCATTGCTCCACGACTTGTTAAGTAGGTCTATTTCTGTAAAAGAATTGCCTACAGTAACTGTTCTAGCAAAAATTCGAGTGGTAGCAGCTGTGTTAGAGAATACTTCCACAAGCACATTCTCTGCCCTAAACTGGCAACAATCACTACGGTTGTATATACGAATACGGTCAAGATCGCTAGCTTCAGCAAGTGTTACTTGAAAGTAATTACCTCTATATTCCGTAGCTGCTAGTGTATGAGCAAAATTCGCTGTGTTGTTATCTATCAAGAAACTAGGTGGGTATGTACTCCAAAGGTTATTTGTGGATGCAGAACCGCCATTGCTACTCAAAGCTACATTAGCTCCATCAAGATCAAAAGCCTGTATTTCACCAAGGTTCATGGTAATGTTATCTTTCTGAGTTATCCTAATAACCCTTGCATCTGCTACTCCACCTGTAAGGTTAGCACCAATAGTTCCGTCATTATCGTTACGGCATAGTATATCCACATCTGTTGAGGTCAAATTCATTGACCCTGGTGTTATATTGTTTATAGAGATAGACCCATTAGATCCACCACTACCTTCAGAAGCTCGGAATATAATTTGCGAACTAGCGTCTAATTCCCCAGCCCAAGCCAAATAAGGGAAGCTTAATGTATTTAATGTTGAACCATTCCATGGTGAATTATCAAATATAGTAGTTCCATCAATTATTAATTGAGCTCTATCATCGTAATTGTTAACTATTATCTCGTATTGCCCACAGCTAAAGTTAGTCCGCTTGGCTGACCACGAGTGGCTATCCGCCCCAACGGTACAACCTTGATAGTTGGAAGCTTCAGAAGGAGAATTAGCCCAGTTTGTTGCCGTATTAAAGCTCAAATTAGAGTTGGTATAAAAACCAGAGTAATTAGAACTCCATGCACCGCTTCCACCTATGTCATCTCCAGCATTCCATGCATATACATTCCATATACCATTACCGAAAGTGGCAGGGTTACCTGGCGCTACTTCGCGATAAGTTAATGTTGCAGAATTTCCATTCCAATTTCCTTTAACTACTACCTGAACTGCACTAGTGGTGCTGGAAGTCCAGTTTCCTCCAGTTCCTAGATCAGTACCATTAATACAAACACCACTTCCACCAGAAGAATTTTGCGAATAACTAAAGTTGTAAGTAGAACCATTTTCCACGTTTATCAACTGATATGCACCCGAGCTCATATTGTAGCTCTGGTTATTACATATAGGACTTAACGTAACACCAGAATTCTCTCTACCAGTAGTAGAGCATTGGGCATTAGCTAGTTGAGAAAATATTAGTAAAATGGAAAGGGGGAGTAATAGGTAAAGCGCTCTGCTCATATATACGTTTTAAGAACAAGAACTACCATTTCAAGCACAAGAGGAAATAAAAAATGAGCTGGAAGAGTAGAACTGTTACTATATATTAATTTTTAATAGGGGGCAAATGTAAACCACGAGATCACTAATGTCAACTATTTCTTCAAACAGAAATAACAACACTGTAGCACAATGAAAACTATATGACACTTCATGAAATTACCGCAATATCTATAGTTTACTTTTTCAGCTCATTACACATATAAAACAAGCGATAACGAGCTTTTAGCTTCTATAGTAAAATACCGTTTTTCGGCTCAATACTTGGCGGTAGATCTGTTTCTCCTAACATTTCAAGTAGATCTATCTCTATAACTCGGCAAAGGGAGAGCATGGGAATATCATTTCCCAAGCCTTCAAATGGATTTTCTGAATAATCACCTACCAACTCCATCATCAAGTAGACCCAACCGATCAATACCGTAAAGGGTACCGTCATCCAAATGGCATATTCGCCCAAGTCGTGAAAAAGGCTAAGCATACCAAAGGGTAACAGGAGAATAAATATCCCCACGAAAATGAAACTGACGCTACCATACTGCCTCGGCAATGGAAATTTCTTGATACGCTCGCACTTCCCTTGATGGTCGTACAAGGTGTTCAACAAGTTCTGTAATTCCATGTGTCGGAAGTCATCTATAGTATCTTCTTCCCTCAGTTGCTTCAAGTCTTGCGCTTGTTGGTCAACTATCTGAGTGGCCGTATTTTGATAATTTATCAGCCTACCGTATTCTTCTGCTGGAAGGTATTTTTTTAACATGTCTTCAGTCTCATTATCATCCAAAAGGCCTATTCCAAAACGCTTCATCTGCTTCTTGGTATGCTGGGTCATGTGTCCGCCTTGGCTAATATGCTCCCATGGTGTTGGTATAAGTAACTGACTACGCAAAGCGTATAACCAAGCTATGTGCCTATAAGTTAAACGTTGATGAATTTGAAGCAATTCATTATTAGTAAGGTCTTTTTCAGTGAATTGGTTGCTAACGAATGCTTTGGTGGATGCCCCCCAACTTCTGCTGCTGTTAACTATGGCGCCCCATATTTTACGGGCCTCCCACAGCCTATCATAAGCCTGATTATTCTTAAAACCAATGTAAAAAGCTACGGCTGTACCAATTACCGATAGTGGTAACCAAGGCATAGCTAACCAATACGAATGGGTATACTCATAAAGCGCAGTAACCATAGCAGCCCATACCGTAAGCCAAGCAATGTGATGGCCCGAGAATTGCATCACACTCTTAAAGCCGAAATTCTTTTTTATGTACATAGCAGAAAAATACTAATTGTTGGCTGTAATTACTTTTAGTTGTTGGATGGCAATGTTAGTCGGCCACAAAATCCTTCCAATTCCGCATGTACTTTATAAACGCTTCTCCTAAACCTTCTTTACGAAGATGATCTTCTGTTACAGGAGTATCTATTGTTTTAAAATTGGGGTCGTTCATCACCTTTACAGGTAGATCGTGATGAAGAATAGCCGCCTTCCCAAAAGTGGCAAAGTGGATACCACTCTTAAACACTTTACTTACATCAGCACTGGTATGAATTTTACCAGCTACTGTTAGTTTTACTTGCTTTAGATCAAGGTCGGCAAAGTAATTCAAAAGGGGCTTTCCAGTTTCTTCGCTGTCTTTAAACACATCCCATAGCGAAACATCTAAAAAGTCAACTTGCTCACTATCAACTAATTGCTGACATATAATTACTGCTTCTGATAATTGCATGCCAAATCGTTCAGGAGATAAGCGAACTCCAAGCAAAAAGTCTTTACCACAAGCTGCTCTAATTCCATCTATTATCTCAAAAAGCAACCTCGTTCTATTTTCTAAGCTTCCACCATAATTATCATTGCGCTGGTTAAACTTTGTACTGATGAATTGGGTAATCATATAACCATGCGCACCATGTACTTCTACCCCATCGTAACCAGCTTTTTTAGCCCGTACAGCCGCAGCTATAAAGTCATTTCTCAATTCTTCTACCTCAGCAAGCGATAAAGCTCGGGCCTTATACTTCTCATTATCCGATGGAGCAACTACCTGGGCGCTCGTTAACTCTGCCGAAGCCCTTACCCCACCATGGTGTAATTGCACTACAGATAAGCTACCATGAGCTCTTATGGCTTTAGTAAGCCGCTTGTGCCCAGCAATATGCTTATCATCATGTATACCTAATTGCCCCTTCCAACATCTACCATTGTTCTGCACACTAGTAGCACAAGTCATTACTAAGCCAAATTCTCCTTTAGCACGCATGGTTAGCCAGTGCAGCTCATCATCAGATAAAGTCCCATCTTCATTGCTCTGAAGATTAGTTAGTGGGGCTAACATGAATCTATTTTTCATCTGCTTGCCACATGCAAAAACGAGCGGTGAATTCGGTTCAGTAGTGTTTGTAATTTCCATAGGTGCTTGATGAGTTGTTTAAAGTAGTTTGTGTTTTCAAAGTAACGAAAGTTATAAGCCTTCTGTCACTTCAAGTTGACAATATGAACAGTGCCTAGCACAAGAACTTACTAAACAACCCATCTACAACTTGCCGCTTACTTTAAGGCAGCTCTTCATTTACATCTTGGGGTTCACTCTCCAAAGGTTCAGGGTCTTCTGGTCCATTCAAATTTATTCTTTTAGATAGTACCATAACTGCTGCTAATACGATGAAGAGCAATATACTACCCATCAACAACGCAAGCTCTTGCAACTGAAGCACCACAAATACAAAGGCATAAAAGAAGGTTAATGAAGCTGAGATAAAAGCCGTGAGTTTTGCATTTTTAAACATGCCCGCTATGTAAAAAGTAACTAGTGAAAGAATGGCTGCTGCCGATATAACATAGGCCAAATTAAAACTCAAATGCTCAGAAATGGATAGCAGTAATAGGTAAAAAAGCACCAAAGCCAAGCCTACCAAAAAATACTGAATAGGGTGAAACCGCAACTTCAATAGTAATTCCACAAAAAAGAAGGCGGTAAATACTAGTACTATCAATAGCAATGCATACTTATTGGTGCGGGTAGATTTCTGATATTGATCAACGGGTAGCAATAGGTTTACTCCAAAGCTGGAATTAGCTATCGAGTATTTCTTTTCCTTCCAAGCTTGTGGATAGCCCCGGTTATGATAGATCACCTTCCAGTCAGCAATAAATCCTTTTTCGGTCACTTTCCTTTTATCTGGTAGAAATGCACCCACAAAACTAGGGTCGGGCCATTCAGATGTGAATTTTACTTCAGTGATCTTACCAGTAGGGTAAACTTGCACCCCTTGGCTACCATTCAGATCTAAATTCACTTGAAATAGATAGTTCTTTTTCAGATCGCTGGTATCTAAAGGAACACGACAAGTAAGGCCTTTACTGATAACATCGCGCACTGGCACACCGGGTTCCATATCAATATTTTTGCCTGCCCAATCTATCTTAATGTAATCCTTAATTCCGCTTTGGTCGCCCAAACCAATACTTACAAAAGCTTCTTCCCAAAGCACATCTTCTTGGGCAATACCGTGTTTAGAAAGGTCGGGAAGTTTTATACTACCGCTTAGGTCTATTTCCGTATTGTATACCACAACCTCATAAATCCCTCTATTCAATTTTTTAGGGCTTATATTTCCATTAACCAATAGGTCGTCAGGTAATATATGCAGGTGCTTACGGGTAGTTTTTAGTGTTCCATTTGTTACCACAATATCATCGTATGGAAGAGCCAATATGGGGCCGATAATGTCCTGCCTACCTGCCCAGCTATCGCTTACTTCATTTATAGCGTTCTGGGCAGTTCGGTTACGCTCATATATGAGGTCGCTTACCATAGCATTAGGTATCAATAATATCAGTATCAGTATACCAATACTGACAAGCCTAAGTGTAATAGAACGTTTTAAAGCAGTACCCATGCGTTCAAAAAAAGAAGGTTCTTTGGAGTTCATGTAATTGTCGTTTATTGGTTTTTCACAATGTATTTCGCTCCAAAAAACGGTACTTAGTGTTGAGTATTGTTGCTGATAGTCAGCCTAGCTAATACTTAACTTTTATTAACTGATAAGCCCTAATTTAACAGCTATACAAATGCTATTGAAGAACCTTCGCCTCACTTATTAACCAAAACACTATCTTCAATACTCAACACATCAATTACTTATGGCCTTTAAGCTTCTAACTTCATTAATAATTGTACTGCTACTTATAGGCTGTACCGATACTGAGAATTGTAACGAGTGCGACCTAGCACTCAAGGATTATTTCAATTCTACATTTACTGGAAACTGCACTGCCAATGCAGCCCAAGTAAACGAAATGTGTAAGAGTAATGTAGCCAAACAGGCCGTAGGAATAATTAGAGAGTCGTGCTATGAAGGATTTCGTAAAGAAGCCTTTTGTGAGCCTCTAGGTCGTGATCAGGTGGCCTTTGACGTATCAGTTCTACAAGGTCGAACTATTCCTAATGAGGTACGGGTAGAAATATCCTATTCGGGTGGTAAAATAGAGACCTTATTGGATAATGGTGAATTCTACAACCTAACCTTCAATGGATTCATTTTTGCCAACGTACTAATTGATGTTGACCTTTACGATGCTAGAACTGATGAGCTCCTTTTCTCTGCAACTCCAAAAGTGACTTATGACAGACTAGAAAGTCATATCCAAAAGAATAGAGTGATACAAGTAGAAAAGGATGACACCTTTGGTTGGCGGCTTTTCTTTTTCAATTGGGAATAGACCGAGCTACTGCTTGTTCCTTTGCCATAGATTTTAGCTGAAATAGCTACACCTTTAACCGAAGGTTTCGTTCAAAAACCTCAAGATGGACGCCATCGTATAGTTTTTCAGACTTTACTATTTATTAGAATAAGCAATTCTATCTTCAGTACATTTATCAAAAATGAGCACCAGCGAAAATAGCGCCTCCAAAAAATTCACAGCAGCAGATATTCTATATCTAACTGTGTTGAGTATTTGGCCGCTCATTTATTTTACTGAGATTCCAGATTCGGGCTTAAGTCCTCGCTACTTAGCAATGGGGGTATTGTTAACTACTAGTAGCCTATTACTGATCTTTAACTCAAATGACAGCAATAAAAAATACAGCTTACCCTTTCTGGTATTTGGTACTTGGGGCGCACTAACCCTATTACTGGTCGGCAGCATGTTCTGGGGTACTTACGCTAGCCTAAACCCCTATTTGATAAGCAGACCACTAACTATTTTTGGGATAGGAGTTACCACCTATTTACTCTTACAAAATGGAAAATTGAAGCTTAGCAGCGTTACTACTGGCATTGCCATATTCTGTATGGTAATGGTATGCACAGGTTACTATGACATTTATCAAGCCTTTGGCCAAACTGGTATCAACTCAATAAGCAAGATCGACCTAGATACTATAACAGGAACGATGGGTAACAGAAATACCCTTTCTTCCATTTTAATGTTATCCCTCCCTTTTCTTGTGCTAACTATTTTTAACAGCAAGCGCAGGTGGCAAAAGGCAATTCTGTCTTTTGTTGGTTTGCTTCTGGCAGTATTGATATTGACCCTTCGAACACGGGCAGCCTGGCTAGGTTTTGGGCTAATGACAGGTGCTGTCTCTCTAATTTTTCTTTTGAAGAGTAGGGAAAAGCAAACTGTAAAGAGGGTTCTTCTAGTTGGCGGAGGTGCCTTTTTGATGGTCTTAATAACTGGCTTTCTACTTCTAAAAGATCATCCAAAATTTCAAGCACTTAGCAATACAGCAACATTAGAAACCCGACAAGAGACTTGGAAGGCCACACTAAACCTAATACAAGAGCAGCCTCTAAATGGGGTAGGGCTAGGTAAATGGAAAATAGCTATACCTCCTTATTTAATACCTGACCTAGATGCTACCAAAGTTCACTTTCGTGGTATCATTCAAGCTGAATCACATTTTCAGCGGCCCCATAATGATACACTATGGCTAATGGCTGAAGCAGGTGTATTAGCCGGGCTATTGTATATTTCTCTTATCGCACTACTATTCATGTACATCATAAGACTGATAAGGTACAAAGAGAGTGCGCCTTATATTGTTGCCACCTTAGCCTTTCTAACTGGCTACATGTCCACCAGCAACTTTTCTTTTCCCCTTGAACGACCCAGTCATCAGCTTTTTTTTGCCATAGCAATAGCACTAACTGTATACATTACTACAAGCTCGGCTTCATTAAGATCTATAAAATTCAATAGGTGGTTAATGCTCATATTGGTAATCGTTGGTAGCAGCACTGTAGTCTTGAACCACTACCATATTAAACAAGAGCAACTAGTAAAAAGAGCCTTAGAAAAAAGAGCCGCAGGAGACTTACAAAGCACCTTCAACTTACTAGAAAAAGTTGACGACCGATCTATGCCTTTGGATTTTGCTACCACTCCTATTGCATGGTATAAGGCTGAATATCAATCGCTAGTGCTTAAAGATCGTGAGGCTGCTTTGACGCTATATAAGCAAGCGGAGCTTGTTCATCCCAATCACATTTATGCATTAGCAAATATAGGAGTAACCGAATACCAGTTGGGAAATGAAGAACTAGGGAAAAAATACCTGAACAAGGCAGTAACTATTGCACCCCACTTTACGGAAGGTAATATGTTACTATGCTCTATTAGCTTGAGAGAAAGACAGGTCGATATTGCAACAGCCTACTTTTTAAAAGCCTATCCTGAACCTACAAGCGAGCGGTATCTTTCTTTATTACAAACTATCTCCAGCAACTACATTAACAATGTTCTTATTCCTAAACGACCAGATAAAAGAAATCAGTTGATGGTTCTGCAGCAAGATATGGATAGGTGGATACAAGCCCACAAGATCCATTTCTTTGAAGGAATAGATCTAGATGTGGCACTTATTTTAAAGGGGCAAGATGCTGTAGAAGCTCGTCAACGTTGAATTTCGAACTCTACCCTTCTATTCTTGGCTCTACCCTCTTCTGTATCATTACTAGCCACAGGACGTTCGTAAGCAAAAGCTACTACACTCATACGTATATAGGCTATTCCTTTGGAAGCAATGTAATCGTTTACTGCTCTTGCTCTATCCAAAGATAGCTGTTGGTTAAATGATCTAGAACCTACATTATCAGTATGGCCAGTAATGCGGATCTTCATAGACTTGTTAGAATGTAGCATTTTTGCCAGCATATCAAGTTGCAACTTATGCTCTGTAGTTAGTTCGCTGCTGTTGTACTCAAAATACATGATGCTCATTACATCACTTCCCCCAACCATTTCTGTAGATGCTTGAAGTTCTTCTTTTGGAGCTTTTTCGTTTTCACTTTCTACTGCTACCGCCGTTTCCTCTACAACATTTTCACTAATAACTTCAGAGGTTGTTTCAGCAGTAGTTTCTTGAACTGCAAGCCCTAGGTGTATATCCTCTTCAATCATAAGCACAAATTCAGCTGGACTAACAGTATTGGTCTGCTCAAAGGTGTTTTCATCCATCAATTCAATGAACTCACGCGCATCCGTTTCTTCAGCATCATCTAACAAGGTTTTCATGTTAGCTGCTATCATTTCTACCTCTTTGCTAACGGCATCACCTAGATCAAGATCGGTAAGATCGACCTCATTTAAGGCAAGTACGAATTCCCGCCAAGTTTTTGTGTTGGTCTGCTCAAAACCAAGATCGTTCATCAGATCGAGCAACTCTCTATTTCCTCCTTCTCTCGCCCTTTCGTTCACAAGGTCACGTAATGCCTGTATTTCTTTATCAAAGGAGCTTATCAATTCTTCGGAAGGGCTCTCTGGAATTAATTCTGCTGAAGTAGTTTCTTCTTTTAATTTTAGCGCAGCCGTTCTTAAATATCGGTTAGAGCTAGGCCTTGAAGAGGTAATAGACCCGCGTAACTTTTCACGAACAATATAATCTTGAACGCGTTTTTTGAATTCACCCACGCTCATCAAGTTAGTTTGAGCGAACTCTAAATTATCAACCAATTCAATGAATTCTCTATCGGAGTCTCCTTCGGCCCTTCGGATAATGGCATCCATATCGCTAAGTAATCCCCTAAACCGAATTATATTGTCAGTAGCGGTGACCACCCTAGCGTTTGTAGCTATCTCTAATTTTGTAACAAATTCGCGCCAACTCTGGTCATTAGTATTCTCTAGATCTAGGTCGTTCAC
>CAYGTK010000057.1:0-19477 GCA_964352775.1 uncultured Chitinophagaceae bacterium
GTTGGGGACTTACCACTGGTAAAAATGTAGAGCTAACAGAGAAAGACGCCAAACGATTATTCGCCAGAGAATTATGGAATAAATTGCATCTACAGATCATTTTTTATGGACGAGAACACAGTCCTGCAAGAGGTTTCAAGCCAGAAATAGCCCCTATTGAAAGCGAGATAGGTTTCCGACCTTGGCCTATTCCAAAAAAGAAGAAAAAAAAGTAGACTCTTATTTAAACTAATTCTAAATAAGGATGTTTTACTGGCTGATATACGAGCAATAGATGTATATTTATTTGCCCAATACAAATCGACCCGTTTATGTCCGTATGGCGTAATCTTTTTCTAGAAATAGCTGAACACCACCCCGAATTTGAGGAAATGGATGTGTTCGAATTGGACCAAGCGCTTAGCGATTGCCAAGCCTTTGATGAGACTGCTCAATTCAAACAAACCCTTATTGCTATTGGAAGGAAAACCACCTTCGATATTAGCACTATCAAGGTTAAGAGAGAAGAGCTAGAAGAGTTTGTTAAGAACTTGAACTACCCACTTATTGGTAGAGATAGAAAGTTGGGCTGTATGGTCCTTCTGTTAAAAGATAAGAAGAAAAGATACCACCTCACCTATTTCACGGGAGATGAAAAAACGGTGAAAACTTTTGACTTAAAGGAACTTGTTGAGCGTTTCGAAGATATTTTTGTGGAAGGTTCAGAAGAGGAGGAGTTCATTATCTGCTTACCCAACCAAAAAGTATTCTCTTCCAAAGACGGGGAAGACTTTAAAGGGAAACCCTTAAAGCGTTTCTTTCGCTTGCTGAGTTACGATAAGAAGGACATTGGCCTCTTATATTTAAACGCCATTTTCGCAGGAATTATCAGCCTTACATTGCCTCTAGGTATTCAGGCTATCATTGGTATTATTACGGTGCAGCAAATAGCTACCTCTTGGATAGTGCTGATCTTCATTATCACTCTCGGATTGCTCGTTGGAGGGGGCTTGCAGATCATGCAGATGTGGATTTCGGAGCTTATTCAACAACGGATATTTGCAAGGGCATCCTTTGAGTTCGCATTTAGAATACCTAGATTGAAACTAGAGAATATTCTTAACTCATACGCACCTGAACTCATCAACAGATTCTTTGATACACTTACTTTGCAAAAAGGACTATCTAAGATATTAATAGACCTTACTAGCTCTCTTCTTCAAGTTCTTTTCGGCTTGATCTTGCTCTCTACATATCACCCTTTCTTTATCGCTTTCAGTATTCTATTGGTTTTTATACTGGCGCTTATCATTCGCTTAACTGGGCCAGCAGGTTTAAAAACCAGCTTGAAAGAATCGAAGTATAAATACGAGGTCGCCTACTGGCTAGAAGAAATGGGACGTACCCTAGAAACTTTCAAATTAGCAGGGTACACTAATTTGCCTTATCGCAAAACCGATGTTCTAGTATCCAATTATTTGGATGCTCGCCGTTCTCACTTTCGCATCCTAATTTTCCAATTCACCAATGTTCTCCTTTTCAAAGTATTGGTTACGGCAGGTCTATTAGTAATAGGAACATTCTTGGTCATCGATAATCAAATATCCATTGGTCAGTTCGTCGCTTCTGAAATTATCATCATCTTATTGATAGGGGCTGTTGAGAAAATCATCTTAAGTATGGAATCAGTTTATGATGTGCTCACTGCTTTAGAGAAGATAGGTGCAGTAACCGACCTTCCGTTAGAAAGCGAGGCTGGAGTAGATTTCACCAAAGTACAAGACCATCCACATGGTATAGCACTTAGAGCACAGAATTTGACCTATAAATTCCCAGATTCCAAAACCCCTATCATCAAAGACATTGAATTTGATGTTAAACCAGGTCAACGTTTATGTATTTCGGGTTACAACGGTTCAGGTAGGTCTACATTGATAAACATCATTTCAGGTCTCTTCCAAAATTATGAAGGAAGCCTTTTATTCAATGGTATTCCTGCAAAGAATATCAATATCTCCAGCTTACGTTATCGTATTGGTGATACACTAAGTCAAGAGGATATTTTCTCAGGTACATTAGAAGAGAACATCTCTATGGGCTTAGATGGCGTTTCATTAAAAGATGTGGTTTGGGCATCTGAACGTGCTGATCTTATGCCATTCGTTCAACAACTACCAGAGGGGTTCAACACCGTTCTTCAACCACAAGACCGCAGAGTATCTCAGACCATATTGCCTAGAATAATTTTAGCACGTGGTTTAGTGAAACGCCCACCATTGTTAGTAGTAGATGACCATCTATTAAACTTTGGTCCGATAGAAAAACAATTACTAACCGATCGCTTGGTAGATGAGAATACTCCGTGGACATTGATCATTGTATCCAATGACCCAATAGTGGCATCAAAGGCTGACCAAGTAATAGTGATGAAGGAAGGTAAGGTGATAGATAATGGCAAATTTGATGAACTAGTGGGGAAACCTTATGCAGAGGAAGTATTTCAAGTTAAAAAGAGAAATTGATGTTCGACCTGATAGGAAATAGCATCAATGACCCGAAAAAGAAAAGGGAGTACATAGCCTTAAACAAGCTTGCTGATACAACGCATGTAAAAATATTCACCTACACTGTTGTTGCGGTCTTCTTCATATTCTTTTTGCTTCTGTTCGCGCCATGGACACAGAATGTGAGCAGTACGGGAACAGTTACCACTCTTCGCCCTGAACAACGTCCGCAAACTATCAATTCTGCCATTGCTGGTAGTATCGCAAAGTGGTTTGTAAGAGAGGGAGACCTAGTACAAAAGGGAGATACTATACTATTCTTAGCAGAGACGAAAACAGAATACTTTGACCCTGCATTAATACAACGTACTCAACTTCAAATAAAAGCTAAGCAGGCCACCATTGTTTCCTACGAGGAAAAAATGGAGTCACTAGGACAACAGATACAAGCCTTGCGTACAACTATGAACCTGAAAATGGAGCAGGCTAGGAACAAAGTAAAGCAAGTTAAACTTAAAGTGACTAGTGATAGTATTGATCTAGCTGCGGTAAAAATTTCTTATGCAGTTTCAGAAAGGCAAGTAATTGCACAGAAAGACCTTTACGAACAAGGCATAAGTTCACTTACTGAATTGGAAGCAAAACGAGTGAAATTCCAAGATGGGTCGGCCAAACTAATAGGTTCGCAAAACAAACTATTGACGAGCGAGAATGAGCTAATAAACGCTCAAATACAGTTGAATTCGGTAGAGAACGAGTATATTGAAAAAATGTCTAAAGCGGAAAGTGATAGATTTTCTGCCATGAGCCAGGTATACGATTCTGAAAATGAATTAGTTAAGCTGCAAAATCAAGTGATCAATTATACCATTCGTAATGAGTTTTATTATGTGACCGCTCCACAAACAGGGTTTATTACTAAAACAATACGCGCTGGTGTTGGAGAGATAATTAAAGAAGGGGATGCCGTGGCAACCATAGTACCATCAGTATATGACATAGCCGCATCGTTATATATACAGCCAGTCGATCTTCCCCTAATGGAATTGGGCGAACATGTACGTCTACAATTTGATGGTTGGCCAGCATTGGTTTTCTCAGGTTGGGAGGATATGTCTTTCGGGACTTTTGGTGGAACAATAGTGGCTATAGATCAAGTAATAAGTGACAATGGTAAATTCCGTATTCTTGTTGCTCCAGACCCAGAGGAACCAGATTGGCCATCAGCTATACGCCCAGGTGGTGCAGCTTATGGTTGGTCGATGTTGAATGACGTACCATTAGGTTATGAGTTTTGGCGACAATTAAACGGTTTTCCTCCTGATCTTTATTCAGGCGAAATTGAAGGCAAAAAGAAAAAAGACAAGAGCGGACTAGGTGATGCAGCATCAAAAAAATAGATTCTTTCCCTTTACTGCCTTTCTTCTTTTTTTAGCCCTGTGCACTGCACTAACTAGCACTTCTGTAAAAGCACAGTCCGATTCTTCCATAGTTTTAACTTTGGAAGATGTATACTACTTCCTTGAAAAGTATCATCCCACAGCTCGACAAGCTGACCTGATACCAGAAATGGCTAGGCTGCAATTAACAGCCGCGCGAGGTAATTTTGACCCTGTAGCTTTCTCCGAATTCGACAATAAACAATTTGATGATAAGCAGTACTATCTGCTCTCTGAATCAGGGTTAAAAATCCCTAACTATATAGGAGAATTGAAAGTGGGATATGACGTGACCGATGGAGTTTTTTTAAATCCCGAAAGAAATCTACCAAGTGGTGGTCAGGCTGTTCTAGGAGTTTCCTTGCCGCTTGTACAAGGTTTAGTACTGGATGAAAGAAGAGCTACACTTAAGCAAGCAAAGATCTTCCGACAGCAAAGCATTCAGCAACGTATAATTGTGTTGAACAACCTTTACTTTGATGCTGCTAAGGCATATTGGAATTGGTCGGCTGCATATGCACAGAAAGCTATTATAGATTCATCATTACAATTTGCTACTGTTGGCTTCAATGGTATTCGTCAGAGTTTCTTAAAGGGAAGCTTACCCGCCATAGATACTTTGGAAGCCTTCATATTAATACAAAACCTTCAGGTAGATCAATACCAAACCCAACTTGAGTTACAGAATTCTACCTTACAATTATCTAACTTTTTATGGTTTGAGAATAGTACTCCTTTAGAGATAGCTGAAGGCACTTTCCCATTGAACTTAGATGATGTAGTAAGTATTACCGAATTGGATACTGATAGTATTCTATTACAGTTGGAAAATTTAGAGGCTATTCACCCTGAGCTACTATCACTACAATACGATATAGACAGACTGGATGTAGATCGTAGATTGAAAGTGCAGAAATTACTTCCTAAAGTAAACGTGAACTATAATCTACTTTCTCAAGGTAGGCTCAACTTTGCCAATGACGAAAGCTTAGACCAAAACTATTTTCTTCAAAACTATAAGTGGGGTGGTTACGTAAGCTTTCCGCTTTTCTTCAATACACCGAGAGCGGAACTTAAGCAGGCTAGATTCAAAGTATTTCAAACAGAGTTAAAGCTCGAACAGAAAACACTGGAGACTAGCAACAAGATAAGGCAGTATGTGAACGAAGCTATTCAATTAGATAGGCAAATTGACATCTTCAATACCGCAATTAGTAATTATACCCGTATGCTAGAGGTAGAACGGATAAAGTTTAACATTGGTGAAAGCTCGATATTTTTGATCAACTCTCGTCAGCAGAAATTATTGAATGCTGCTGGCAAACTGGTAAAACTAAAGGCTAGTTATCTTAAATCAGTAGCTGGTGTGAAATGGTCACTTGGTCGTTTATCAATAGAAAATAGCACCAAACCTTAGTATTCCTCTAAATGGAATACAGGCCATTTGTTGTGCCTTCTATCTATTTCCTCTCCATTCACTTTATTGATCACCCAAAACTTTTCATGGGCTTTTAGATCATAGGCAATTTGGTCTCCCTTTGGGAACAGGAAAGTATATTTCAATTGTCCTGATTGATTAATTGTTATAACCCTATCTAATAGATTCTGTGGCTCTATGGTGTTGTTTGGAAAGACCGCCAGTAGACTAACATCACTATTTGAATAGGTAACTAGTAAAAACTCATTACCGGAATAGGGCGCAAATACCTTCCACCCCTCTTTAGAATAGATTGGCTTGTGCTGATCGGGAATATGAAGCTTACCATTTGTAACCGCAAATCGATGGTATACACCTGTATTGTTCCAGGCTCCCATTTCCCCTTTGCCAGATAGATAAAAGCATGATGAAAGCAATGTGGCAGTATCATTAAGGAACAACACCGTTGGTCGTGCAGCTACTTGCGATCGCTTTCCACGTTGTACTCCACCTGCACTAAGAACATACCGCTGACCGCCACTATATATCTCTGGAGAGGCCTTTAACCCATGACCAAACTTAGCAAAATAAGATACTGGCTTATCGCTTGATAGTTGAAGCACTTTTTCAGAAGGTTGATAGGGTAACAGAACAGCGATAAATGCCTGATGCCTGGCATTAGGCACCTTATCTAAGTCAACGGGGATACCTCTGGCCTTTTCCCTCCATGTTAGCATTAAGGCTGTTTGTGGCTCATAGTTCAACTGAGGTTTCTTTGCAGAACTTGCCCTTCTTCGAAAGGGCGCATACCTTCGGAGATCATTGCTTCCATAGGCGTACTTCAAGTTAAGTATGTAAAATAGGTCTTCAATTTTTTGCTTTAATTCCAAAGAGATGGTAAAAGCATGTAATGTCATTAAAGCAGTAGCACTGTAGCCAAAATAAGGGGAACTATTAAACTCGTAAAAGCCCGAGCTTATTTTCATCTCTAAATGATCTAACCACCATTGCTCTAAACCGTTTACTTCATTATCGTATTTTTCATCTGTGCTTCCATGAGCTTTAAGCCATTGATTTTTGAGATACATAGAGGTATGCGCCATAAAGATATGGTTCTCCGTTTCTCGTTGCATGCGAAGCGTTCTTGGTGCTTTCTCCTTTATCTTGCCACCTTGATGCACCAGTAAATTATCTGCGATATATTTAGCTGTTGACGGGTAAAGCTTGGTAGTATCATCAGCAAAATAATAGAGCAAAATACAGAGTGGTACTTCTGTGAAGTCATAATCTCCTTTTGGATTAAGGAAATAATGAGAGCCTGGCCTGCCCCAAGGCTCAAGTGTTTGTATAAAGGCATTGATACTATCTACCTCTTGCCCTAAAGCTAGCTTGGCTATCATTGCCCTAGGGCTACCCACTTTAGCCCCTGCCCTAGACCAATTTGTATATTCTTTGTTCGCCCAATAGTGAACGAGAGGTTGATCCTTTAGTGAGACATCATAAAAAGTTTGCTTAGCCTCTTCTACTATTTCGGGTATGTTGTTTCCCGAATTATCAAAACGCTTTACCCTACTATTACTAAAATAGTAGGTACATGAACTTAAACTCAGTACTACAAGCAATAAGAAAGGGCTGAATTTCGACCCCATAATATTAAACACTATTCGGACTAAAGGTTATGCCTGAGCAGTTGGGCCGCCAAAGTTCATTGGTAAACCTTGCACCCCTTCCGAATCTTGTATTTCGCCGTGCTGTGCTTCGTATTTATTCACGTTATCAGCTAGTGCTTTCATAAAGCGCTTAGCGTGCTGAGGGGTCAATAGCACACGTGATTTCACCTTTGCCTTTGGAACTCCAGGCATTACTCGAACAAAGTCTACTACGAACTCTGCATTCGAATGAGTGATGATGGCTAAGTTAGAATAGATGCCTTCAGCTATCTCTTCACTAAGCTCAATATTGATCTGATTCTGATTTTGGTTTTGATTCTCGTCTGCCATTTGTATTGTGTATTTATAAAAACAGGCATACCCAAAACTTGGATATGCCTGTACTAGTTACATAGCTAAAATTAGTCTTCTAATTCAACCTCTGCAGCAGCTTCTTCGCGAGCAGCTTTGGCCTTAGTCAACTTTTCATACTCTTCTCTCGATCCTACGATAAGCTTCTGGAAGTCGCGTAGACCCGTTCCTGCTGGAATTAAGTGACCAACAATAACGTTCTCTTTCAATCCTTTCAATCCATCGCGCTTAGCAGCAATTGATGCTGTACTCAACACTTTGGTAGTCTCTTGGAAAGATGCCGCTGATATCCAACTCTTAGTACCTAATGATGCACGGGTAATACCCTGCAATATAGGTGACGCAGTAGCCGAAATAGCCTCGCGATGTTCTACTAGGGCTTTATCATTACGACGAAGGAAAGAGTTCTCTTCACGTAATTGACGTAGAGTTACTATCTGTCCAACTTTCAAGTTTTCTGATTCACCAGCTTCGGTAACTACTTTCTTATCGAACATGTCGTCGTTCTCCGAAATGAAGTCAAACTTATCTACCATGTCTTTCTCTAAGAAACGAGTATCACCTGGATCGTTAACTACTACCTTACGCATCATTTGACGAACGATAACCTCAATGTGCTTGTCGTTGATACGTACACCCTGTAATCGATATACTTCCTGTATCTCGTTAACTAAGTATGATTGTACCGCAAATGGACCTTTGATAGAAAGAATAT
This sequence comes from uncultured Chitinophagaceae bacterium, assembly GCA_964352775.1. Taxonomy (GTDB): domain Bacteria; phylum Bacteroidota; class Bacteroidia; order Chitinophagales; family CAIOSU01; genus CAYGTK01. The sequence goes on from CAYGTK010000057.1 coordinate 8,076, forward strand.
CAGCTGGTGTTATAGAACCATCAGATAATGGCATACCTGCACGGATGAAGTCATTCTCTTGTACCAAAATGTGCTTGGTCAATGGAACTAGATACTTCTTAGTTTCTCCGTCTTTCGATTCAATGATAACCTCGCGATTACCACGCTTAATACCACCGAAAGAAACAACACCATCAATAGCTGAAACCACAGCTGGGTTTGATGGGTTACGTGCTTCAAAAAGCTCTGTTACACGTGGCAAACCACCCGTAATATCTCGAACCTTTCCAAGTATACGAGGTATCTTAACAAGTACTTGTCCAGAAGTAACTTTATCACTGTCGTCTACTACTACGTGAGCACCTACTGGTAAGTTGTAAGAAATAGGCTCCTTACCTGCAATATTCAGGGTAGGTATCTTCTTCTTATCTCTTGTTTCAATAATTACTTTCTCACGGTGACCAGTTTGCTCATCCGCTTCTTCACGGTAAGTAATACCATCTAATAGATTCTCAAATTCTACTTTACCAGTAGCATTTGAAAGAATAACCGCATTGTATGGATCCCATCCACAAATAACATCGCCTTTTTTAACCTTGGCTTTGTTCTTCTTATGCATGGTAGAACCATACGGTATGTGGTTAGTGATCAAGTTCTTACCCGTCTCAGGATCATTTATACGAGCTTCACCCGTACGACCTAATACCTTAACTATTTTCTCTCCGTCACTATCTACAAAGTCAATGGTACGCATGCTATCTAGCTCTAACACACCATCAAACTTAGCTATCAATTGGCTTTCCGTTGCAACGTTCGACGCCGTTCCACCCACGTGGAAAGTACGTAGTGTTAACTGTGTACCTGGCTCACCAATACTCTGTGCAGCAATAATACCTACTGCATCACCTTTCTGTGCTATCAAGTTGTTGGTTAAGTTACGACCGTAACATTTAACACATACTCCACGCTTAGCTTCACAGGTCAATACAGAACGTATCTCTACTTCCTCTACACCTGCATCGTCTACTAGTTTCGCTTTGTCTTCATCTAATTCTTCACCAGCTTCTACTAACACTTCGTCAGTAAGTGGGTGATAGATGTCGAACAAGCTAGTACGACCTACAATACGCTCAAATAATGGCTCTACAATCTCTTCGTTGTCTTTCAAGGCAGAAGTTGGGATACCACGTAGTGTTCCACAATCTTCTTCTGTAATTACAACATCTTGAGCAACATCTACCAAACGACGAGTAAGGTAACCCGCATCCGCCGTTTTCAATGCTGTATCCGCAAGACCTTTACGCGCACCGTGAGTTGAGATAAAGTACTCTAGTACAGAAAGTCCTTCTTTCAAGTTAGAGATAATTGGGTTCTCAATAATCTCTCCACCACCAGAACTACCTGACTTACGTGGTTTAGCCATCAATCCCCTCATACCGCCTAACTGACGAATTTGCTCTTTCGATCCACGGGCACCAGAATCCAACATCATATAAACCGAGTTGAACCCTTGCTTATCGTTCGATAAGTGATCTAGTACTGTTGTGGTTAAACGAGTGTTAGCACGTGTCCAAATATCAATTATCTGGTTGTAACGCTCGTTGTTGGTGATAAGACCCATGTTATAATTATCCCAAACCTCATCGACATCTACTTGAGCTTTACCCAAAATTTCAGTCTTCTCTTTAGGTACAACAACATCAGAAAGGTTGAACGATAGTCCTCCTTTAAATGCCCACGTGAAACCTAAAGTCTTAATATCATCTAGGAAGGCAACAGTACGTGGTATACCAGAGATCTTCAAGATCTCACCAATAACTACACGTAAAGTAGCTTTCTTCATTAGTGTGTTCATGAATCCTACCTCTGTTGGCACAAATTCATTGAATAACACACGACCTACAGTAGTCTCAATAGTTTGAGGCTCTAGTTCACCTTTATCATTACGCACTTCTGTACGTAAGTGAATGTATGCATGTAGATCTACTGCTCGTTCGTTATAAGCAATAACTACCTCTTCATGAGAGTAGAAACGCTTGCCCTCTCCCTTAACAGGATTTTCTTTAATACTTCTTCTACCCTTAGTAATGTAGTACAAGCCCAAAACCATATCCTGAGAAGGAAGAGTAATAGGTGTACCGTTCTGAGGGTTTAGAATGTTGTGCGACGCCAACATCAACATTTGCGCTTCTAAAATAGCAGCATTGCTCAAAGGCACGTGAACTGCCATTTGGTCACCATCGAAATCTGCATTAAATGCAGAACATGCCAATGGGTGAAGCTGTATCGCCTTTCCTTCTACCAATTTTGGTTGGAAAGCCTGAATACTCAAACGGTGAAGGGTTGGTGCCCTGTTCAACATTACAGGGTGACCTTTCAAGATATTTTCCAATATCTCCCAGATAACTGGTTCTTTCTTATCTACTAGCTTTTTAGCCGACTTAACCGTTTTAACTATACCGCGCTCAATTAGCTTACGGATAACGAACGGCTTGAACAGCTCTGCTGCCATATTCTTTGGAATACCACACTCATGTAGTTTCAAAGTAGGACCTACAACGATAACCGAACGACCAGAATAGTCAACACGCTTACCCAATAGGTTTTGACGGAAACGACCTTGCTTACCTTTAAGTACATCACTCAAAGATTTCAATGCACGACCGCCTTCAGCCTTTACAGCATTACTCTTACGAGAGTTATCGAATAATGAGTCTACTGCTTCTTGAAGCATACGTTTCTCATTACGTAAAATAACCTCTGGAGCCTTGATCTCTATCAAACGCTTCAAACGATTATTTCGAATGATAACACGACGGTAAAGGTCGTTCAAGTCGGAACTTGCAAAACGACCACCATCCAATGGCACCAATGGACGAAGTTCTGGTGGAATTACAGGTAAATACTGAATAACCATCCATTCTGGACGGTTCTCAATATGGCCTGCTGCATCACGGAATGCTTCAACTACACTCAAACGTTTCAAAGCCTCAGCCTTACGCTGCTGCGATGTTTCGTTAGCCGCTTTGTCACGCAATTGGTAAGACATTTCATCTAACTCCAAACGAGACAATAGATCACGAACAGCTTCACCACCCATACGAGCAACGAACTTGTTAGGATCTAAGTCATCCAAGTATTGGTTCTCTTTCGGAAGCTTATCCAAAATATCCAAATACTCTTCTTCCGTCATTAATGATAGGTATTCGATAGGAATACCTTTACCATCATCATACTCAGAGGCTATACCAGCGTTTACTACTACGTAACGCTCGTAATATACTATGCTCTCTAACTTTTTAGAAGAAAGGCCCAATAGGTAACCGATCTTGTTAGGTAGCGATTTGAAATACCAAATGTGCACTACAGGAACCACCAACTTAATGTGCCCCATACGCTCACGACGTACTTTCTTTTCTGTTACTTCAACTCCACATCTATCACAAACAATACCCTTATAACGGATACGCTTGTACTTTCCACAATAACACTCATAATCTTTGGTAGGACCAAATATCCGCTCACAGAACAAACCCTCCATTTCCGGCTTGTAGGTACGGTAATTAATGGTCTCTGGTTTTTTGACCTCCCCGAACGAGCGTTCGAGAATTTCATCTGGAGAAGATAATGTTAGGGTGATCCTATCAAAATTATTCTCTACGTGTTTAACCTTTTTCAAGGGCATACTTATACGATCTAAAGTGTTAAGTAATTAGTTTTCTTCTTCGGCTTCTTGGGTATCGAATTTCAAGTCGAGTGCCAGTCCACGAAGTTCATGCATCAATACATTGAACGACTCCGGTATTCCCGGTTTAGGCATATTCTCTCCTTTTACGATAGCTTCATAAGCCTTAGCGCGACCATTTATATCATCCGATTTGATGGTCAATAGCTCTTGCAAGATATTGGCAGCACCGTAAGCCTCTAGCGCCCATACTTCCATCTCACCTAAACGCTGACCACCAAATTGGGCTTTACCACCCAATGGCTGTTGCGTAATAAGAGAGTATGGTCCGATAGAACGTGCGTGCATCTTATCATCAACCATGTGTGCTAGTTTCAACATGTAGATAACACCTACAGTTGCTGGCTGATGGAAGCGGTCGCCCGTTTCGCCATCGCTCAAGTAAGCCTGACCAAATGCTGGTAAGCCTGCTTCTGCAACATAGCCTTCTATCTGCTCCAATGAAGCACCATCGAAAATAGGTGTGGCGAATTTCAAGCCTAGCTTTTCACCTGCCCAACCTAATACCGTTTCATATATCTGCCCCAAGTTCATCCTTGATGGTACGCCAAGTGGGTTCAATACGATATCTACTGCTGTTCCATCTTCCAAGAACGGCATATCTTCTTCACGTACAATACGTGCAACAATACCTTTGTTACCATGACGACCTGCAAGCTTATCTCCTACTTTCAGTTTACGCTTTTTAGCAACATAAACTTTAGCAAGTTTTAATACTCCTGTTGGCAATTCATCACCAATAGTGATGTTGAACTTCTCGCGCTTGTAACGACCCAATTCCTCGTTCATACGCAACTTGTAGTTGTGTATGGTGGTCTTTACCATCTGATTCAGATCTTCATCAGCTACCCAACCACCTGGGTTGATGTTAACATAATCCAGTTCGTTCAATACCTTCTGAGTGAATTTTACCGACTTCGGCAACACTTGTTCTCCATAGCTATTTTCTATTCCTTTAGACTTCTTGTCTTTAAGAATCTTGAATAACTTGTCTACCAAAATAACTTTAACGTCAGTAGTTACTTTGTTGTGCTCCTTGTCCAACTTCTCGATAGCTACTTTTTCTTTCGCTTTCGATGATTTGTCCTTTTTAGCACGAGCGAACAATTGCTTTTTAACTACTACGCCTTTTACAGATGGTGGAACCTTCATAGATGCATCCTTCACATCACCTGCCTTGTCTCCAAAGATGGCACGAAGTAGTTTCTCTTCTGGTGTCGGGTCAGATTCTCCTTTCGGAGTGATCTTACCTATTAAAATATCACCTTCCTTGATAGTAGCTCCTACACGGATAATTCCGTTCTCGTCCAAGTCGCGAGTAGCTTCTTCACTTACGTTAGGAATATCAGCTGTTAATTCCTCTTCTCCCAACTTAGTATCACGTACTTCCAACTCATATTCTTCAATATGGATAGATGTAAAGATGTCTTCTTTTACTACGCGCTCTGAAAGAACGATAGCATCCTCAAAGTTGTAACCCTTCCAAGGCATGAATGCCACTTTTAGGTTTCGACCAATAGCTAATTCTCCTTCTTCAGTAGCATAACCTTGGCAAAGGATATCTCCCTTCTTAACCTTGTCACCACGTGTAACAATTGGTTTAAGGTTAATACAAGTACCTTGGTTGGTACGTTTGAATTTAGTTAGTTTATATGACTTAGTAGCATCTTTAAAAGATACCAAATCATCCGTCTCAGATCGTTTGTATTTGATAACGATCTCCTTAGCATCCACATATTCTACAACACCATCCCCTTCAGCATTGATCAACATACGAGAGTCACGCGCTACCACTCCTTCCAAACCTGTACCTACAATTGGTGCATCTGGGCGAAGTAATGGAACTGCTTGACGTTGCATGTTCGACCCCATCAAGGCACGGTTCGCATCATCATTCTCCAAGAAAGGTATAAGTGAAGCCGATACCCCAACGATCTGGTTAGGTGCAACATCCATGAAGTCAACTTCGTTTGGCTCCAAGATCGGGAATTCACCCGAGTGGCGTCCTTTAATACGATCATTCTCAAAGTCACCTTTTTCAGTAATAGGTGCATTTGACTGTGCAATACGTTTATTGTCTTCCTCTTCTGCCGATAAATACTGCGGAATAGTATTCATTTTTACTTTACCTGACTCTACCTTACGGTATGGAGTTTCGATAAAGCCCATCTTATTGATCTTAGCGTGTACACACAGCGTTGAAATCAAACCAATGTTCGGTCCCTCTGGTGTCTCAATTGTACACAAACGACCGTAGTGAGAGTAATGAACATCACGCACCTCAAAACCTGCACGCTCACGAGATAAACCACCTGGCCCTAGAGCTGAAATACGACGCTTGTGCGTGATTTCAGACAATGGATTAGTTTGATCTAAGAACTGCGACAACTGGCTTGTTCCGAAGAACGAGTTGATCACAGAAGAAAGCGTACGAGCATTAATTAGGTCGATAGGTGTAAATACCTCATTATCGCGAACGTTCATACGCTCACGAATGGTACGTGCCATACGAGCTAAACCAACACCGAACTGAGAATACAATTGCTCACCTACCGTACGTACACGACGATTGCTTAGGTGGTCAATATCATCTATCTCCGCTTTTTGATTACTAAGCTCAACTAGGTACTTAACAATAGAGATTATATCTTCTTTTGTTAATACTTTGATCTCTACATCAATATCCAATTTCAACTTCTTGTTGATCTTGTAACGACCTACTTCACCTAGATCGTAACGCTTATCAGAGAAGAACAACTTGTCAATAATTCCACGAGCTGTATCCTCATCAGGCGCATCCGACCCACGCAATTGGCGGTAGATATGCTGAACTGCTTCTAACTCTGAGTTAGAAGTGTCTTTGTGTAGAGTATTATATATAATAGAGAAATCAGCATTCAGATCTTCATTCTGAATGATAACTCTATCGATATCAGTTTCAATTATTTTAGAAATAGCCTCATCATCTAGAACGGTATCACGCTCTAAAATGATCTCATTACGCTCAATAGATACTACTTCACCAGTATCTTCATCTACGAAATCCTCAACCCAACTACGTAAAACACGTGCAGCTAGCTTGCGGCCTTTCATTTTCTTCAATCCCGTTTTGGTTACTTTAACCTCATCGGCTAAACCAAATAGATCGAGAATATCTTTATCGTTATCGTAACCAATAGAACGTAACAATGTAGTAACCGGGAACTTCTTCTTACGGTCGATGTAGGCATACATCACATTATTAATATCGGTGGCGAATTCCATCCATGCTCCTTTAAAAGGAATTACACGGGCAGAAAATATTTTTGTACCATTCGGGTGAAAGCTCTGACCAAAGAAAACTCCTGGTGAGCGATGTAATTGAGAAACAACGATACGCTCAGCACCATTGATCAAAAACGTTCCCTTAGGGGTCATATAAGGTATGTTACCAAGGAACACATCCTGTACAATAGTTTCGAAATCTACGTGCTCTTCATCGTTACACGACAAACGTAACTTAGCTTTTAATGGAACACTATAAGTCAATCCACGCTCACTACACTCTTCAATAGAGTAACGTGGCGGGTCAACAAAGTAGTCTAGAAACTCCAGTACGAAAATGTTCCGGGCGTCACTAATGGGGAAGTTCTCGGCAAATACCTTGAACAGCCCTTCGTTCTTCCGATTTTCTGGGGTGGTCTCAAGCTGAAAAAAGTCGTAGAACGACTGTAATTGTATATCGAGTAAGTCTGGGTATTCTGCGTTGCGGAAGATCGTTCCGAAATTCACGCGCTTAGGAGACTGCATCATATAGAACAAAGGGTTTTAAAGCATGAATGGGTATAGTGTACGAATACACTATACCCTTTAAGAATTTGCTTATTCTTATAAGAAAAGTGAGCGAATAAATCGCTTACTTAACTTCTACTTCAGCACCAGCTTCTTCTAGCTTGGCCTGAGTAGCTTCGGCGTCTTCTTTAGAAACGCCTTCTTTTACAGCTTTAGGAGCTTCATCAACCAATGCTTTGGCTTCTTTCAATCCTAATCCTGTGATTTCCTTAACAACTTTAACTACAGAAAGCTTCTGGCCACCAGCTGCTTTCAAGATAACGTCGAATTCGGTTTGAACTTCAGCAGCAGCTCCGTCGCCACCTGCTGCAGGACCCGCCATTGCTACAGCTGCTGCTGCAGGCTCAATGCCGTGCTCCTCTTTAAGGTAGTCTGCCAATTCACTTACTTCTTTAACAGTAAGGTTAACTAGCTGATTGCCTAGGTCTTTAATATCTGCCATTTTAATACAGTTTTACTTTGTTTTAAGTCAATTTATTCGAGAGAGTGCGTACAGTCTTATTATTAAGCGGCTTCCCTTTCTTCTAGGGCTTTGAGCAATCCGCCTATCGTATTCTTTCCACTGTTCAATGCACTGATAACGTTCTTAGCAGGGGATTGTAGCAACATGATGATATCACCAACCAATTCCTCTTTCGATTTAATGGTAGATAATGCCTCTAATTGCTCATCGCCAACGTATACCGCAGTTTCAATGCAAGCAGCTTTAAGAATAGGTTTTTCGCTTTTCTTTCTATATTCCGTTATCACCTGAGCAGGAGCTTTGGCAACTTCAGCAAAAAAGATAGCCGTAGGGCCTACTAAACTTCCCAATAGGTCGTCATAGTACTATTCTGCTTTCTCCAAAGCTTATATCAGCAAGGAGTTATTAGCAACTTGCATAGTAATGCATTTATCATAGCATAAACCGCGTAAGTCGTTCACCTCAGCTACTGATAAGCCCGATGTATCGGCAATATAAAAATTATCGTTAGCACGGAGTTTAACCTCCAAGTCTAATATCGCTTGATTTTTTTCTTCTCTTGTCATGATCAGATCCCTGTTACGGATTTTGCATCTATCTTAATACCAGGACTCATTGTACTGGCCATAGAGATGCTTTTGAAATAAATACCTTTAGCAGAAGATGGTTTCATTTTCGATAGTATCTGTAACAATTCGAAAGCATTTTCCTCTATCTGTTGAGGGGAAAAAGAAATGCGACCTATACTACAATGAATGATCCCGAATTTATCTACACGGAAGGCAATTTTCCCTTTTTTTACTTCCTTTACCGCAGCTCCAACATCAGTAGTAACAGTTCCTGATTTTGGATTTGGCATAAGGTTACGTGGGCCAAGGGTACGACCCAAGCGAGCGATCTTAGGCATAACGCTAGGTGTTGCCACCACTACGTCAATATCCGTCCATCCTTGCTCAATTTTAGCTACGTACTCTTCTAGACCAACATAGTCGGCTCCAGCTTCTTTAGCTTCTTCTTCTTTATCTGGTGTACAAAGCACCAAAACTTTTTTCTCTTTACCTGTACCATTGGGTAGAGATACAGTTCCACGAATGGCCTGATCGGCTTTACGTGGATCTACACCCAAACGAATGTGAAGGTCAACTGAAGCGTCAAACTTCAAGCTGGTTACTTCTTTCACTAGAGCAGATGCCTCAGCCAACGAATATTGCTGTTTCGGATCTACTTTGTCTTGTACCTTTTTACGATGCTTAGTCAGTTTCACTACTGTCTGTTATTTTATTATTAAGCGTTCTGCTCTTCTTGTTCCCAAGGAGCAGTACCTTTTACGTTAACTCCCATACTACGTGCCGTTCCAGCTACCATTCGCATTGCAGATTCTACACTGAATGCATTCAGGTCTGGCATTTTTATTTCAGCTATCTCTTTAATAGAATCCCAAGAAATGCTTCCCACTTTTACGCGGTTAGGTTCGGCAGAACCTGATTTCAATTTAGCATACTCCATTACTAATACTGCTGCAGGAGGGGTCTTGATAATAAAATCAAAAGACTTATCCTTATATACAGTAATTACTACTGGTAGTACTTTGCCTGGTTGGTCTTGTGTACGGGCATTGAATTGCTTACAAAAGTCCATAATGTTGACCCCTTTTGCACCTAATGCAGGACCAACGGGTGGTGCAGGATTCGCCTGACCTCCACGTATCTGGAGCTTAATAAAACCTTCTACTTCTCTTGCCATGGTATTAGCTTAATTTTTCCACCTGCATGAAGTTCAACTCCACAGGGGTTTTACGACCAAATATTTTAACTATTACTTTCAGTTTCTTTTTCTGCTCATCTACCTCTTCAATATCTCCTTTGAAATCATTGAACGGTCCATCTATAATGCGAACAGTTTCGTTCACAATGTATGGTTCGTTCATGGTTTCGCCCATTTCCTCCATCTCGTCTACCTTACCCAATATGCGGTTCACTTCTGAACTACGAAGGGGTGTTGGCGTAGCCTTTCCCAAAAAGTGGATCACGTTAGTGATACCAGCAATATGGCCAGACATTTCTCCAGAGAACTTGTAACTATCCGCCTCTATAAGTATATAACCAGGAAAGAAGTTGCGCTCTTTAATAACCTTTTTACCGTTCTGTATTTTGTATACTTTCTCGGTAGGCACTAAGATCTGGCGAACTACTTCAGCCCATCCAGAGAGTTTTACCTCCTTCTCAATGTACTCACGTAGCTTTCTCTCCTTACCACTTATCACCCGTAGGGCGTACCATTTAAATCTATCTTCTGACATCTCTTATTCTTATCCTAACATTCGATAGACCTCTTTCAAAATCCTACTAGAGGTTTGATCCATGGCCAAAACAACCAAGGCAATGAGTAACGAAGCAACAAGTACTACAACAGAGCTGGACTGCAACTCTTCCCATGTGGGCCAAGTTACTTTGTAGACCAGTTCGTTATAGGCCTCTTTAATGTATAGAGTTACTTTATTCATCTTTTTTTTACTGCACGGGAGGAGGGACTCGAACCCCCGACACCTGGTTTTGGAAACCAGTGCTCTAACCAAACTGAGCTACACCCGTTTACCTTTTATATCAAATTACTTGATGATCTCAGTCACCTGACCTGCACCTACGGTACGGCCACCTTCACGGATAGCGAAACGAAGACCTTTCTCCATCGCTACAGGATAGATCAAAGCAACATTCAACGTAACGTTATCACCAGGCATTACCATTTCAACTCCGTCTGGAAGAGTTACCTCTCCTGTTACATCAGTTGTACGGAAGTAAAACTGAGGACGGTATTTGTTGAAGAATGGAGTGTGACGACCACCCTCTTCTTTTGACAAAACGTAAACTTCACATTTAAATTCAGTATGAGGAGTGATGCTACCTGGCTTGGCTACTACCATTCCACGCTTAACGTCAGTCTTCTCAATACCACGTAGTAATAAACCTACGTTCTCACCTGCTTCTCCACGATCCAAGATCTTACGGAACATCTCAACACCTGTTACGGTTGATTTCAATGACTCTTCTTGAAGACCTAATATCTCTACTGGATCTCCAGAGTTGATAACACCACGCTCTATCTTACCAGTAGCAACTGTACCACGACCTGTGATAGAGAATACATCCTCTACAGGCATCAAGAAAGGCTTATCAACGTCACGCTCAGGCATTGGGATATCGTTATCACAAGCTTCCATAAGGTCGTTAACAGCTTTAATACCAGCATCACCACCATTCAATGCATCCAAAGCAGAACCTTGAATTACAGAGATATTATCACCGTCAAATTCGTAGAAGCTCAACAACTCACGCACTTCCATTTCAACAAGCTCTAACAATTCAGGATCATCAACTAGATCAA
>CAYGTK010000058.1:0-19415 GCA_964352775.1 uncultured Chitinophagaceae bacterium
CTTATTGGAAATGAAGCTGCTTTCGAGCATTTTGGGTCAATTTATTGAGGTGGGGGTTATCGCCTTACTCATCGTGTTCCAGCCCGAGGTGCGTAAGTTCTTACTATTACTTGGTAAAGAGACTCGCTTTGGAAGAACGGCCTTCTGGCGATCGCTATTTGCTGGTAAAGTAGAGAAAGAGGTAAGCTCTGATAGGGTAATAAAAGAAATTGTTTCTGCCCTCAAGCAATTTGCGGCAACCAAAACGGGAGCTATTTTAGTATTTACTGATAGTTCGCAATTACAATTCTATGCTGAAACAGGAACTCCGTTAGATAGCCAGATAAGCAGTAAGCTGCTGGAAAGTATTTTTGAAAAGAACAGTCCATTACATGATGGTGCTGTTATTATAGCTGAGGAACGAGCTGTTGCCGCTGGCTGCGTGCTACCTGTCTCCTCCAATACTGAACTCCCTTCTCGCATAGGTATGCGCCATAAAGCAACCGTGGGCATTACGGAAAAAAGTGATGCCGTTGCCTTCTGTGTATCTGAAGAACGTGGGCTGATAAGTTATTCCCGAAATGGGGCGCTTTACTTAGACATTTCAGAAGATGAAGTGTTAAGAATATTGAAGGCTTTTTATAGGGGAAGGGCTAATGTGAAAGAGTCTTAGTTAGACTATTGCTAAAGCATTCAGGTCATTTTCGGCTTCCTAATTTCTATTATGGCTATATTTGCTAAATATAGACAACATATGAATACGGTAAACGTTTAAACAACTATGAACATCAGTTTTACAAATAAACAAGAGAGCTACATAGCTAACCAAGTAGCATCAGGTGATTATCAAAATGCTAGTGAAGTAGTTCGCGATGCATTAAGACTACATGCCGTATACCGCCAAAAGGTGTTGGACGATTTACGCCAAGAGATAGAAAAAGGTTGGTCTGGTAAAGCCAGTACTCGTTCTATCAGCGATATACTACACAGTAAACAAGCGGCTAAATAGATTCATTACTAGTGAAAAACTACGCTAGTTACGAATTATCTGTTCCTGCAGAGAAGGACCTTGATGAGCTATTTGATTACACCCATAACAGGCATAGTTTTTCAACTGCTGTCGATTATTTAAATGCCCTTGAAAACGTCTTACTGGATATAGTAGCTTTTCCTGAAATGGGAAAAACAAGGGATGAGATAAAGCCTGAGTTACGAAGCTTAGCCTTTAAGGAACATGTTATTTTTTACCGAATTCTACCTCGAAGAAAGATAAGGGTAGTTCGTGTTCTTCACGCTAGTAGAGATATACCTAATTTCTTTTGAGCTTTTTCTCAAAACGTGTCACCTAGATCTACGCAGCTTCAGCAGTATCAACTGCCATCTTAGCTTCGTTTTCCAAACGCTTACGTTCAAATTCTTTGATGATCTCTTCAGGTGAGCGGCCAAGGTTATTCAGGGAAAACTGAACGTCATCAGCTAACTCATGGTCAGGATACTTCGCTAAGAAGCCTTCGTATGATGCTTTTGCTTTTGGTAGATCTCCCATTTCATTCTCATAAACAAAACCTTTCAAGAAGTAACACTGAGGCATTTTCTCATGAGTAGGGTGTTCTGCTTCAATACGATCGTAAATGGCTATCGCCTCATCATACTTTTTTAATGAACGATAAGCATCAGCAGTTTTAAATAAGTAATCGGCCGACTTAGGGTCTTCTTTAAAAGCATTGGCATAGGCTTCGTAAGCTCCAATAACTTTGTTAGCCAAGCTATCATTAAATCGGAAAGTACCGTTCTCACCGTATAGTGACTGCTCTGCATCTACTACCGCTTTGTCTAAACTCTCTTTGGTTTCTGCAGGAGTACAAGCGTTAAAAAATATAGCCAGAGCCAATAAAGTGATATATTGTAGTTTCATCTTTTGTGTAGTTAGGCTACAAAAATAGAACTATAAGAACAAATGTGGTACAAACAAGTGCGGGTATTTACTATACTTTTCCTTTTACTATTAGGAGTGACTTATTTATCGTCTTGTGGAGACACCTTGAAGAAGGTGTTTTTAACCGAGAAAATGGTATCTCAAGAAGAACCAGGAATAGCCCCAAAACGCTCGCCATGCACAGATCCACTTAACTATGCACCCAGTTTGGACTACCCTGACCATACACCAATGAGATATGTGCGGGTGGTGTGTCAATTTATTAATGATACTACTGGCAAGCATACATTTAACGACTACGATAAAGCCGTGAATTACGCTCAAGAAATGATACGCTTTGCCAATGAAAAGCTAGCCAAGAATGAGAAGATGCGGATACCGTTAAATAACAACATCCCTGTATTACCCATTAACTATAGGTTCATTCTAGATAAAACAGAGGAGAATAATTACACCGGTGTATTTCTCCGCTACGAACCAGACCCTAGTATTGCCTACTTTATCCGTTCTGGAAAAGGAGATACTCGATTTGACAGAAGAGTTTTTGAAAAATACCAATACAAAAAAGGCGAAGTGATCAACTTCATGATGATGGAGCATCCGGCAGATAGCATTACTAGTAAAACTTACAAAGCTTCTAACGATGGTGTAGGGTTTCAAGGTTGGTTAAAATTTACGAGTGCTTACCAAAACCTTAGAGATACTATTTACTCCAATGATGGGACTTGGTACAATAGAGGGCCATGGAGCATAGTAAATGTTTTACTACATGAAGTGGGGCACACGTTAGGCTTACCTCATAGCTGGGGAAGGAACGATGGCTGCGATGACACCCCCGCCCACGCCAATTGTTGGGATAGTAACTCCCCCGCTTGCCGAGATAATAAGCTGGTATCAAACAACATGATGGACTACAACAACTGCCAGTGTGCCCTTACACCTTGCCAAATAGGACGGATACAGAAGAATTTTTCACTATTAGGTTCCAGCCAACGGAAAGCTCTTGAGCCGAGGTGGTGTGTCTATAATAGTGCCGCTACCATAAAAATTGGTGCAGGAGATTCTATTGTATGGAATAGCTCGCGCGGCTTAGAGGGTGATATTGTAATTGGTAATGGAGCTACTTTAACCTTAGGTTGCCGACTTTCTCTACCTAGCGGAGCGAAGATAAGTGTGAAACCAAATGGCACATTAATACTGAACCAAGGAGCTACCATTACCAATCTATGTGGTGATACTTGGAAGGGAATAGAAGTATGGGAGAACAAAAAAGGAACTGGAAAAGTAATATTTAAAGGAGAGCCTGTGCTAGAGAATATGGCCGTGCCGATGTCTAGAGCTACTGTACCTGCTTCTTAACTTCTAACACCTCTATCTCATATATCAATACGGTATTGGGTGGAATTACAGCGCCTTGGCCTTCCTCCCCGTAACCCATTTCTGATGGTAAATACAATGTTGCCTTACCGCCTTTTTGTAATAATGTTAAACCCTCCTCTAAACCGGGAACAACCATATTCTGCCCCATAAATATCTCTAGAGGTTGACCTTGTTCTTTAGAAGAATAGAAAGGACTATCATTCAAGAATTTACCCGTAGCTTCAAATATCACATCATCTCCAGCAACAATAGCACCACCATTCCCCTGTTCGGTAATAGTATAGTAGATGCCCTCGTGCTTCTGTGCATTAGTGATGTTATTCTTCTCTAGGTATCTAGTAATGCTCTGCTCGTCTATATCTAGCTGACTAGTTATGGGGGCGGGCGTTTCCTGCTTAGGTTCATCAGCGCTTCCACCATCAGAATTATCTTGACAGCCACCCCAACCAAGTAGTACAACACAAAATAAAAAGAGGGTGAAGCGAAACAACATTAGTAGTTCAATTGATCTTTGTAAGTAGGTAAAGCTTCTTCGAAGCGTTTTAGCGTTTCTTCCAAGGTATCCTTACTCATTCCGCCTGCGGCGTTCTTATGTCCACCACCATTAAAGTGCGTGCGGGCAAACTGATTCACATCAAAGTCTCCCTTACTTCTGAACGACATCTTTATCAATTCTGTACGGTCTATAATAAGGGCGGAGTAATTCACATCTGCTATCTTCAGTGGGAAGTTCACCAAACCTTCGGTATCGCCAGGGCCCACATCAAAGCGTATAAGTTCCTCTGGGGTAAGGTGTATATAGGCTGTTTTCAATTCAGGGAATACCTTCATCTTCTCCGTCAAACAGTAGCCAAATAAACGCAATCGCTTTTCTGAAAAACTATTGTATATCCTTTGGTACACATCATTCACCTGAACACCTTTATCTACTAGCTGAGCTACTATTTCATGCACTCGCGCAGTGGTAGCTGGGTATTGAAAAGCTCCTGTATCGGTTAATATACCCGTATACAGGCTTACCGCTACATTACAATTCAGATATTTCAGTCCATCCCACTCCTCTATGAATTCATAAATCATTTCAGCGGTGCTACTGGCATCGGTATTGCTTATGAGTACATCGGCAAAATCGTCTGGTTCTAAGTGATGGTCTATCACTACCTTTTTTGCTTCTGCTTTTTCAACGTACTGCCCCAACTCCCCTATTCTACCCAAACTATTGAAATCTAAACAGAAGATAACTTCTGCCTCTTCCACCAATTTCTGGGCGCGGTCTTTAGCCAATGGATAATGTAGCACGTGCTCATTACCTGGCAACCACTTTAAAAAGTTAGGATAATTAGAAGGAGAAATAACCCGAGCATCGTAGCCTTGCATACGCAGAAAATGAGCTAAACCTAGGGATGAGCCTAAAGCGTCGCCATCAGGATTCTGATGCGTGGTGATAACTACCTTCTTTTGCCCGTGCAGCAACTGTTTAACACGATTTACCAAGTCTTTCATAAGCGCTGCGAAGGTCTTAAATAATGGCTAAGAAAGCAAAAGAACCTGCTGGGTACTTGAAAATGGTTTTTAAACTCCTATTTTTGCACAAAATTTAACGAACAGACTATGGCTGGTAACAGAACTTTTACAATGATAAAGCCAGATGCAGTTGAGAAAAACTACATCGGCCCCATCTTGAACAAGATAAACGAAGCGGGGTTCCGTATCATTGCTATGCGCTACACGAAACTTAGCGAAGAGCAAGCGGGTAAATTCTACGAAGTACACAAAGAGCGTCCATTCTATGGCGAACTAGTAGAGTACATGAGTGGTGGCCCTATAGTTGCTGCTATTTTAGAAAAAGACAATGCAGTAGAAGATTTTCGTACACTTATTGGTGCTACTAACCCTGCTGATGCAGCGGAAGGAACCATCCGTAAACTGTATGCTGAAAGTATTGCCGCTAATGCCGTTCACGGTAGCGACAGCGACGAGAACGCTGCTATTGAAGGTAACTTCTACTTCAGCGAAACCGAGCGTTTCTAAGACATACACAACCAACTACTATTAGGATAGCCCTTGCCAATTGGTAAGGGCTATTTTTGTTACATCCCTAAAAAACAAAGCCTATGGTTAGTGCAAACGAATGGCTTTGAGCTCTTGTAGATATAGATCTGAACTCACGAGTTAAGCCAATCGCGTAGTTAAAATCGACAATGAAAAAAGCTATATCAACCCCCATTCCAAACCGCATGCCTACTCGCGGATTCACATAATCTTTAAGCTTGAATCCGGCATCATTCTCGTTCACTTTCCCCAAAATAGTCATCGAAAGTCCAGTGTTTAATCTCCATTTAAACTTCGGAGTTTCTACTATTCTGTAACCCACTAAAAATGGCAGTTCTACCCCAAACACAGCTACATCATCAGAGGCGCTGGTATCACTTATGCTATTGGAGAAAACAGGGGCGGAGGTTCTGATAAAGTCGACCCCAACTTGAGCGTATTTGCGTTTTTTAGTAACACGGAAAAAGAACCCGATATGATATCCCCCTTCTAAGCCGTTTACAGTTTGGTCGAACAGAGTATCCCTCGGGTTATTAGGGTCTGATAAATCAGTTGTGGCAACTAAATAGTTCAAGCGATACACTCTTGCATTTAATCCGAAGTGTATGCCCAACTGTAGGTTAGGACGCTCAGCCATTACTTGTAAAGTTGAAAAGCCCAGAATTAATATTAACAGTACTTTTTTCATCTATGCTGGGAATAAATATTCATTACCATCTTCCAATTTAAACTTCATATCCATAACCCTGGGCCACATGGGTTTCTTAGGCAATTCCTTTTGCCACTGTTGATGGCGTTGCCACATTTGCTCAAATAGTTCCGGATTTTGTTCCATACACTCCATCATCTCAGAACTATCTCGCGCTAAGTTGTACAAGTGCTGCCATTCATCGCGAGTACTTAGTACCATCTTCCAATCTTCCTTGATCATCGTTTTGATGTGGTCTGATCGTAGAAATACAAAAGGATGAGGAAAGCTATCCACCTCTGACCGTAGATGCGGAAAAAGGTTGACCCCGTCATACACCCTATCATCTGGTAATGCCATACCAGCTGCTTTAGCGGAGGAAACATAAATATCCAATGAGGTTACTGGCTTAGTATAGCGCTGCCCCCTTGGGAAGTGCCCTGGCCATTTTACCATCATCGGTATATTAATGCCTCCCTCAAAATGGGTCATCTTCCCTCCTTTAAGAGGACCGTTTTCCGTTGCCCCTGTATATGATGCCCCGCCATTATCACTCAAAAACCAAACTATTGTATTCTCTTCCAACCCAGCATCCTTTATGGCTTGATTGATATCGCCAACGGCATCATCCAGAGCATTGATAAGAGCATAGTAGGTTTGATGATTATCATCCAATTTGTTACCAAGTAAATCCGTATCCCACTTACAGTAATAATCGATGGGAGCTTGAAAGGGCACATGCGGCGCACTAAATGAATACATCATAAAAAAGGGGTCATCTTTATGCTCGTTCATCCAGTTAATACCCCTATCGCGAATGGCCCAAGTTAGATAGTCTTCTTCAATAATTTCTTTTCCATTTTCTCGAATGGCAGCGTGATCATCCCGCTTGGTATCCCACTGATATTTTGCGCTGAACTGGTCTTGAATGTGTGAAACATACCCTGGGGTAGATTGCTCGGGTGTATAAAGTGATGAGTGCCCCAAAAAGCCATACGTGTGATCGAAGCCCCTAACTTCAGGCACATGCTGCTTACTATGCCCCAAATGCCATTTACCAAATAAAGCCGTACTGTATCCATAGTGCTTAAACAACTCCGACATCGTTATTTCCGTTGGTGGAACTCCTTGCTTATGAATATGCCATTCGCGTGGATAAACAGGCCTCGATCTCATGACAAAATCCCCTGTGTTGGCTAAATACTTACCCGATAAATATTCAATAATGTTAGTTGGATACACCTGCATTTCTTGCGTTTCGTAACCGAATCGCTGCTGATAACGGCCTGTCATTATTCCCGCCCGTGAAGGAGCACATACCGGAGCCGAACAATATGCACGGGTAAATACCGCACCTTCTTTTCCCAACTGATCTATATGTGGTGTAGCTATGTGCTTTGCTCCATATGCTGATACTTCGAACTTGCCTAGATCATCTGCCAATATCACCACTACATTTGGTGGTCGCTTCTTAAGGGAATCGTTTTGAGCTAAGAACTCTTTCTTCCCACGCTTCATTTCTTTATCCCATGAAATACGCCACTTCATAGAACCCGTGGCTAATGGATAGCACCCAATTAGTAACACTACTAAAAAGAAAGTGAGCCTGATGAATAACTTGCGCATGGAAGGTTGATTATGTTGATAAATTTAGAAAAATCCAGCTGAGAATTTCTTCGTAAATCACCTTGAGGTCCTTTTTTTACTTTTGTCAAAATTTCTTATCAGTGTATTTAAGAGTTTTTCATGCGGTATGTTCCCATTTCTTTCAGCATAATGCTATAACCTTGCTACTCTTTGGGACATATGAATCTATACCGCGAGTCAATAATTCAACAAACAGATTAGCCGATTGGAAACTAGCTAACCCGATTAGTTATCATTATCTAAATAATAAAGCCCCTAGCTAATTAGCTAGGGGCGCTTGTATTTTGTCTATCCTGAAAAGAAATGAATTAGTATTCTACGCAACAACCACCTGTGCCCCTCTGGGTCAGGTGGTTGTTAGCATATCGGCGACTTATCGTCTGTTATATACTATTGCTTTAAAACCTTGCCTGTAGCCTTCAAGGTGTTTCCACTTGCATCGGTAATACGGTAGATATAGTAGCCTTGGTTGAAGCCCTGTAAACCTAGCGTTGTGCTATCGCCAACCAACGCATTTACGCTTTGTTGAACTGCTAATTTTCCGCTTAGGTCATACACGCTAACTGTTAGCTCACCATTCACTTCGCTGTTCCAGTTAAGGGTTATGGCATCCGTGGTTGGGTTAGGGTAAATACTTACCAAACCTTCTACATTTTTAATATCGCTAAACCCCACAGTAGGTAGCTCTTCGTTAATGTTCTGCACACCTCCTTCTTTGTAAACGAACATAGACCAACCATGCGATAACCATAGGTTACCCTCGGCATCAAACTCCATATCGAACATGTTATAAAAGTAGTCGCCAATTGGTGAGTTTGTAGCATTAAGTATTGTTGTGGTGTTACCATCCCAACGGGCCAGTTCTCCTCGGTTTATTAACGCGCCTGTTATCCATTTAGCACCATTAGGGCCAATCATAACACTCTTTAACCACTGCGTTTGTAAACCCAGTTGCGCCAATGAATAGTTGGTGAATACACCATTTTCGTATGCTGACAACACGGAATCGGTAACTAACCATAACTTGTTTCCCTCTACTGCCAGATCGTATACATCATTACTAGGAATAGTACTGTTTTGAGTATTCAGCACTTGAAAGCTCGCGCCATCAAACACTTCCAGTCCACCACCATAAGGAGTACCTGTTGCTGTTTCTACCTCCGTAGCTATAAAGACCTTACCATTAGCAAACTTAATGTCGTTAATTCTATTAGATGAAATATTGCTATTACTTCTATTGTAAGCGGTAAACACTCCATTTTCAAACACAATGATACCATTACCGTAAGTAGTCATGTATACTTTACCGTCTGGACCTTCCATTACATCTTCTAAACCATTAAAGGCAACACCAGCAGTTGATAGATCCCATGACTGCTCTACACCATTATCAAATTTATAAAGGGCTACACCATTCAACAACCACACTACCCCGTTTGCACCAGTAGCCATACGGCCAATTCCATCTGGAGTAAATTGCAACGCTTGGCTCGTCCAAGTAGTACCGTCAAACTGGTGGATCTCAGGATCACGAACTTTAGTGAACCACATTTTACCATCATCAGCTAGCAACATCTTAACTCTAGGGTCTTCAAACGGTATTTTAGAATTAGATACGTGGTACTTGGTTTTAACACCAGCATCGGTTCTCCAAGTCAAGCCTTCTACATTAGAACCTACCCATAGGCCACCATCTACTGAACTCATGTAATTCACTCCGCTCATATCTTCATCTACAGCTACCCAGTCATTATTCTCTAACATAAAAA
Source organism: uncultured Chitinophagaceae bacterium (assembly GCA_964352775.1). GTDB lineage: Bacteria > Bacteroidota > Bacteroidia > Chitinophagales > CAIOSU01 > CAYGTK01. Next base: position 9,452 of record CAYGTK010000058.1, read on the forward strand.
TACCAACGTCGGTACCTAAGTATAGCTCGCCATTATGTTCTACTAAGCTTCTAGCCTGCGTATTGGGTAAGCTGCTATTATTAGAATCGTAGTATATCCAGCCATTACCGTTCTTTTTTGCAACACCGCCATTATAACATGCCCAAGTATCGCCATTATCAGCCGTATATAGACGATACAGGCCATCAACAGAAATACCGCTTGTTTCCACAATGCTTGTACCGTTCCAATTAAATGTTTCAGCAAACGTAGTACTGTTAACGAACCAAGCCATATCTATATCCGTAGGTGAGTTTATCTTCATGGTGGTCACCGCTGCATAATGCGGTAAGTCGTATACTATAAAGTCAGTACCATCATATACAGTAAGGTTGTTGAACTGGCCTAGCCACAAGTTACCGTCGTCATCAAACTGCATAGTATATACATCGTTGTGGTCTAATCCGCTATTATCTGCATTAAATATTTCCCAGTCGGCACCATCAAAACGCACCACTCCTTGATCGTAAGTACCTATCCATAAGTCGCCAGTAGCTTCATCAATAACCAAGGTCTCTATTGAGTTACTTGGTAGTTCGCTATTCAAACGATTGTAATAGGTCATAGCTTTTGTAGCCTTGTCCATTTTAACCAAGCCACCTTTGGTAGCTATCCATCGGTTAGTGTTATCTTCAACAATGGACGTTACATTATCCCCATTGGTAAGGGTTATCCAATCAGCATTGCTCGCTGTGGAAATGAACGGGAGTGCGAGTAGCAGTATCCCAATAAAAAGTAGTCGATAAGTCTTCATAGTCATAGAATTTTAAGTTACTAATTCGAGTGCTAAATAACTACGATGATGTCCATTGCCCAAGTTGAATTAGCAACATAAGTAACACTTCTAAAGTTACTATTCTTCACTTTTACCTATATTTAAATGACATTTATCCCGCTCATAAATTAAAAGTCTATGAAAACTGCCTCGTCGGCAATATTCGATCTTATTCACTCTTTGTCGAAAACAGAGAAGCGATATTTCGCCGTTCAGGCCAGTAAACACACTATTGGCGAGCAGAATCAATACCAACAACTATTCAACCTTATAGCCGACCAAACGAGTTATAATGAGACGGCTATAAAAGAAAAATGGCTAGCCCAAGGCGGAAGCGCCCACTTTGCCGTGCTAAAAAGGCAATTATACGACCAGGTGCTATCTGCCCTACATCATTATCATGCGGCACGCTCGTGGCAAGAGCAGTTAAAGACAATGCTACACCAAGCAGAAATACTACTACAAAAGGGACTATACAAACCCTGCCAGCAGCAACTAAAAAAATGCAAGGTAGAGCTAGAAAAACACGAAGCACTAGAATGGTGGCCAGAATATTATAGAATTGTCCGCAACTTGAACAGTAAGACTTACTTTAAGGGAAAGGGTCGCCATGACCTTGGAAAAGAGGCTCAGGATGAATTGGCAGCTCTAAAAGAGCTACAACAAGCAAAACAACTAGAACAAAAGGCCGACCAAATTGCTTGGCTGCACTACAGTAAAATGAGCGGCAGAGATGAGCAAGTGAAAAATGAACTAAAGGAACATATTAACAAACTAGGCGAATTGAAAACTGATCTGCTTCGAAACCAACTAAACCAGAATAGGGCTTTGGGTACGGCTCACTTTGTTTTAGGAGACGTGGGCATAGCCTACCGACACAACAGCGCGGCGGTAAGGTTATTAGAGAACAACGATGCTATAGACCGCTACCCCGACCGCTACTTTTCTATGCTGAACAACTACTTGATAGATAGCTTGGTAACGGGCCGAACAGAAGAAGTAATAACAGGATTAAAGAAACTCCGCGCACTGGGCGATAGGCCCGTATTTAGAAAGCTACACCAGTTGCCCGCCAATATATTCCGCTTGGGGTATCAGTTGGAATTGAATATGCACCTCCGCCAAGGGAATTTTGAGGAAGCCCCTCGCCTATCCAATGAAATAAATGAGGGGCTGAGAAAGCACAAGGTGGTGGTTCATAATAAAATGAGCTTCCAGTACCTCTTGGCCTATCTCCATTTCGGGAATGCTGATTTTCAGGCAACTATCGATCACCTGCAATTGATAATAGATGAGCCCGACCAACAGGCGGTGCAAGAAATACAACGCTTCGCGAGAATGTTGTTATTGATAGCTCATTACGAATCAAAAAATTACCGCCTGCTGGAATCGCTAATAGAAAGCACCTACCGCTACCAGAAAAGCAGAGGCAAGCTACTGCAGGCCGAACAGTTGCTGCTGCACCTACTCCGCAAGATAAACTATGTAGACGAGCAGCATATTAGCCACGCCCTGTTCACCGCATTTAGAGACAAGCTTGGCAAGGCATTAGAAGATGCTAACGAAACCCGCATACTCAACTATTTCAACTTATCTGCTTGGGCAGAAAGTCATTTAACGGGCTTAAGTTTTGGGGAGGTATATAGAAATAAGAGGTAAACCTTTGGCTGTATTTACCTACCCTTACCCATTGCAAAATATAATTATAGAAAGCTTACGGCACAAATGGTACCGCTGCGGTGCACTACCAAAATTGGACCTAGTGGTAGCAAGGGTTACAGGCCGTATTTTGGCGGGTTAGGCGAATTGCAGAACCCCCTGTTTACAAGGCATACAGCCATTTGCCAGATATCACTATATGTAAGTTGCTGACCTGTGAGCAGTTTTTAGATATCTAAAACTTAAAATGGGAGGAAATGGGCATAAACTGGCTGCGGTTATTTGTCGATAGTCTACGGTTAATGGTGCGTAGTTTTTGCTGGCAATTGATACTGTAGAATGCGACTGTTGCCCAACTTGTACTTTTGCTCTACTTCTCTCAGGTCAGCCTACATGTAAATTAATCATTACTTTCAGAAGATGTTAGACAAAACCCAGCTGTTTCAGCAAGAATTGAATTCTGAGACAGCAGTAATTATTCTCGACTATGACAACCTGTTTTATAAGCCTCTATCAGAGTATACTGATGGAGATCTAGAGTTGTTCTTTATAAATTTAGTAAAAGAAACTAGCAAGATAAATGATTCGGTAACTCAGTTTAAAGTCCGTCTATATGGAGGTTGGTATGATGAAAGTGGTTTTACTCAATTGGCATCAAACCTTGCCGCAAGACTTGCATCCGTGAATATATTTCCATATATAGATATAAAAAAAAGAATAAACATAAAAGGAACAATCTCTCTAGCTACTACAATATTTTCCTTGCCAAATGTAGTTTGGCAGCCTACTTATAAAATTAAAAAAGGTGTTAGAGGTATTAGACTAAATAGAGAAAAACTTGATGAATTGTGCACAGAAAGTAACTGTCAAATACGTAGTTCATGCTCACTATTTAAAACGAAGCAAAAATTATGTCCTATGGAAGGTTGTTCTATTCGCAATCATGAGGTCATTTGGCAGGGTGCGCAGAAAATGGTTGATAATATGATTGCTTGTGATATACTAGCATTTGCAGGGAATTCAAATGCAAAGTTGATAAATGTAGTTTCTGATGATATCGACCACATTCCTTCATTACTACAGGCTAGTATTCTAACCTCTCAGAATAAGAATAGCCTGATTTTGTCAATGACAAATTATCAGAGTATAGCAGAGTTTGATTCTATTTTAAATCAGTTTAAAATTAATACAGTACAATTGTCATGAACGAAATATTCAAAATGGTAAAAGGAGACATAGGGGCTTACGCTGATGATAATGCTGAAGTTGTAATGGATCATGCGACTGGAGATGTGGTGTTTAATAAGGGTGGAGTAGAGATTGAGTTTAAATTGATTGAAAATGATGGTGCACTTTTAGTGAGTTATCAAGATGAAACCATGTCATACACTGATTTCTTGACAAAAAAAGTTGCCAAACTCGAAATTCTTGCGACTAAAATATTGAGTAAGCGAAAAGGTTTAAGTAACTATGTTGATGGAGGTGTAAAGTATTTTACATCAAGGGCAGATGAAACGGAATTATCGGGTTTAGAGGCCTTAAACGAGGCATGCTCTAACTCATCTCCTTTTGTGACTAGTCTAACATTTATTACCGCGGATGCTGGGCATGGTAAGACTGCACTTTTGAAAGAATTTCAGCATTTACAAGCAGAAGCATACTTAGCTGGTACAACAAAATACCTTTTTTGGCATGTTGATTTACAAGGTAGGCAATTGGTAAGGTTGAATGAAGCTATTATGTATGACTTAGGGGAACTTAGAGTTTCAGGTTTATGGATGTCATCAGTTATCAACCTCATACTAAAAGGATTTCTTGTATTGGCGATTGATGGATTTGATGAGCTTGCTGCTGAAGTAGGAAATAAAGAAGCTATAGGTGCTCTTTCAAGTCTTGCTGCGCATCTAAACGGTAAAGGAAGGATTATTGCTGCTTCTCGAAGAACGTTCTTTGATATTGAAGATTATGTTAAACGCACAAAGCTAATGAAGGATAAACTACCTACTGATTGTGAGTTTAGTGAAATAAAAATCCAGGATTGGAGCGAAAGCAATTCTAGGGCTTATATACAATATTCCTCTTATGAAGGCAGCTCTTTTAGTAATCCAAGTGAAACATACGACGAGTTGGTTTCAGTACTTGATGGTAATAAAAGGCATCCTGTGCTTTCTAAACCATTTTTATTGGCCAAAGTAATTGAAGGTTTGCTGAAATATAATAAGAAACCTTCTGAATTTATGTTGGGACTGAAGTCTGATAATGAGGAAGGAGTTGGATATGTAGTGGAGTCATTCGTTTTAAGAGAAGTAGAGGATAAATGGAAAGACAGAGAAACAGGCGAACCGTTCCTTTCAGTGAACCAGCATATGGCTTTGCTTACTGAGGTGGCGAATATAATGTGGGAAGATCAAGTTGAATTCATCCATATCGACTCTATTCAATACCTTACTACAATACTTTGTGAGGATTGGAAATTTGACAGTAATAAATCAAGTCAAATTGTAGAAATGGTAAAGATGCACGCTCTTCTTGTTAAGTCCGATTTGAATAAAGATTATTTGAGGTCTTTTGACCATCCAGAGTTTAAAGGTTATTTCATAGCTAAATATTTATCAAGAATTTTGGTCGATTCTACAAAATCTGGAAATAACAAATCGCTAATTAAATTTTTGTCGCATTCCCAACTACCTGATTCTATAGCTAGGTTTTCATGTAATTGTATAGATGATTCTAGTATTCCTCTGGATACCGTAATCTTATTTTTGAACGAAACTGCAAATCAGTGGAAGCCAACTTATCTTCAATTTAATGTCGGGACTATTCTACCTTATCTATTAAACAATTATAGAGGTGATACTATGATTATGATAGATTCCAAGTTGACCTTTAGTAGTCTAGTGTTTGAGAATAAGCAAATTGAGAATACATCTATCAATAACGGTACGTTTATTAATATAAGTTTAAAAAACACTTCATTAACTAATGTAGTTCTTAAGAATTGCGATTTTAATGAAATTCGAATAGAGACTAGTTCAGAAAACTCATTTTCAAAGGTTGATATGGTTGATTGTAATATCGATTCAATTAAGATTGTTTCTAATGGTGAGGTTCAGGAGCACACATTTACTCCTACACGAATTATAGGATTAGTTGAGAAATATGGCATAAATTTCGGAAAGCAAGAACTTAAGATAGAATTTGAAGAAGATTTACTTCGAAAAGAAATTAGTGAATTTGAAAAACAGCTTCAGAGGTTTTTGCTAATTTTTAGTAGAACTACCTCCCTCCATATTCATCATATTAATCACAAGTTCAGCTCAAATCAGAGTATAGTCTACAATAAGATTATTCCATTACTTTTAAAGCATGATATAATCGATGAGCGGTCCAATAATACATTGAAGCACTGGCGATTAAATTTTCCTTTGGATAAGATTTTAGATGCTGAAAATGAAAACAACCCTAAGAACATAAAAGAGTTTTGGGAGTTTGTTAGGAAGACAGAATCTTGAGTGGATTTTAATCAGTAGTATGGTTCCTCCCCCCACTAACACGAGCTCGTAGCTCGTGACCAGGTTTATTATTCCCACGAAATCTAAGAACCCATGTTTCGTCAGATCCTGAATTGATTTCAGGATGACAAAAACGCTAGTACACAAACAAAAAAAAGCCCCCTCATTACTGAAGGGGCTTAATGCTTTATAATTAATTAAAGCGCCGTCTACCTTACATCATGCCTGGCATTCCGCCGCCCATGCCGCCCATTCCTGGAGGCATGCCGCCTGGTGCGCCACCTTCTTCTGGCTTGTCAACGATCACCGCTTCGGTGGTCAATAACATACCGGCAATGCTGGCTGCATTTTCCAAGGCAATACGTGTTACTTTCTTAGGATCGATAACTCCTGCTTCCAACAAGTTCTCGTACGTTGCCGTGCGAGCGTTGAATCCGAAATCACCTTTTCCTTCTTTCACTTTCTGTACTACTACCGAACCTTCAATACCTGCATTAAATACAATTTGACGCAAAGGCTCTTCAATAGCACGGCGAATGATGTCCACTCCTGTTTTCTCGTCGTCGGTAGAAGTTTCTACTTTATCTAAACATGCAATTGCACGAATTAAAGCAGTACCACCACCAGCAACAATACCTTCTTCAACCGCTGCGCGAGTTGCATGTAGGGCATCATCCACACGGTCTTTCTTTTCTTTCATTTCTACTTCGCTAGGTGCACCTACGTAAATTACTGCAACACCGCCAGCTAATTTAGCCAAACGCTCTTGTAGTTTCTCACGATCGTAGTCAGATGTAGTGCTCTCAATTTGAGCTTTTATCTGGTTAACGCGCTCAGTGATAGCATCGGCAGTACCTGCACCGTTAACTACTGTAGTGTTGTCTTTGTCGATAACTACCTTTTCGGCACGACCCAACATTTCCATTGTAGCAGTCTCCAATTTGTAGCCTAACTCTTCCGTTACCAATTCACCACCTGTAAGTATAGCGATGTCTTTCAACATCTCTTTACGGCGATCGCCAAAGCCTGGAGCTTTAACTGCAGCAATTTTAAGTGTACCACGAATTTTGTTTACTACCAATGTAGCTAGTGCTTCACCTTCTAAGTCTTCGGAGATGATCAACAATGGAGAACCTGTTTGAGCAACTTGCTCCAGAATAGGCAACAAGTCTTTCATGTTACTGATCTTCTTATCGTAGATCAAGATGTAAGGGTTTTCCAATTCTGCTTCCATCTTCTCTGTGTTAGTCACAAAGTATGGAGAAAGGTATCCACGATCAAACTGCATACCTTCTACGGTATCTACGTAAGTCTCTGTTCCTTTAGCTTCTTCTACCGTAATAACTCCTTCGCGACCAACTTTTTCCATTGCCTGAGCAATGAATTTACCGATCTCAGAATCATTGTTTGCAGAGATAGTAGCTACTTGCTCAATTTTCTTTGAGTCGTTACCTACTTCTACTGCTTGCTTGTTCAAGTCAGCAAAAATGCCTTGAACTGCTTTGTCAATACCACGCTTCAAGTCGATAAGGTGAGCACCTGCGGCTACACTTTTCAATCCACGAGTAATAATGGCTTGTGCCAATACGGTAGCCGTAGTAGTTCCATCACCAGCATTGTCTGCTGTGCGGCTTGCTACTTCTTTTACCAATTGTGCGCCCATGTTCTCGGTAGGGTCTTCAAGTTCAATTTCTTTGGCAACTGTTACACCATCTTTAGTAATGGTAGGTGCGCCGAAAGATTTTTGGATAACCACGTTACGACCTTTAGGTCCTAGGGTTACTTTTACAGCGTTAGCCAGTGCATCAACCCCACGTTTCAGGGCCTCACGTGCTTCCGCATCATATTTAATTAACTTAGCCATGTTGCTTAGTGTTTTTTTGTGTTTAAGGTTCTAGTTCTATAAAAAGGAAGCCGTAATTATACTACAGCCAAAATGTCGCTTTCGCGCATAATAAGGTAATCGTCGCCTTCAATGGTCAACTCGGTACCAGCGTACTTTCCGTACAATACTTTGTCGCCCACTTTCACGGTCAACGGCTCATCTACTTTTCCGGTGCCAATGGCAATTACTTCGCCACGTTGTGGCTTTTCTTTAGCGTTATCAGGAATAATAAGTCCACTTTTAGTGGTCTCTTCTGCGCTATCAGCCTTTACGATCACGCGATCAGCAAGAGGTTTTACGTTTAAAGACATTTTTGTCGTGTTTTTAGGGTTATTGAAATGTTCACTACAGTAATTCGCCTATTGCAATTTCAGTGCCAGCACCTTTTGGCAGACAAAATAGCAGGTAGGGCTGACAGGATGGTGAAGTTTTGGCAGTTGGTGGGGGGCTAGTGCTTAGAGTGCGGGTGTGTTGTCGATAGATAAAAACAAACATAACTACAGACTGAAACAGGGCGTGCCCCTTCGTACCTCAGGGTCGGGCTATCCGCTTTACTTCGTGTTCGCTACTATCCCTCACGCGGGTTGCTCGCTATGGTATGTGGTTTGAGCTTTTTATGTTTCGTAGTCACGAGCTACAAGTTTGCGTTAGCGGGGTAAAGCCTGGACAGACGTAGTCGAAGAGCTGCGCAGAACACTTAATTCTGAATAAAAAATAAAGCTTTTCTTGAAAATTGATTATTGTGTATATTAGACACTATTAATTCTATGTCAGCAACAACTTACAAGTTCTTTTCGCAACAGATAGCCAATTGGTTTCCTAAAGATCATCCTAAGATCTGCTTTGTGCTTGGTTCAGGGGCGTCTGTTTCTTCTGGGATAGAAACAGGTGCAAAACTGGCTAGGAAATGGTTAGGTGAAGTATATGACAGAGATCGCCTACGTTTAAAAAAAACTAGCTTAGAAGACTTTTGTAAAGATGAAGATTGTCATGGTATTAAGGGATTAACCCCTTCAAATTGCGCTGAGTTCTATTCAGAACTCTACGAACTCCGTTTTAAAGATAGGCCAGCACAAGGTGCTAGAGAATTACAAGAGATAATCGCCAAGGCCGAACCAAGCATTGGCTACACTATTCTTGCGCACTTAATGTCATCATCCAACAACAATTTGGTAGTGAACATTAATTTCGATGATCTTGTAGAACGGTCATTGGCTAGGATCACTCCAATTTTTCCGAGAATATATGGTCATGAAAGCCTAAAAGAATTTATTGACCTGCGTAATACTTCCCCAACCATAATAAAAGTACATCGCGACGCCTTTCTTGACCCCGCAAGCCTTAAGGTTGATATTGGGGCTCTTAAAAACAGTTGGAGGTCGAAAATAAAAGAGGTAGTAGAAGAATATACACTAGTAGTAATAGGTTACGGGGGTAACGACAATGGTTTAATAGACCTTCTAAATGAGATACCAGCAAATGAAATGGAGAATGAACCGTATTGGACCTTATATAAAGATGAAAAACCTAACAAAAAAGTTGCTCAGCTAATTGAAGATAAGAAAGGTTACTTTGTAAGTACTGATGGTTTCGACATTTTGATGTTGCGCTTGGCGACAGATATAGGATTACAAATGGATGATGTGTTAGCTAGCATTAGATCTCACTTTGATACCATAGTAGCGAGCACAGAGGATCAAATAGAGCGAACAAAACAACAGGTGCTGAAGGCCCAAACTCAACCTAATGTTACTAAGGAAGAAAAAGAAACAAATACTAAGCTAGCAGAAGAACTCTACCAATTTGAAGGTAGAAGAGACGAAGATCTTGCTTTATTGTCTACAACTGATGCTGAAGAACAAAAACGTAGGTTCAAAAGCTCAACAAGCAAGTCGCTAGTTCAATACAATATAATGATGCATAATGCGGTATCATTTGGTGAGGCGAAAGTTTTATTCGATGAAATGGGGCCGGAAGGTATCCAACCTGATGTTATCAGTTACAGTACGCTTATTAACAAGACGAAAGACTTTAATACAGCCCAAAGTATTTTTGACGAAATGCTGGCGAAGGGAATGCAGCCTAATGTTACTA